>JBKQVT010000026.1:0-59747 GCA_052139835.1 Thermoguttaceae bacterium
GTCGAGCGCAGCGAATCCCACCAAGAATGGAAATGGTGGGGCTCGCTGCGCTCGACCCACCCTACGTTGCCCGCGCCACCTCTAGCCGCCCGCGGCCGCCGCCGGCACGGCGCCTTCGGCCTGCTCCTGTTTCCCCTCGGCCGCCGTGTTCTTGCCGGCCGAGACCGCCTGCGCCAGCAGTTGCACGATCAACTCGATGGAGCGGATGCTGTCGTCGTTGCCGGGGATCGGCAGATCGACCTCGTCCGGGTCGCAGTCGGTGTCGATCAGGGCGACCGTGGTAATGCCCAGTTTGCGGGCCTCGCGAACGGCGTTCTTTTCCTTTCTGGGATCGATGACCACCAGGCACTCCGGCAGGCGGTTCATGATCCGCATGCCGTTGAGGTTGCGATACATCTTGCGATATTCGCGGGTGAGCGACGACTGCATCTTCTTCGAGTAGGTGGCCAATTGGTCGCTGGCCCGCAGGGCTTCCAGCTCTTCCAAGCGGGTGAGCCGGCTGCGAATGGTGCGGAAGTTGGTCAAGGTGCCGCCCAACCAGCGGTCGCTGACATAGGGCATCCCGCAGGCCAGGCCCTGGTGCTCGATGGTGTCAGATGCCTGCCGCTTGGTGCCGACGAAGAGCACCAGGCCGCCGCTTGCCGCCACCTGCTGGAGGTACTTTCGCACCCGCAGCAGGCCGCGGATGGTCTCGCGGACGTCGATGATGTGGATCAGGTTGCGCCGGCCGTAGATATACGGCCGCATCTTGGGGTTCCAGCGGCTGGCGCGGTGGCCAAAATGGACCCCGGCTTCGATCAAGTCTTTGACTAGGACGGTTGCCAAGGGAAACACTCCTCAGAAAGGCACACCGGCGATGTCCTCCCACGCATGGGGGGCGTCCGGCGTTGGTTCAAACGGATTCGGTCAAGGTCGAGTTGCTCTACCACCCCGGACCGTTCGGGGTAGGGAACCTAGAAGTGTAATGATAATCCCGGCCGGAGTCAACGGGGCGGCGGGGCAGCGAGGATACGAGGAGGACGATTGGCCGCAAGGGGGGGCTCCGAAACCTGATCGCTTGCCCATGTGTGACATATAAGTTACAACTGACGTGATTACCAGCGAAGGACCGAGAGGCCATGAAAGACAAGACGAGCGTTTCGCACGATGAGGTGATGGTCAAGAGGCTGCGCAAGAATCCTGCGTTTGCGGCCGAGTATCTTAAGGCTGCCCTTGAGGACGCCGAAGAGCCGCGGGTGCTGTTGGTTGCCCTGCGACAGCTTGCCGAGGCGTGGGGGGGTATGGCGAAGGTGGCCAAAGCGGCCGGGATCGAGCGGGAAAGCCTCTACCGCGCGCTATCGCCGCGCGGCAATCCTCGTCTCTCCACGCTCTTCGCAGTGACCAGGGCCATGGGACTGACCCTAACGGTCGAGAGTCCCCAGGCAACGCACCACTGAAGCTACCCGGCAAGGATTCGGCCGGTGCCGCCTCTGGCACACTATTTCCTTCTCTGGGCCCACTTCGCCAGAGACGCCGCAGACTCGGCTGACCGTCGTCCGGCCAAGAGCCCTTCGACGCTGATGTCCTCGTCAAGTTCGGGCCAGTGGATGCCCTCCCCCTCGCCGAGCAACTCGTAGTTTATCCGTTCCGCATCGGTTCCGTGCAGCAGCCGCGGATACCATGTCAGAGGTATGGACAGCAAGCGGCCATCGTCCAGCCGCACAGTCATGGCGTCCTGGGAAAAAGAAACGGACTCAGCAAAAACGTCGCGTTCAGTCACCATGGCAGGGCAGCTACCCGGCAAGGATTCGAACCTTGAACGAGGGAACCAAAATCCCTTGTGTTACCGTTACACCACCGGGTAGGGAAACCGTATCGTATTTCGTCCGGTCGATTCCAGCAAGGGGAGGGGGGAAGAAGGCGGAGGAGGGAAGGAGGAAGGGACCGGGGGCTGGGGACTGGGGACTAGGGGCCTGGAACTGAAGATCCCCGGGAGGGCCGCGCGTGGTTTCGCCCTTCGCCTTCCCCCTTCCGCCTTCCGCCCTCCGCCTTCCGCCTTCCGCCTTTTCTCTCCGCCCCCCCAGCTTGCCCCAGCGACATAGACGTTCTCTCAGGCGCCGTCGTTCTTCCGCCTTCTCTTTCCTGTTACTAGGGAATCTATCTAAAGTTCCCAAATATCTCCTGCTCGCCATGTCAAGCAAAGCGTCCATTGTGACGATAGAAACCTATAATCCGCAACAAACTCGGGTGTATCCGTCGTCTACGAAGAATTTCACCGTGGAACACGAAGGTGCATTTCCGGATAGATGGCTAATGTACATCACATAGGCAAGACGAAGAGAATATAGGCGAAACCCGCCTTTACCGTCAGTAGACCAGGCCTTTTGGCCATTCCTGTCTGTCCCGTGGTGCTTGAAGGAGGCATGCCATGAAGAAGATGTTGGGTGTACCGCTGATGGCGGTCGTCCTGCTGGCAGTCGCTGTTAGTGCGGCCCAGGCTTGCTACTGCGGCGCTTGCCGTTGTTGCAGCGAGGCCTGCTGCACGTCGGCCGACTATGCGTGCTGCCCGCAGCAATGCTGCACGGTCATGAAGACCTGCAAGGAAGTTGTTTACGAACAGCGGCAATATACCTGCCACAAGACGTGCTGGGAGCGGGTATGCGTGCCGAAGGAGATCAACTGCGTCCGCTACGTCCCCGAGACCTGCTACCGTGAATGCACGTACACGGTCTGCCGGCCGGTCTGGGAGCAGCGCGTCAAGGTTTGCAACTATACCACTTGCAAGCCGGTCTGGGAGACCTGCCAGAAGAACTACTGCTACACGGTCTGCAAGCCGGTGTGGGAGACCTGCCAGAAGAACTACTGCTACACCGTCTGCAAGCCGGTCTACGAGACCAAGTGCCAGAATTACTACTACACCGTCTGTCACCCGGTCTACGAGACCAAGTGCCAGAACTACTGCTACACCGTCTGCAAGCCGGTGTGGGAGACCTGCCAGAAGAACTACTGCTACACCGTCTGCAAGCCGGTCTACGAGACCAAGGTCGAGAACTACTGCTACACCGTCTGCAAGCCGGTCTACGAGACCCGTGAAAAGGTCTGCCAGTATACGGTCTGCAAGCCGGTGTGGGAGACCAAGTGCCAGAACTACACCTACACGGTCTGCAAGCCGGTCTACGAGGCCTGCGAGCGGAACGAGTATTACACGGTGTGCAACCCGGTGCACTACACGCAGACGGTCAACGTCTGCTGCGGCCACTGGGAGACCAAGCCGGTGGCGTGCTGTGCGGCGCCCCAGGCCTGCACGCCAAACTGCTGCGGCGGCTGCGGCTGCTGCTGCCCGGTCGAGCAGTGCCGGGTTTGGGTTCCCGAGGTCTGCCAGAAGCAGATCGACTGCGTGAAGTATGTCCGCGAGACCTGCGTGAGGAAGGTGCCCTACACCGTCTGCCGCATGGTGCCGGAGGAGCGCGTGAAGACCTGCACCTACCAGGTCTGCCACATCGAGCGCGAGGTGTGCGAGAAGCACATCCCCTACACCGTCTGCAGGATGGTGCCCGAGCAGCGCGTGAAGACCTGCACCTACCAGGTCTGCCACATGGTGCCCGAGCAGCGTGTGAAGACCTGCACCTACCAGGTCTGCCACTTCGTCAAGGAGTGCCACAGCGTCGAGATTCCGTATAAGGTCTGCCACATGGTTGCCGAGCAGCGGGTGAAGCAGGTGCCGTATACGGTTTGCAAGCCGGTGTGCTACACCAAGACGATCAACTGCGAGCAGTGCGTGCCGAAGGACGTGTGCTACACGGTCACCCGGTGCGTCCCGGTGGTCGTGTGCAAGCAAGTGCCGGTCAAGGTATACTGCCCGGCGCCGTGCTGCTGTGCCCCGACGGCCTGCGCCCCGGCCTGTGGCTGCGGCAACTAAGCGAGCACCATGCCTGCCTTCTGCGGCCGTTGCAGAAGGTCTGGTCTAGCAACAGACGGCGGCCCGGCTGCAAAGTCGGGCCGCCGTTTTGCCTTTCTTGCTCGTCTCCCCTCTCCCCATGGGAGAGGGGCCGGGGGTGAGGGCGGGGGGGTTCGTCACGAAGGGGCGCTTGAAAAGAGCCCAGCAGTTCGCTGCTGGGACGGCAAGTACAACCATTTTGTGCGACAAGTCCCGGAGGGACGGCCGAAATCAGGCGCCTGAAATTCGATCGTCCCCACGGGACGAAAACGAAACTGGGGCCCCCGCTACCCAGCGATAAAATCGCTGGGCTACTATCACGCGTCCCTCTGGGACGAGCGAATCCTGGCCACTCACGGAGTCATGCCGACGAGCAAACCCCGCTACCCCTTCCTCGCCGCCACTACGGAATTCATCGCTACGGCCATCGCCGTCTCGCCCTCGACCAGCAAAACGGGATCAACAAAGCCGGCCGCCTGAAGGTCCTCGGCAAACTCGGCAAAGGTAAAGGTGCCGCCGCTCTCCGTGTTGACCAGCATGTTGATGGCAAACAGCGCGCCGTCGGTCGGACGGGTGCGGTCGCCGTTCATCACCATGTCGCGAATCGCGATCCGCCCGCCGGACTGCAAGGCACGATAGACCTTGGCATAAAGCGCCCGGTTGTGCTGACGCGAGTGCTGATGGACGATGGCACTGACCCAGGCGAGATCGGCCCCGCCGGGCAATTCGTCGGCATAGAAATCGCCGGCCACGAGGCGGACGCGGCCTGCAAACTCGTGGCCGGCCAGCCGCGTGCGGGCCTGGGCAATCGCGTCGGGCAGGTCGAAGATCGTGGCGGTCGCGGCGGGCCGGGCGCGGAGAAAGGCCAAGGTCCACGTGCCCGAGGCCCCGCCCACGTCGAGCAGATGGTGGAAATCGAGCCCTCCCAGGCGTGCCACCAGGCCGTCGGCCATAGGGGCGGAAACGCTGTGCATGGCGGCGATGAAGGCGGCCCGGTCCGCCTCGGCCCCGCGGATGCTCTCCTGCCGCGGTCCCGGATGGCCCGACTTGACCACGGCGGCCAATTGCGTCCAGTGCCGCAGACACGTCATGCTGTGCTGGACCATCGGCAGCACGGTCTCGGGCGAGCCGGCGATCAAGAGCGGCCGCAGCACCGCGGGCGTGGCGTAGTGCGGGCCGGTCTTTTGCAAGAGGCCCAGGGCCGCCAGGGCGTCCAGCAGCATGGCCATGGCCCGCGGATCGGCGGCGGTCTCGTCGGCCAGTTCCGCGGCGGAGCGGTTCTGATCGCCCAGGATGGTGAAGAGGTCCAGTTCAGCGGCCGCGCCCAGCACGCACCCCGGCTGATAGTCGCGCATGAGGCGGAGGATGTCGAAGCGATCGGGGGGATTGTGGTCCATGGTAGCGCCTGCGGGAAAGTCTGAGAAGAAGAATTTAGGAGTTAGGAGTTAGAATCGCGGAGCGGCGGGCCGTCAATGCTCCTGACTCTCCACTTCTAACTCCTAACTTCTAACTCCTTGCCCCCTTCATTTCATCCCGCGGAGACCGAATTGGCAAGGGCGTCCTCGGCCCCGGCCCTCACCCCCTGCCCCTCTCCCGGAGGGTGAGGGGGGATTGGTGGCGCAGCCGCGGGCGTTTTTCTCCGTGTTTCTCGCGGTAGCCGGAACTAGAATACCAATAGGTAGTGGCATCGGTCCCAGGGCGGTTGGGGAGGCGATTTTCATGTCCGCGCGGTGGTTGGTCGGTTGCCTGCTGGGGGTTTTGGGCGCGGCCGCCACGGCCTCGGCGCAATTCAAGGACGCCGAGCCGGGGGGCGTGAAGCTGGGCCACGTCGACGTCTCCAAGTGGCGCTGCGGGGTGGTCATCACCGCCGTCGGCGGCGCCTGCACCGGACTGCACGGCTACGTCCCGGTGCCGAAGGAGTGGCCGGAGCAGCAAGTGAGGGTGGCCGAGGAGGAGATTTCGCCCCAAGTGGCGGTCGGCTACGAGAGCATCGAAGGCGGGGCCAAGATCATGACGTTCAAGGTTGCCAACTTGGAGTCGGGCCACGAGGCGAAGGCCGTGATCACGTTCGAGATCAGCCGCAACCAGTTGCTGGCCCCGGAGAAGACCGACGCCTACCGCATCCCCGAGGCGAATAAGCTCCGCGGCGAGTTGCACAGCTACCTGGGGATCAGCCCGAAGATCGAGACCCGCGACCCGAAGATTCGCGCCCTGGCCAAGGAGATCGGCGCCGACAAGGAGAAGGCATGGGACCACGTCGAGGCGATCTACGATTGGGTCCGCAAGAACGTGAAGTACGACAAGAACGGCAAACTCAAGGGGGCCCTGGCGGCGTTGCGTGACAAGACGGGCGAGTGCGAGGACATGAGTTCGCTGTTCATTGCCATCTGCCGGGCGGCGGGCATCCCGGCGCGGACCGTCTGGGTGCCCAACCACTGCTATGCCGAGTTCTACCTGCTCGACGCCAAGGGCGCGGGCTGCTGGTTCCCCTGTCAGCTTGCGGGGAGCCGGGCCTTCGGCTGCATCCCCGAGACGCGGCCGATCTTGCAGAAGGGCGACAACTTCCGTCCCCCGCACGCCAAGAGTTCCCGCGAGCGGCAGCGCTACCTGGCCGAGTCGCTCAAGGGCAAGCCGGTCCCCGGCGGCGGCGTGCCCTCGGTCCGCTGGGTCCGCGAGACGGTGAACTGAACGAAGGCGGAGGGCGGAGGGCGGAAGGGGGAAGGAATCGCCGCCGCACGCTTGTGGTTTCGCCTTCCCCCCTCCGCCTTCCGCCTTTGCTCCGCCTTCCGCCCTTGCTCTGCCGTGGTACAATTGGGGTGAAGGAGACCATGCCGTGACGACGCTTCTCGAAGAGGCCTTCGCAAAGGCCGCGGCCTTGCCGGCCGCGGAACAGGACGTGCTGGCCCGGCGATTGCTCGCCGAACTGGCGGCCGAGGACGATTTCGACCGTGCCATCGCGGCCTCGTCTGACAAGCTGGCGAGCTTGGCCCGCGAGGCGCTCGCCGAGCACCGTGCGGGGCAGGCTGAAATGGCACCGTGATCTGGTTTTGGATCGGGAGCCACGCCGACTACGACCGGCTCCTGGATCGCTTGTGAAGGTCGGAAGGCGAAACCGCGAGCGTCTGGCCGCGATTCCTTTCCCCCTTTCCCCTAATCCCCAATCCCTAATCCCTCTCTTCGCTTGCCGCGGGCCGGGCGATGGTGCATACCGCGGGGGCCCTCGGCGGCGGCACCGTCGGATTGGCTGCCCAAAGAAACCTCGCCCGCCAGGTCCAGCACCGCCGAGAGGACCTCTTCCGGCGTGACCTGGCGGAGACAGTTGCCGTGTCCCTGCGGGCAGACGCTGTGGAAGCAGTATTTGCAAGGGACATCGCGGGAGACGACGCGATGGGGGACCGCCCAGGGCGTGCGATCCGGGGCCGTCAGGGCGTAGATATCGACCACCGGCGTGCCCACCGCCGCGGCCAGGTGGACCGGGGCGGTGTTGTTGCTTATCAGCAGCGGGGCCAAGGCCAGCAGGCCGGCCAGGTGGGCCACGTCGAGGTAGCCGACCAGCGACTCCGCCGGGGCGTCCATGGCGGCGCAGATCCCCTCGACCAACGCCCGATCGGCCTCGGTCCCTGTAAATACCACGCGGCAGTCGTGTTGGCGGACGAGCATCCGCGCCAGGGCGGCGAACGACTCCGGGGGCCAGCGCCGCGCGGGGGCGGTGGCGCCGGGATGGATCACCACCCAGGGCTCGCCGGCCTGGAAACCGCGTTTCAGGAGCAGCCCCTCGACGTCCACGAGCACCTGCTCCGGCACAGCCAACGACAGCCGTTGGTCGTCGGTGTGGCAGCCGACCGCGGCCACGAGGTCCAACTGCCGCTGCACCTCGTGTCGGACGGGGCCGGCCGGCTCGGTTTCCGGCACGGGGTCCGTGAGGAGCTGGCAGAGGTTCTCCTGGGAGTAGGCCAGCCGCCGCGGAATGGTGCCCAGGTAGCAGAGCATGGCCGCCGGCAGCGGGTCCTGGCCGTGGCGTGTGAAGATCACGGCGGCGTCGAACCCCCAATGGCGGAACTGATCGATCAGTTGCACCTCGGCGTCGGGCGGACGCTCCGCGCTGCCGCAGCGCGTCCACAGGGCCTCGTAGCGGAAGACGGCGTCGATTTCGGGGCACAGCCGGGCGGTCTGGGCCCCGGAGGGCGAGGTGAGCATCGCCAAGCGGCAGCCAGGAAACGTCTGCCGGATCGCCCGCAACGCCGGGGTCGTCAGCAGCAACCCGCTCATCGTATCCAGGCGGACACAAAGCACGCGTTGGACATCGCTCCAGGGGACCATCGACGCGTTCCTTCGCATGGGGCACGAGGACAAGGAACCATCCGGTTGGCTTAGCCCGCTGGTGCAAAGCAGTCGGCAATTCTAGCACGCTTCGTCAGAAAAGGAAATACCACAGTGTAACGATTTACAGTGATAAGGCGGAGGGCGGAGGGGGGAAGGAGGGAAACACGGAGGCCGAGAGCGAAGCCAGTTGACATTCCCGGCCGAAAACCGATACAATACGCGAGGGCTTGGTGCGGAAGGGCCAGCGGGGAGGGTCTTCTTATGCGAGCCGCTTCTTTGTCGGTTCTGGTGGGCGTTTGTCTGGCCGGCGGGCAACTCCTGGCCCAACAGGTCGGAGTGCGTACCCCCTTCACGACGACCAACAACAGCTTCTTCGAGCAGAACAGCGTCAGTTGGTCAGGCAATTGGGGCGGCGTCCACTTCCAATTCGGCACGCCGACCCTCGCCACCCCGACGTTCGGCAGCCCCGCCCCCGGGGCCGGACTGAGCACCGGTTTCAGCATCAACAACGGCAATTCCAACCTCAATTTCGGCTTGAGCCTCAGTCAAGGGGCTCGGCAAAGCCTGGTGAGCCAGACTCCGATGCTCACGCTGACCAACGGCCAGCCGGGATTCATGTCGGACACCTCGCAGACGCCTTTCGTGATTGGCCAGGTGCCCGTGGTCGGCGGCGCCAGTCCGATGCTCGGCAACGTTCCCACGGTCCCCGCGGTGGATCCCGGTGCGGCCGCGGGCGATGGGACGGGCGTGCCCGGCTGGGTGAACCCGCAGGTGAAAGAGATGGTCCAGCGGTGGGCGGCTGGTGCGGGCCAGCAGCAGGCGGGCGGCGGGCAAGCCCCGGTCGGCAACTCGGCGGCGGCCCAGGCGGCCCGGCGGCTCTTTGCCGCCCAAGAGAGTTCGGCGGGCCGGGCAGCCCCCAGCGTCGCCGAAGCCCGCCGCTTCCACGAGTTGGAGCAGGCCGCCGGAGCCGCCGATCTCAATGTCCTCATGGAGCGGGCCCGCACCGCCGAGGAAGAGGGCAAGCCGGGCGTGGCCAAGATCTACTACCAGATGGTAGTCAAGCGTGCCTCGGGCGATCTGAAGTCCCAGGCCCGCGATCGTCTTGAAGCCCTCCGCACCAGCACCACCCGCTGACGGCGGAAGGTGCTCCGGTTGTAACGGCTTTCCCACCTTGGCAAATCTAACCGGCCCACACGCAGGCGTCGAGGGTCAAGCCGGTCTCAGCGGGCACTCGATAATGTGTCAGGGCAGTCCTTGCCTGCGCGCACCGTCCAGGTCCCCTCGCCCTCCAGGAGAGGGTTAGGGTGAGGGGAATGGGCGCAAGTGCTAACGTCCTGGATCACGAGCTTCCTACACTTCGCCCTCACCCTGGCCCTCTCCCGGAGGGAGAGGGGACTCGCACGGCGGCGCCCACCGTACACGCCTACGAGACCCGGACCATGGAAATCAGCACCATCCTCGGCCTGATCCTCGGCTTCGCCATGATGGTGGGGGTGCTGATGGTCGGCGAGTCGCGGATCTCGCTGACCAAGTTTGTCGATCCGCCGGCCATGATGATGGTCTTTGGCGGGGCGGTCGCGGTGACGCTGGTGGGCTTCCCCTTGAAGCAGGTGCTGAACATCTTCGGCATCCTCAAGAAGCCGTTCTTCAGCAAGCCCGAACGCCCCGGCGAGTTGATCGACGAGATCGTCCACCTGGCCGAGATCGCCCGCCGGGAGGGCCTGCTGGCCCTGGAGAGCAAGACCAAGGAGATCAAAGACCCCTTCGTCACGCTGGGGATCCAGCTCTCGGTCGACGGCACCCGTAGCGAGGTGGTCGAGGAGATCCTGCGGACCGAGATCGAGGCCCTCGAAGGGCGGCACCGCGAGGCCAAGAAAATCCTCGAGCTGATGGGCCGCTGCGGCCCGGCCTTCGGCATGATCGCCACCCTGCTGGGCCTGATCCTCATGCTCGGCAACCTCGACAATCCCGACACCATCGGACCGTCGATGGCCGTGGCCCTGATCGGCACCCTCTACGGGGCGGTCATGGCGAACCTGGTGTGCATCCCCTTGGGCGAAAAGCTCAGCTACCTGAGCCATCAGGAGATGCTCACCAAGCAGATCATCATCAAGGGCATCCTCTCGATCCAGGCCGGCGACAACCCCCGCGTCGTCCGCCAGAAGCTCGACACCTTCCTGCCGCCGAAGCTCCGCCGCCGGGCCCTGGGAGAGGCGGCCTAAGCCCATGGCCTCCAAACCGGAAGAAAAACCCGACGGCGCCCCGGAGTGGATGGTCTCCTTCGCCGACATGATCACCATCATGATGTCGTTCTTCGTCATCATGTTCGCCCTGGCCTCCGGCGATGCCGCCAAGGCCAAACGCAGCAGCAAGCAACAGCAGGCGGCCATCGACTCGCTGAACTATCGCTTCGGGCCCAAGTGGCAGCCGTTTGCCAGTTGGGGAGTGATGCCGGGCACCTCGCCGGCCCCCCACGCCGGCAGCCGCGACAAGACCAAGGGCCCCACCCGCCCCGTGAGCGACCCTGCCGGCGAGGTCAAAGTCCTCCGCAAAGAACAGGCGCGGATTCGCGTCCCCGGCCAGGGCGACCGCACGGTCATCGGCGGCATCGTCTTCTTCGACGACGGCGCCAGCCGGGTTAGCGCGGAGCAGACCGCGCGGCTGAAGATCATCGCCGCCGAACTGGCCGGAAAGCCGCAGGAGGTCGAGGTCCTCGGCCATGCCTCCCGGCGGCCGCTGCCGCGGGGCTCGTCGTACCACGACCGCTGGGACCTGGCCTACGCCCGCTGCCGCCAGACGGTCGAGCTTTTGCGCTCTTGGAAGATCGACGCGGCGCGGCTGCGGATCGGGGTGGTCGAGACCAGCGGGTCGGCCACCTCCGGCGATGCGGCCGGTCCCGGCGAGGACTCCCAGGTGGATATCTACTTGACCGACCTCCTGCCGGAGAAGTACACGACGGCTGCGCCGTAGGGGCCGGGGGCCAGGGACCAGGGGTCGGGGGTGAGGGGTTGCCGTTTGTGGCTTCCTCGTGTACAATCTGGGCTTCCCCTGCCGGTGGGGCAGTCAACCGTTGCCGTATCAGGGAGACCTGCCGATGAAGATTGAGCGGACTTTCGAGGTCGAGAAGGAGACCAAGAACACCATTCGATACACGGAGGTGGCCGAAGGCCAGCCCCCGGTGATCGGCACGATCTACGTGCAGAAGTGGGCCTTGAAGGAGACCCCGAAGAAACTCAAACTGACCCTGGAAAGCGAAGAGGAGTAGTGCTGTGGGCAAAGTGGCGGTGAATGCCAAGTTGATGGCCGTGAAGTTGGCCTTGGCCGAGAAGTACGAGCATCTGGCGGCGGTGGTCAAGAGCAAGCCGCGGCGGGCCGTCTGGCAGCGGATGGCCGAGAAGCATCGCCGCCAGGCCGCCGACCTCCAGCGTGCCGCGGAACAGGGCTGAGCCGAGCCGGCTTTCTTGTCTCCTTACAAGCGAGCCGCCGGGCTTGCCCCGGCGGTTGCGTTGTCGCGCCAACGACGCGACGATCGCTGCGGCGCCTCTCGAATCCTGAGAACCATGGAGAGCAAGAACCATGTCTGGTTCCGGGCAAGAGGACTTCTTCAAGAATCTGTTCCAGCCCCCACCGCCGGCCGGCGCGGAGGCCGCGCCCCTTGACGCCGTGCCCGTCGAGGAAGTCCCCGAAGTGCCTCCTCCGCCCAACCCCTTCGAGGAGTCGGTCCTCGAGGAATTGGAGAAGATCCGCAATCCCAAGGGCAACTGGACGCAGGCCGTGATGGTCCTGGTGGTTTCGCTGCTGTTGTTCCTTGCGTTGGGAATGGGAAGCCACCCCATCGCCTTCACCGCGACCTTGGTCGGCATCTTGTTCTTTCACGAGTTGGGGCATTATGTGGGGATGCGGATCTTCGGCTACCGCAACGTGCGGATGTTCTTCATACCACTGTTCGGCGCAGCCGTCTCCGGACAGAAAACCAACGCCAAGAGCTACCAGGAGGCGATCGTCAGCCTGCTGGGACCGGTGCCGGGATTGTGTCTGGCCGCCGTGCTCCTGGTGGCGGCCCTGGTCCCCGTCTTCAGTCGCGACTGCCGAAACGGCTTGCTCTGGGTCGCGATCCTGTTGGGGCTGATCAACGGCTTCAACCTGCTGCCGATCTATCCGTTGGACGGTGGGCGGCTGCTGAACCAGATTCTGTTCTCCCGCAATCGCTACCTGGAGAGCGCCTTCCAGTTTCTCGCGGCCATCGCGCTGGTGGCCTATGGCGCCACTCACGGCAAGATATTCCTCTGCGTCTTCGGCGTCTTGATCCTGCCGGCGGTCACAGCCACGTTCAAGACGAACATGATCGCCCGCAATGTGGGCCGGCAATTCCCGGGCGAGCTGCCGCCCATCAACGGGCCGATTCCGCCGGCCATCTTCCGGGCCGTCGTTCAGGGGGTGAAGGCCAAGTCGCCGGCCCTGAAGACCGCCAAGGGCATGGCCGGCGTGGTGTTCCGGGTCTGGGAGAAGATGCACGCTCGACCGCCCGGCGCCGTTGCCACCGCGGCGCTGCTGGCCGTCTATCTGCTGGCGTGGCTGCTCACGCTCCCCTGGATTGCCCTCTTCATGTTGGGCAAGCGGTAATTCGGCCACGAAGGTTCTTTGGCGTAGGGAAGTTCCTGTTGCGGCCCGGTCGCCGTCCATCTCACGCCAGAACTTCGACGGCGATGTCCGGAAAACTCCGCAGCCGAACGTCATGGGTCAGAAGCCGCTGGCAGCCGTTCTCGATCGCGGTCGCCAGATGCAAGCAGTCCATGGGACGGAAATTGTGCCGTGCTCGAATCAGCGCGGCCCGGTCGCACACCGCAGCGGTAATGGCCGCCACGTCCACGTCGTCTGAACCAAAGTAACCGTGGTACGCTGAAAGCGTCACGGCGTCGTTCATCCTCAAGGGGCGCACACTGCACTCCATCCGCACCAGGTCACTAACCACCAATCGCTGTCCTTGGGCGATCAGGTCCTGAATATACTGTGCGGCGACCCTCCCGAGATCGGGCGTCCGCTCGACCAGGTAGATGACGATGTTGGTGTCGAGAAAGACGGACACGATCGTCACCCCTGTCGATCCGAAGGCCGCTGCCGGACCGACTCGATGTCGCGCATCCGCGATTCGTCCTCGTCGCGCATGGCGTCGATTTCGGCGTCAATGTCTTCGGCCGGCCGCGCGACCATGCCTTGGGCTTCACGCTGGGCCCAAATGTCCTCCAGCACCCGAAGGGTTGGCCTCCGTGTTGCCGTCGCCAGGGCTTGTACGGTGACAGACACCGGGCCGGGGGGAAGGTTAACCTTCTCTTCGACTTGCAGCGTTCCGTCTGGTCGAATTTGACCGTGAAGGACCAAGGGTTGGCTAGGCATGATTACGGCTCCCGTGCGAAGAGGCTCTCCGCACCCTATTCTACCCCTCCTCGCGGGCCATCCGCAAGAGCACCGGCGGAACCGCATCGTCCTCGTCCGAGGCGTCGGCCAAGTCGAGGGGCTCGATCAGGCCGCCTTGCTGCAAAATCGCCTCGGCCTGTTCCATCAGTTCTTCATAAGGGCGGTCGCCCGCCACGTCGTCTATCGCTGCGGCGCCGGTACCCGATTCCATATTCACCGTGCGATCGACGAGGTAGAGCGGGCGGCCGCGGACCTGATCGTAAATGCGGATCACGTACTCGCCCAGGATGGAAATCCCCAGGGCGTTGATGGCCCCGAAAAAACTGCCGATGAGCACGTAGGATGTCCAACCGGGAATGGCCAGCGTGGTAAAGAGCTTGCAGCCGAGCGAAAACGCGCTGAGCCCCAGGAACACAGCCGCCGCCGTGGCCCCGATCACGTGGAAGATTGCCAGTGGCAGCGTCGAGAAGGAGAACATCGCCGTCTTTGCCAGGCGCACGAGGCCGGCCAGCGACACCCGCGGATGCTCGTCGTAGCGGGCATTGCGCTCGACGACAACGCCGGCCTGGCGGAAGCCGACCCAGCCCCGCAGCCCGGGGAAGTAGCGGTCGTTTTCTCCCAGGGCGACGATCTGCCGGGCCACCCGGCGATCGACGAGGCCGAAAATCCCCGCGTCCGCCGGGATCGGCACCGTGGCCACCCGCGACATGAGCCAATGAAACGAGTGGAAGGCCGCCCGTTTCAGGGCGTTTTCCTTGCGCTGGGTGCGAACGGCATAGACCACTTCGTAGCCGGCCAGCCACTTGGCGACGAACTGTCCGATGGCCTCGGGGGTGTCTTGCAGATCGGAATCCATCAGCACGACGGCATCGCCGCGGCAGTGGGCCAGGCCGGCCTGGACGGCCGCCTGGTGGCCGAAATTCCGCGACAGGTGGACGACCCGCACGCGGCGGTCCGCCGCGGCCAGGCGGTCCAGCACCCGCGGGCTCTGGTCGCTGGAGCCGTCGTCGACGAAGATGACTTCGTGGTTCGGCGTACAGCCGGTCAAGGCATCCTGGATCCGCCGCAACAATTCTACCAGCACGCAGGCCTCGTTGTAGACGGGCACGACCACGCTGATCATCATGCCCTCGGGCAGCAACCGCTCGGCAAAGAGGTCGTAACTCATGGGATCTCGTCCTCGCTCGGGCGGCGGCGGAAGCGCACCAGCCCGCAGATCAGGAAGATGCCGGTCAGCCCCAGTCCGGCGGCGGAAGCCAGCCGGCCGTCGCGGAGGCTTTCCGGGTGGAAGTCGAGGGAGACGGTTTCCTTGCCGGGGCCGACCACGCAGCCGAGGAAGTCGCCGTTGACGCGCAACACCGGCTGCGGCGCGCCATCCACGACGGCTTGCCAACCGGGGTGATAACTCTCGGAAACCACCAGCAATTGCCGCGTGGGCGTCGCGACGGCCAGATCGAGCCGCCCGGCCCGCTCCGTCGTCACCTGGACGCTGCCGGGCGAGCCGGCCGGCAAGTCCAGGGGAAATTCGGTCAGGGCGGTGGTGCGGACGTCGATGTGCTTGATGTCGCGGCCGGGGTCCTGGCTGGCCACCGCGCGGGTCACGAGGCGGACGCGCGGCAGCGGCCCGGGCACTTCCAGCCAGTTGGTGTCGCGGGGCACCAGGCCGGCGATATGCGACGTGGCCGCGTCGCGCCGCACCCAGGCAGTGGCCGCCACTTGCAGGGCGGGCAGGGAGGCATAGTCCAGTTCGCGCCGCGGTTCCAAGCCGGCGTAGCCGTCGGCGCGAGACCATCCGGCCAGGACCATTTGGTCTCCGGTCCAGAGTTTGCACTGGTCGCCCAGCGGTTCCGGCGGGGCGAAGACGCGGCCGCCGAGATCGGCCGGCGGCATCGCAGTTGCCAGGGCGACGTTCTCCAGCCGGTCGGTGTCGTGGTAGACGGCGTAGGACATGCCATAGCAGCCCAGGTCGACCGCCGCCAGCAGCACCAGGGCGGCCAGGGAGCCGCGCAGTCCGCGGGCGGCGCCCATCACCAGCAGCGCCGCCGCGATCAAGAGGATCGGCCCGGCCAACACGTCGATCGCTGGGGCAATGAAGGTATGGTGTTGCCGCAGCAGACCGACCAGGGCCGCCGCGACGCCGACGACCACCACGGCCCAGAGCCCCTCGAACTTCGACAAGGGGACGAAGGTGTGTTGGTGGATGCCGGGGTAAAGGGGGTTGACGCGGTTGGCCTTGCCCTCGCGGCATTGTTGATAGGTCCGCGCCAGGAGCATGAAGCCCATGGCGGCCAGCACGGCCGCCGCCAGGTGGAACAGCACAAGATACCGGCAAGGGCAGCGGAAGCGATTCAACAGCGGCACGTAGGCTTGCAGCCGGTAGAGGAAGCCGTATTGTCCCATGGCCATCAGCAGCGCCAGGGCGCCGAACCACGCGGTCGCGCGGGCCAAGGGGCGCAGGGGGCCGAGGTGTCGCCGCTGGATCACCAGCCACGCCACCAGCATCAGCGGCACGGCGCCCACATACAGGCTCATCTCGTGGGTGCCGCCCCCCAGCACGCGATCGCTGAACAAGTAGGGGGCGACCAGTTGGATCAGGTTCAGGGGATGCACGGAGCCCATTTGGGCGAAGGCGGCGTCGGCGGCCTGCCGCGTGCTGTGGCAGAGGGCGTCGAAGGTGGGCCACAACTGCACTCCGCCCAGCAGCACTCCCAGCCCCTTGGCCAGGATCAGCCGCGGCCAGGTCCGCGTCCCGCAGCCGACGCAATCCAGACACCCGGTGCGTTCGCAGCAACCGACGCGGGGGGCGTAGCGGCGGCGGGAGATGAGAAACACCGCATAGCTCGCCTCGGCCAGCAGCGAGAACCAAATATATTGCGGATAGCCCAGGAGCAACTGGGAACCCGTCAACAACGCGATGCCGGCCTGGGCGCAGACCACCTTGCTCCACCGTGCATCGGAGAGCACGATGTCGATGCACCAGAGGAGCCAGGGGATGTGGGCGATCACCGCCACCGCGTTGGGGTGGATGAAGTGGAGCAGATTGAAGCCGCAGAAGGTGAAGATCAGGCTGCCCAGCACGGCGGCGTCGCCGCGCTGGAAGAGACGGCGGAGGAAAAGCCAGGCGCCGAAGAGCAGAAAGGGATAGGTGCCGAGGCATTCCCAGGCCAAGGCGGCCCGTAGCGGCAGGCAGCGATACAAAAGCTGGTGCCAGGGATGATACGTGCCCCCCTGCCCTTCGCCCGTCAGGTAGAAGCCGGCATAGAGTTGCGGCATCCAATCGAAGGGTTCGCCGCGGGCCAAGCGTTCGGCGAAGAACGCCCGGACGGGCACGTGGTAGGCGCCGAGGTCGTCGCGGGTATAAATGCGGCCGGCGAAAAACGGACCGGCCAGGGCGATCAACATCAGCACTCCCATCAGCCAGGACCAAGTGGTCAGGTCCTTGTGGAGGGGCTGGGGGGCGGGTTCTGCGGAGGCTTCGGATGGACGGCCCATGAGGATTCCGTTTCTATGTGAAATTAGGGACGCAGCGCACCTTTCTGCTAGAAAACATAGGTTATGATCCTGGCACCGGGCTGCGGGACCGACGGCCGCGCGGCGTGCCGCGGTGCCACACCCTACATCCGGACCCCGCGGCCGGGAAATATGCCGAGAGCGACAGGTTTTCTTAAACTTCCCCATTTGACATTCGAGGAAGTTGACCTAAGTTTCATTGCAGAGGCAGGATGCTGTGTGCGTGGCCTGTAGCCTGTCATCCTCGACAAGGGCAAACCGATCGCAAGGTCGGCAACGCAAAGCCAAGGGCCGACGGGGTTCCCCGGCGGCAGCCTGGCTGCCGAAAGGGTGAAGTGGTGTACTTCAGCCCGTGAGGAGATGAGGGCTCGTTGTTACTAGATGGGGTTTTCGAGGGCAATCCGCAGGCCGCCCCGTGGCGCCAATCCGGGGCCTTGCCCGAAAAAACCCGACCGTTGCTTTTATTCCGCGTCAGCCCGCCGGTGGCGGGGTGCATGCCGGAATGGAGGAATACTCATGAAGTCGCTTGCCGTGAAGTTGCGTCGTTTCCTCAAGTCCGAAGATGGCCCAACCGCCGTCGAGTACGCGGTGATGCTGTCGCTGATTGTGATCGTGTGCCTCTCGGCCATTTCCACGATCGGCGTGAATGCCAATAGCAAGTTCCAGCAGATCGCCAGCTCGCTGCACTAATCTGCCAGCGGCGGCGTGCAACAGAACTTGGAGCCCCCTGGGCGCCGTGGCTCGGCGCCCAGGGGGTTTTCCTTTTCCCCCCTCCCCCCGTTTTTTTGACCTAGGATTGAGATAGAGAGAGTACGCCCGGGTGCGATTTTCTCGGGCAAGGCAAGGAGTCGGTTGATGTATCCATCGCTTCCTATGGAACTGGGCGGCAGCGTCGCGCAACTGGTGCTCTACTTCGTCGGCGCCGTCGCGGCCCTGGTGAGCATCGTGTTGAGCGCACGATATTAAGGATCAAGGATTAAGGACGCGCGGTCGGGGTCTGCCCGGTCATCCTTCATCCTTCATCCTTGATGCTTGATCCTTCCCAAGGAGAGACCGCATGTCGGATCTGAACACCGTCGCCCCTGGCATGGCGGCAAATTGGCACGTATGGCTGCTCAGCGGGGTGTTGGTCGTCGCCGCGGTGATCGACGGCTGGAAACTGAAGGTGCCCAACTGGATCACCTTCCCCCTCGTCATCGGCGGCTGGGCCTATGGAACGGCCTGTTTCGGCTGGCCGGGCTTGGGATGGAGCCTCTTCGGCACGGCGCTGGGGCTGGGACTGCTCTTGCCCGCCTACGCCATCGGCGGCATGGGGGCCGGCGACGTCAAGTTGCTGGCCGGCGTCGGCGCCTGGGTCGGGGCTACGGCGACCCTCTACGCGTTCTGCGTCTCGGCCATCTTCGGCGGCATCATCGCCGTCGCCATGGTCCTCCTCGGTCGCAAGTGGGGCCATCATTTCCGCCAGTTTTGGTCCATCCTCGGCGAGATCGCGGTCGTTCGAAATCCCAGCACGCTGGCGGCCAGCGCCGCCGAGCGCAAAAGCTCCATGATGCTGTTGCCCTACGGCATCCCCATCGCCCTGGGCACGATTACCTACTTTGCCTGGTGCGGGATGCTGCCGTAAGAAGAGGGATTTAGGGATTTGGGGATTTAGGGATTTGGGAAGGGCGAAGGCCGCGGCCGCACGCTTGCGGTTTCCCTAAATCCCTAAATCCCCAAATCCCTAAATCCCTTCCCCACAGTTAAACTGGAGAGACTTTACCGATTATGCCGAAGAAGTCGAGGGGGGCAGAGGTCGGTGAATTTTAGAAGCTTTTCCCTGCGAAAAATAGCCCGACCCCCATCGCCCCTGGATATCCGAGCACGCTGGGGTTCCGAAAATAACGATCAATCCGGCCAGGGCTAGTTCAACGGATTAGACCGCCGGTGGGATCGTTACGGCGCGGCTGGCTTTGAGTTAAGTTCCGAGGCTTCCGTCGCCAATGTTTGTAAGCAGAGGCGCAGTCTTAACGGCTGCGACGGTTGTGCGTCGGGCAGCGGTCTGCGTCGAACGCGCGGCAGCGAGCATTGAGGGCGAGGAATGCGAGTCAAGTCGATAGTTCTGCTGGTGTTGGCGCTGGGCTGCGGGGCGGTGGCTTCCGTGGGCATTATCCAGGTCGTCGCCAAGCGCGGCGCGGAAGTGGCCCCCGCGCAGGGAGAAGACCAGGCGATCTTCGTGGCCTCGAAGGACGTGCCGCAGGGCGACCCGCTCAACGGCCAGTGCCTGAAGCTGGTGCAGTGGCCGAAGGACAAGGTCCCCGCCGGCGCCTTGGGCCGCTTGGAAGACATCGAGGGCCGCCGCACTCGCACCAAGCTCTTCGCCGAGGAGCCGATCCTGGACAGCAAGCTGGCGGTCAAGGGGGCCAATGCGCCGGGCGCCGACATCCTGATCCCCAAGGGATACCGGGTGGTGTCAATTCGGGTCGATGCGGTCAGCGGCGGCGGCAACCTCCTGCTGCCCGGCTGCCGCGTCGACATCCTGGTCCACATGGCCAAGAACCCCGGCGGGGGGATCCCCGAAACCACCACCCGCACCATCCTCCAAGATATCAAGGTCTTTGCCGTCAACGAGATCGTCAACCTCGAAAACGGCGGCCCGGAGACCAAGTCGATCCAAGTGCGGACGGTGTCCTTGCTGGTCACTCCCGCGCAGGCGGAATTGGTGATGCTGGCCACCGAGTTGGGCTCGATCAAGCTGGTGATGCGCAGCCCCGAGGAAGAGACCCAGACGCAGACCGACGGGGCGCTGCCCCACCAGTTGTTGGGCATTGCGGGCAAGTCGCAGCGGGACAAGGAAGAGTCGGGCGAGGACGCCGGCCTGGGCAATTTGAAGGATAAAGGCAAGGAATTCAACGACTTTCTCAGTTCGTTGCGGAAGAAGGACGACGTGAAGGTTCCCGCGCCGGAGCCGCCACCCGAAGAGATCTGGTCGATGCGGATTCTCAACGGCGCCGAGATGAACGATGTCATCATGAGGGAGGCAGCCAACTCGGCGCTGGCGGATGCGAGTTGGTGGTCGGTCAGCGGCGTGAAATCGACCCCCGGCAAGAAGGGCCAGGCGGCGGAGAGCAAGACCCCGCCGCCGCCGGAGGAGAATAAGCCCGCCAAGCCGGGCAGCGGTCCGGGCAACGGCGGACGCGGCAACCAGGCCGCCCTTCCCGGCAACCTGCCGCTGCCGCCCGCGACGCCGGCGGCCTCGTAGCGGGGTGTTTGGTGGCCAAGACAGAGACGTTGCAAGGAAAACACGGATGTTTACGCGCATACAAACGCGGCGTTTCCGCCCGCTGACAATCCTCATGCTGGCGGCGGCGTTGGCGGCGGCCTTTGCGGCCGGCGCCCAAGAACCGCCGCCGGCCCGCTCCCCCGCGCCGCCGCGGCCCGAGGTCATTCCCTCGCCTTCGATCCTGCACCGGGTCGTCGGGACCAACGATCATCTGGAGATGACCGTCAATAGCAGCCGCATCCTCACCATGGACCAGAAGATCCCCCAGGTGCAGGTCAACAACCCGGACATCCTGGAACTCACGCCGCTCTCTCCCACCCAAGTGCAAGTGGCGGCCAAGAAGCCGGGCGTCACCCAGGTCAACCTCTGGGGCGAAAACAAGCAGATCTGCACCGTCGACGTGACGGTGGTCGGCGACTCGCGGGAGTTGAGCATGATCCTCCGCAGCCAATTCCCCCGCACCGTCCTCAGCGTCTTCCCCATGGGCAGCGCGCTGATGATCTCCGGCTATGTCGATCAGCCCCAGCAAATCCCCATCATCCTGGAAATCGCCAAGGAATATTACCCCAAGATCATCAACAACATGAACGTCAGCGGCGTGCAGCAGGGGCTCTTGCACGTCAAGATCATGGAAGTGTCGCGGACCAAGCTGCGGCAGTTGGGATTCGACTTCGCCAAGATCAACGGCAGCGGCAACTTCGTCTCCCAGGTCAGCGGCCTGATCTCGTCGATCTCCGGCGGATCGATGACGACCGGCGGCGCCCCCACGGTCCAGTTCAACATCGGCCATTCCGGCTCGGCGTTTTTCGGCGTCCTCAACGCCCTGCGGCAGGACGGCCTGGCCAAGATCCTTTCCGAGCCCACCCTGGCGGCCATCAGCGGACGGCCCGCCCACTTCAACGTCGGCGGCCAATACTATTACCAGCTCAACGGCGGCATCACCGGGCCGTCGACCAGCTTCGTCAACTACGGCACCATCGTCGACATGGTGCCGATCATCCTGGGCAACGGGCGGATCCGCCTGGAAGTCCGCGCCGAGGTCAGCGAAATCGACAAGTCGCTCACCGTGGTCGGCGGTCCCCCCTCGTTGAAGATCCGCACCGTCGAGACCGGCGTGGAGATGAAGGCCGGCCAAACCCTGGCGATCGCCGGCCTGGTGCAGAACACCGTGGACTCGCAGAATTCCGGCCTGCCGTGGATCAGCGAAATCCCCTACATCGGCGTGCCCTTCCGCAACGTCAACGAACAGATCAACGAGGTGGAAACGCTGATCATGGTCACGCCCGAGCTGATCGAGCCCCTGGACGCCAACCAGGTTCCCCCCTGCGGTCCCGGGATGGAGACGGCCAGTCCCAGCGACTGGGAATTGTTCTTCATCGGGCACCTGGAAGTGCCAGTCTGCTGTCAGGGCGGGAGTTCTCTGGGCGGCGGCCCGGCACCCTGCGGGGGTGGCCAGCCGGGCATGGCGCCGCCCTCCGCCGTGCCGGTTCCCGTGCCGGTTCCCGCGGCGGCTGGCCCCGACGGCGACGCCGGCGGCCCCTACAACCGTTACCCCGCTCCCATTGCGAACAACTCCAACCGCACCGATCCCATCCCAGCGCGCAATCCGGAACCGCCCTTTATCGGGCCCGTCGGCTACGACGTAGTTCCCTAGTTTCCTGGGACCGTGCCCGCTGTATGCTATCTTTTCAGGGATGAGCTTGCGCGCCCCGCGGTTGAATTTCAGCAACATTGTGATCCGCCTGCACCGACTTCATGAGCAACGTCCTTCGCTTAGCCATTGTTGATCCCGACGATTCGAAGCGCGAGAAGCTGAAGAGCCTCCTCCTGGGCATGGACATGATCTGGCTCGAGGCGGAGTGCTCGCGCTACGAGTTCTTCGCCGACGTGGTGGCCCAGACCAACCCCGACATCGGCATGGTCGCCCTGGACGCCGATCCGGCCAAGGCGCTGGCCCTGGTCAGCCGGCTCAACGAGACCTCACCCGCCTGCGCCGTGCTGGTGGTGAGTTCGTCCAACGACGGGCAGTTGATTTTGCAGGCGATGCGCGCCGGGGCGAAGGAGTTTCTCACCCAACCGGTCCACATCGAGGACCTGCTGGGCGCCTTGGGGCGGATCAGCGAGCGCCACTTCGCTCCCGGCGAAACCCGGCCCCGCGGCAGCCAGGTCATCGCCATCGCCGGCGCCAGCGGCGGCGTAGGCACCACCAGCCTATCGGTCAACCTCGGCTGCATCCTCGCCCGCGAAGAGCGAAACTCCGTCGCCCTGGTCGATCTCGATCTCTGCCTCGGCGACGCCGACGTCTTCCTCGACACCATCCCCGATTACACCCTGGTCGACGTGGCCCAAAACGTCACCCGCCTGGACTTCACCCTCCTGAAGCGCTCCTTGACCAAGCACTCGTCCGGCCTCTACCTCTTGCCGCGACCGGTCCAGTTGGAAGACACGAAACTGGTCGGGGCCGAGGACCTGCAACGGGTGATCGGACTGCTGAAGGCCACCTTCACCCACGTGGTGCTGGACCTCTCCAAGGGCTACACCGCCATCGACCTGATGGCGATGGAGATGGCCAATTCCGTCCTGCTGGTCACGCAGCTCGACCTGCCTTGCCTGCGGAACGTGGTCCGCTTGATGATGTCCTTCGGCGAAATGAACGGCCTGGCCGACAAGGTCAAGATCATCGTCAATCGCGTCGGCCTGGAAAGCGGCCAGATCACGCTGAAGAAGGCGGAAGAGACCATCGGCCGGGAAATCTTCTGGCAACTCCCCAACGACTACCGCGTGATGATCGACGCCCGCAACAACGGCGTGCCGCTGATCGAGCAGGCCCCCAAGGGGGCCGTCACCCATTCGATCATCGCCCTGGCCGAGGCCCTCGCCGGCGACGTGCCCGCCGCGGCCGGCGACCCCGCGGTGAAGAAGGCGGCCGGGCGCTTCTTCGGCCTCTGGCCGGGAAAACGCTCCTGAAGCGGGGACTGGGGACTGAACACTGAAAACTGAAAACTGAACACAGGCTGCGTCTTCAGTGTTCAGTGTTCAGTTGTCAATCCTTCTGCCCTCCGCCTTCCACCCCCCGCCCTTCTGTGTTATCCTATGCGCGTACCTTCCTCCCTCGAAAAAGAGGTCTCTCCATGAAAACGCACCCTTGCCTGCCCCTGTTGGCCTTCCTGGCTGCCCTTGGCGCCGCGCCCGGCGGATACGCTCGGGAAACCGATGTCAAATACGTGATCTCGATCAGCGTCGACGGGCTGGGCTCCAGCTACCTTCAATCGCTGATCGACCACGATCAAGCCCCCAACTTCCGCCGCTTCCAAAAGGAAGGGGCCTGGACCAACAACGCCCGCAACGACTGCGACAACTCGGTCACGCTGCCCAACCACACCGACATGCTCACCGGCCGAGGCGTGAAAGGGCCCGCCGGACACAACTGGACCGGCAACGTCGAGCCGGGACCCAACGAGACGCTGCACGCCAACAAGGGCTTTTACCTCTTCAGCGTCTTCGACGTCGCCCACGACCACGGCCTGCGGACCGCGCTGTACGCCGGCAAGAAGAAATTCATCCTCTACGCCCGTTCCTACGACGGCGACCACGGCCACGGAAACGGCCACGGCACCAACAAGATCGACGCCTTCGTCTGCGACGGGGATTCGGCCGGCTTGACGCGGAAGTTCGTGGCGGCCATGAACGCCCGGCCGTTCCAATACACGTTCTTCCATTTCGCCGAGCCCGATGCCTCCGGCCACCCGCATGGCTGGGGCAGCCCGGAGTACATGGCGGCCGTCAAGACCATCGACAAGTGCCTGGGCTCGATGTTCCGCTTGATCGAGAGCAACCCCGCCCTTCGCGGCCGGACCTGCATCCTCCTCACCGCCGATCATGGCGGCAAGGGGCACGACCACGCCGACCTCACCGAGCCGCTGGACTACACCATTCCCTTTTATGTCTGGGGGCCCGGCGTGGCGGCGGGCAAGGACCTCTACGCCCTGAACCGCGCCAGCCGCCGCGATCCCGGCATCGAGCGGCCCTCCTTCACCGCCCCCTTGCAGCCGATCCGCAACGCGGACGGCGCCAACCTGGCGCTAAAGCTGCTCGGGCTCCCGCCCGTGCCCGGCTCGACGGTCAATGCCCGGCAAGATTTGTCGGTGCAACCTGCCACCACTGATGTACCGTCGCTCCCCACGCCCGTCGGCGGCGTCCGGCGAGAAGAGACAGTGGGAAAGACGTTGCGGACCGCTTCCTGACCCGCCGGCCACGGCATCGCGCGGCGGCTTCTCGTCTGCTATCACTCCGGACGTCCACCTTGGCACCGAAAAGCGGAATCGACCAAGGCCCGGGAGCCGAAATTCCAGGAAAACAATGTCATCGTGGATTGACATATAGTACGTTATAGCGTATACTATGTCTTGTACACATTACATTTCTTCCAGCGACACCCCGGGTGTCAGAAAGGAGCCAGCGTATGCCGCCACTGTACAAAGAAGGGCTTTACTGGCTCGTCCTCTTGGCTGTCACGGCGGCAGTCTACGTGGTCCTGATGATCTTCGTCGGGCCGATGCGGGCGACGGGAGCGTTCGGGCTGTTCGGCCTGGCCGGCCTTCAGCCGCTCCTGTATCGCAAGCGGCGCCAAGGCGTTGCATGGGATGAACGCGACACGCTCATCAACTACCGTGCCGTGATCGCCAGCTACTCTGTCTTCTGGCTGTTCTTCACCGCGGCCACGATGGGCACTTGGGCTGCCGTGTATTGCTACGGGGCGCGCTCGACGATCTCGGTCCACGTCCTCCCTAACCTTATGATGGGTGGTTTACTGGTGCTTATGACCACTCGGGCCGTAGCCATCGTGGTCCAGTACGGCCTGCTAGATACCGGCAAGGGGGAATGAGTGCCAACCATCACGAACCAAATCCGCCGCTTGCGTTTCGAGCATGGAGAGATGACCCAGCAAGAGTTGGCCGCGCGGGTCGGCGTGGCGCGTCAAACGATTATTGCCATCGAGGGCGGCAAGTACACCCCGTCGCTGGAACTGGCATTTCGGCTCGGCCAGGCGTTCGACGTGGGTGTGGAGGACGTGTTTCGTTGGAACGAGGACTCGTCGTGAGCGGCCGGCCGGACACGCGATTGCCTATAACCGGGCTATCCGTGGCGCCCGCCAAGAATGGATCGCGGGTTCCTCCCATCAGCTCCGCGTGGCGCCAAGCACGTCGAACGGATTCAACGCTGTTATTTCGCTATAGCGAGCGAAGTGGGCATCGTTGAACGTGAGGAGCATGGCGATGTTTCGCTCGACCATCAAGGCAACCAGACGAGCGTCGTGAGTCGACTTCCCCGTCACGCCATATCTGACTACCAGTTCCTTCCAGCGGGATAGGACGGCCGGCGGTTCCGCTTCCAGACCGAATTGACGTTCCGCGGTCTCGAGTTGCGCCAAGGCAGCAGTGGGCGTAAGGCCCAAGCCAGGATTGGGAGCATCCGCGGGGCGGGTACAAACGGCATACATTTCATATAACGTCTGCGGGCAACTCACCAACAGTTCATGGTCGCGCACGTGCAACAATGCCAGAGCGTCGAGTGCCGGTTGCTGGTGCGAGTGGCCGATCTGGATCAATCGCAGCAGAACGTTCGAGTCCACCAGAATCATCCGGCCCCCTCGTAGATGCCTTCACGGCTGTCATCTGCCGGTCGGGTGGTACGCACGCCGCCACTGGCCATCCTGCGGAGATCTTCCAGCCAATCGCCAGCGTCCGTCGCAACCGACGGCTGGTCCACAATGGTGATCCGCACCGTATGCCCGCGGAACTCGGGCCGAGACACAAGCTCTTCCCACGGACCTGTTGATTCTGTCGCCATGCAACGCCCTTGTTTGCGGATAGGCAGGGGACCGCATTTGTGCATTCAGTATATAGCGGGAAACCACTGACGGCAATGTTCTTCTTGCCCGTCGGTTCCCACCGGCCGCAGCCGGTGTGCGTTGATCTCAGCCTCCAGTCCCCAGTTTCCAGCCCTGGCCCCTGGCCCCTGGTCCCTGGCCCCCGGCCCCTGCTCCACCCCCCTACTTGCAACCCCTTGCGGTCCCAATCATAATAGGGGCCGTCGAGCCCCGAGCATTTTTCTTGCCCGGTCGCGGCGGGGTTTCCCAACAAGCACGTCCCTTCACAGCGAGGAGTTGCCGCCATGTTTTCCCTGGATCCCTTGACTATCTTCTACGTGGCCCTGGGGGCTCTGGTGTTCGTGATGGTGGTGTTTGTCCTGCCGTCGATTCGCATCATCGGTCCGACGGAGGTCGGCCTGGTGACGAAACGGTTTTCCTTCCGCAAGCTCCCCGACGACAACCCCATCGCCTTCCACGGCGAGGCCGGCTACCAGGCCGATCTGCTCATGCCCGGTTGGCGCGTGAAGTTCTGGGTCGTCTACGCCGTGGACAAGTATCCCTGGGTGCAGGTCCGCGCCGGCGAGATCGGCGTGGTCGTGTCGCAGGTGGGCAAGGCCCTGCCGGTGGGCGCCAAGTCGGCCGAATCGATGAGCCCCTTGAACACGATCACCGACCTCCGCCACTGGCTGCACGCCGGCGGACAGAAGGGCGTGCAGCGCCCCGTGCTGCCCCCGGGGAGCCTCATGCCGGTGCATCCCGTCGGCTTCCTGATCGTCACGCGGGAGCGGGTCTACGGGCTGCCGGTGGCCAAGCAGTTCCAGCGCTTGCAGGCCTACGGCAAGCTGTCGTTCCAGGCCTTTGGATTGGAAGAAGACCAGCTCAAGGTCACGGTGATCACGCCGCGTTCGGCCCGCGGCGGCGGCGTGGTCGATACCTGCGGCATCATCACGACGCTGGAGGGTCCGCCGCTGCAGGCCGGCGCCATTGCCAGCCGGCTGGGCGAGTTCGAGGACATCAAGAGCCTGGAAGCCGGCAACGCCACCGACCAGACGCTCATTGAGTGCCTCATCGGCCTGAAATCGATGCAGCACAACAATTACCAGGATTTCGACGCTTTCTTGAAGGCCGGCGGCCGCATCGGCCTCCAGCACGACCCGCTGCTCTACGGGGCCTATTTGCTCAATCCCTTCCTGGTGCGGGTAGAAGAAGTGCCCATGCTGGTCGTCAACCAGGGCGAAGTGGCGGTCATCAAGGCCTACGTCGGCCTGCCCACCGAGGACATGTCCGGGGCCGCCTTCAAGTTTGGCTCGATCGTTCGTCCGGGGCATCGCGGCATCTGGGGAGAGCCGTTGCGGACCGGCAAGTATGCCATCAACCCCCGCTGCTACGAGGCCGAGCACGTGCCCACCGCCATCCTGAGCCTCAACTGGTCGCAGGAGGTCAGCCAGGCCCACAAGCTCGACGAGCGGCTCTCGCAGATCGTGGCCAAGAGCCGGGAAGGCTTCGTTTTCACGATCGAGCTGGTCGTGCAGATCCACGTGCCCGACACCAAGGCGCCGCGGGTGATCAGCATGGTGGGCACGATTGCCAACCTGGTCAACGAGGTGCTGCAAGCGGCGGTGGGCAACCACTTCCGCGACAAGCTGCAAAGCATGCCGGCCGTGCAGTTCATCGAGACCCGCCAGCAGGTGCAGGAGAGTGCCCTGGAGCACATCCGCGAGCAACTGAGTCAGTACGAAGTGGAAACCCGCGGCGTCTACATCCAAGACGTCATCCTGCCGGAGCAGTTGGTCACGGTGCTGACGCAGCGGGAAATCGCCAACCAGCAGAAGGCCACCTTCCAGATGCAGCAGGAAGCGCAAAAGCTGCGCATCGACATGGAGCAGACCAAGGGGACGGCCGACATGCAGGCCCAATTGGCGCAGGCCCAGGTGGGCGTGGAGATCGCCAGCCGGACCGCCCAGGCCCGCAAAAATCAGGCCGACGGCGAGGCCACGTACATCGCCGAGACGGGGCGGGCCAAGGGGGCCGAGGTGGAGGCCGTCGGGCTGGCCCGCGCCAAGGGCTTCGAGGCCCAGGTCCAGGCCCTCGGCCAGGGGCCCACGGCCGTCATCAACGTCGTCACCGCCTTGGCCGAGCGGGGCGTGAAGATCATGCCCGAAATCCTCGCCATGGGCGGCGGCAGCTCGCTGGACGGCCTGAGCGCCACGCTGATGAAGTTCCTTTCCGACCGGCCTGCCCCGGCGGCCAAGGCCCCCGCGCAGCCCTTGCCGCCGCCGGCCGCGCCGCCAGCGAAGCGCTAGGGGTTTCTCTTGCGCAGAGTCGGGTGCCACTGCTGGCTTGTCCAGCAGTGCCGATGCATCGCCCCACAACACTGCTGGGCAAGCCAGCAGTGGCACCGGTGCGAGCCGGCCGGCGAAGCCCTAGCAGTGGAACTGGATTCCCCGCCGCTTGGCCGCGCGGGGAGGAAACATCAGCCGCCAGCGGCCGCGGCCCACGCTGGCGAATAATCCCAGGTCGCGAAAGCCCAGCCGGCGACAACTCTGCAAGGCGGCGCGGTTCGTCCACCCCACGCTGGCCAGGACGCCGCGGATGCCGCGCTCGGCCAGGACCCGCAACCCCTCGCCCATCAGCGCGCCGTAGACTCCGCGGCCGCGAAACTCGGGCCGGGTGAAACCGTTGTAGAAATAGGCCGCCCCCGCGGGCAGCCCCAAGCTCACGCCGCCGGAGTGCCTCGGATCGACCGCGCCCAACGCATACCAGCCATAAGCGGCCAGGCGGCCCTCGGTCAACGCGGCAAAGCAGATGTTCCCGCCCGAGGCCAACTCATCGGCCAAGGCCGCGTCCAGGCAGTTTTCGGCGTCGACGGCAAAACCGCGGACCTCGTCCGCACTGAGAAACCGAAACTCCAACCGCCCGTCGTCCCCCGCCGCCGGCGCCAGCGTCTCGATCTCCAGCCAGAGCAGGCGGGTGGCGTCCCAGATCGCCAGCCGCTGCGCCAGGCGGCCCAGCATGTGTTGCACAACGGCGCCGGCCCCATGTCGGCGTCGCATCTGGCGGAATCGTTCGAGCCTCCCGGCCGCGTCGGTCATGCTAAAGCATAACTTACGCGTCTCGTCCCCTCTCCCTCCGGGAGAGGGCCAGGGTGAGGGCGGTCGCCGAGGCAACCCCGTAAACTGCTCGCGCGTTTCCCCCAGACCCTCATCCCAACCCCCTCTCCCGGCGGGAGAGGGGAGGAATCTCTGCCAGGTTCAACAAAAAACCTCGCTCGGGCCCCGCACCCGGTGTGCAGCCGAGCAGAAATCGGATGGGGGCCGAGCGAGGAAACGAGGTAGTTGCAACAATCGTATCCGGCATGCGGCGTGTGCGGGCTACTTGGAAAAGGTGTCCCGCAGCGCCAGGTTAATCTCCAATACGTTTACCAGGGGTTCGCCCACCAGTCCGCCCAGCGGCGAATAGCTCTTCTGATCGATCAGCTTCTGGATGTCTCCACGGATCGTCTCCTTTTCGCCGTGCGTCTTCTTCGCCCACGCGGCGGCCACGCGGTCCAACTGCCAGAGCGCGTTCTTGTAGGTGATGTCCGGGTCCAGGCCCGAGCCGGAGGTCGTCACCGCGTCGGCGGGAACCAACTCCAGCTCGACGCCGGGGTGGTCGGTCAGCCACATGTCGAAGAAGCCGGCCTGGATATCGGACCCTTCCTTGACCGGCTCGATGCGCTTCTCCGTCTTGCCGTCCTTGGTCTTGTGCTCGACGGCGCCGAGGAACGTGCCTGGGTGGTCCTTGGAGAAGCTGGTGAAGAACGGCCCGGCCAATCCGGGGGCCATATCTTCGGGCTTCGGCTCCGGGTTATCGGGGTTGTCGGCCTGCCACTTTTTGACATCCGCGGGGTGTGTCTTCGCCCAGTCGGCCAGGTACGCGGCGTTGAGTTTGTCGGCCTTGACCCAATTCTGGAACCACGTCCCGGCGGTGGTCGGATAGAGCGTCGCCCATTGCTCCACGATCCCCGGCTTTCCTTGGAACTGGTCTTTCTGGAACCAGCTTTCGATATCCGGGGCAACGAGCTGGCCCGTTTTCGGGCCGCTGCGGTACGTCACAATCGGGCCGAGTTGCCGGGCCACGCGGTCGCGGAGCAGGCAGTTGCTGGCGGCCCAGTTGGAAGCGCCGGAGGCGGCAGCGTTGTACGACGCCGCCGAAGGCCGGGGTTGGAAATACTCGTCGGCCGTGAACGGCTGAGCGATGAGTTGTGAGCCTATGGGATGGCCTTGCCCATCGGTCAGCAGGCTTCCCTGGGCCTTGTCATGGAACACCGTTTGGCCAATGCCCCACAGCACGAGCGGGTACAGCACCGAGCAGAGGAGCACGGTGAGGACCAGCAACCAAAGGTTGGCACGGAGATGGGCGAGCATGGCATGGTTCCTTGAAGAATGTAGAAGTTAGAATCCCGGAGCGGTGTGCATGTCAACTTCTAACTCCTAACTTCCAACTCCTTGTTATGCAATGATGTGCAGCGCGACCAGGACCAGGTCGATCAACTTGATGCCGAGGAACGGCGTGATGACACCGCCCAGCCCCCAGATCAGCAGGTTGCGGCGGAGCAGGGCATCCGCCCCCACGGGGCGATATTTGACCCCTTTCAGCGCGATCGGGATCAGCAGCGGAATAATGATGGCGTTGAAGATCACTGCCGAGAGGATCGCCGAGGTGGCGGAATGAAGGCCCATAATGTCCAGCGGCTTCAACCAGGGCAGCGTCGCGGCGAACATCGCCGGGACGATGGCAAAATACTTGGCCACGTCGTTGGCGACAGAAAACGTCGTCAGTGCCCCGCGCGTTATAAGCAGTTGCTTGCCGATCTCCACCACCTCGATGAGCTTGGTGGGATCGCTGTCGAGGTCGACCATGTTGCCGGCCTCCTTGGCGGCCTGGGTGCCGGAGTTCATGGCCACGCCCACGTCGGCCTGGGCCAGGGCGGGGGCGTCGTTGGTGCCGTCGCCCATCATGGCCACCAGCTTGCCGGCGGCCTGCTCCTTGCGGATATAGGCCAACTTCGCCTCGGGGGTGGCCTCGGCGATGTAATCGTCCACGCCCGCCTGCTGGGCAATCGCCTTGGCGGTCAAGGGGTTGTCGCCGGTAACCATCACGGTCCGCAGGCCCATGCGCCGCAAGCGGTCGAAGCGCTCGGCAATCCCCGGCTTGAGGATGTCCTCCAGCACGATCATGCCGGCCACGCGCGAGCCCTCGCTGACCAACAGCGGCGTGGCGCCCTTGCCGGCGACGTCGGCCACCGTAGGCGCGACGGCCGAAGGCACCGCGCCATCTTGCTTCTGGACGTGGCGGAGGATCGCGTCCGGGGCCCCTTTACGCAGGGGGCGGCCGTCGGCCAGGTCGATGCCGCTCATCCGCGTCTGGGCGGTGAAGGGGATGAAGCGGGCGCCGTCGCCGGCCATGACTCCCTTCCGCCCCTGCCGATCCGCGCCGTCGTTGCCGAACTTGTGGAACAATTCGACGATGCTCTTGCCCTCGGGGGTCTCGTCGGCGGCCGAGGCCAGGGCGGCCAGCCGCCCGATCTCACCGGCCGTGTAATCGCCGAAGGGGATAAACTGCGTCGCCCGGCGATTGCCCACCGTAATGGTGCCGGTCTTGTCCAAGAGCAGGGTGTCGACGTCGCCGGCCACTTCCACCGCCTTGCCGCTCTTGGCCATGATGTTCGCCCGCAATGCCCGGTCCATGCCGGCGACGCCGATGGCCGCCAGCAGGGCGCCGATCGTGGTGGGAATCAGGCAGACCAGCAGGGCCACCAGCGTGGGCACGTCGGTGCCAAGGCTCAGAACACGCTTGCTGACCCCGAGAAAATCCTTCATGTACAACTCGACGTTGCAGGCAATCGGCCAGAGCGCGGCGGTCACAATGAGGAAGATCAGCGTGAACACGGCCAACACCACCGAGAGGGCGATCTCATTGGGCGTCCGTTGGCGGATGGCGCCTTCGACCAGGGCGATCATGCGGTCGAGAAAGGAGCCACCGGGGCTGGCGGTGATCTCGACGACGATGCGATCGGACAAGACGCGGGTGCCGCCGGTCACGCCGGAGCGGTCGCCGCCGGCCTCGCGGATGACCGCAGCCGACTCGCCGGTAATGGCCGATTCGTCGATCGACGCCACCCCCTCGACAATTTCGCCGTCGCTGGGAACCACCTCGCCGGCCACGATCTCGACCCGGTCGCCGCTACGCAGCGCCGTGGAAACGGTCTCTTCCATGCCGCCGTCGGGGTGGAGGCGGCGGGCCGGGGTCGAACGCCGCGTCTTCCGCAAGGCGTCGGCCTGGGCCTTGCCGCGGGCTTCCGCAATCGCCGAGGCGAAGTTCGCAAAGAGCAGTGTCGCCACGAGCCAGAAATCCAGGGCCAGCAGATAGCCAAAACCCGCCGCGCTCGGGTAACCGAAGAGTTTGGCAATCGTGTAGATGATGGTTAGCACCGCTCCGACCTCGACCACGAACATCACCGGGTTCTTCCACTGGATGTCGGGGCGCAGCATGATGAGCGACTGCCCAAAGGCTGTCCTCAAGAGCTCGGGCTCAAATAAACCGGATTTTCGACTGTGCCGACGCCCAAGTTTAAGTTCTTCGGGAGTGGGACCAGTGACCGGCGGTTCCTTAGTGAGGGCGCTGGACATCTATTCTTTCCTTAATCTCGCGACCATACTTTTGTGCTGGTTTCCCTACGTCGCCTAGCCGCCGAAGGGGATCGGACCGAGGTGTTCCGCGATGGGACCCAGCGCGGCCACGGGGAGGAAGAGCAGGGCGCCAATCAGGAGGATCGTGCCCAGCAGGACGAAACCAAACGTGATCGTATCCGTTCGCAACGTCCCCACCGTCACGGGCGTGGGCTTTTTGGCCGCCAGGCTTGCTGCCAGGGCGATGGGAGCCAGCATCGGCACGAAGCGGCCAATCAACATGACCAGGCCGGCGACAATGTCCAGGGGCCGGCTCTCGGGGGCGGGCGGCGAGGGGTTGTCGTCGGGTTTGTTGAATCCCCAGGTGTCTCCCAAGCCCTCAAAACCGGAGCCGTTATTGGCCGAGGCCGAGCTGAACTGGTAAAGGACTTGGGAAAATCCGTGGGCCCCGGGATTGCTCTCCGCCTTGATGCCCCAGTCCGTGGCCGCGAAAAGGCCGGTTGGGGCTAAGATCATCAGCGGGTGGATCAACAGGGCCAAGGCGGCGAGCTTCATCTCCCGCGCCTCGACTTTCTTACCCAGGTATTCCGGGGTCCGGCCCACCATGAGGCCCGCCAGGAATACGCCCACGATGAGGTAAATCCACAGGTTGATGAACCCCACGCCGACGCCGCCCCAGATGCAGTTGAGCCACATCCCGGTGAGTGGGACCAGCCCGGCGACCGGGTTGAGGCTGTCGTGCATGCAGTTCACAGAACCGTTCGAGGTGTTCGTCGTCAGCGCCGCCCACGTGGCAGCCGCCGAGGTCCCAAAGCGGACTTCCTTTCCTTCCAGGTTCCCCAAGGACTGCTCGACGGGAAGGCCGGCCACCGCGGGAATCGCCAGGTCGTGATGGCCGTTGACGCTCGTCGCGTCGGGGATCGAGTAGGTCCGTGCCGCGTGGGCGGTCAGGCCTGGGTTCGGTTTGAGCGTGTCGTGCCAAATCGCCCATGCGACGGTCCCTAAGGAAAGCACGAGCATCACGGCGAAAATCACGGCCGCATCCCGGTAACGCTTCAACATCTTGCCGAACATCACCAAGGTCGCCACGGGCAGCAGGAAGATGCCGATGCAAGAGAGAAGGTTGCTGAAGGCATTGGGGTTCTCGAAGGGATGGGTGGAATTGGCCCCGAAGAAGCCGCCGCCGTTGGTGCCGAACTGCTTCACCGCCACGATGGCTGCGACTGGCCCGCGGCAGATATTCTGCTGGAGGTCCTGCCCCTTGTCGTCCTTCCCCATGGCCTCCGGCTCGACCGTGCTCACCACCGCCTTGCCGTCGAGCGTCATGGGGACGCCGCTGGCCATGAGCAGCACCCCGACCACCAGGCAAAGCGGCACAAAGAAGTAGGCCGTCCCCCGCCACAGGTCGACGTAGAAATTGCCCATGTGCTTGTCGCCGCGAAGGCCGCGGATGATCGCCAGCAGGGCCGCCATGCCGATCATCGGCGAAATGGCCTGCTTCCAGCAGATGAAGAACAACTGGCTGAAGTAAGAGAGGTGGACCTCGCCGGAGTAGTCCTGGAGATTGGTATTCGTCAGAAACGAGCAGACCGTGTTGAAGATCGTGGTGGGAGCGAGCATTTTCTTGCCGTCCGGGTTCAACGGCAGGTGGGGTTGCAGGGTCAAGACCACGAACCCGACCAGGAACGCCACGACGTTGAAGGCCATGAAGGCCAGCGCATACTGTTTCCAGTTCTGCGGGCCGGTGTCCAGCCGCGATTCGATCCAGCCAAGCCAGCGTGGCGTGTGAAGACGGCCATCGAACACCCGGGCCATAAACAGGCCGATCGGGATCGCCAGCGCAAACACCACGCTGTACACAAGCAGGGGAAGCATCCAGACCTGCCACATGGGCGGGGCCCTTTCCTTCTAGAACCACTCTGGCCGCAGCAGAGCGGCGGTCAGGTAAACCAACAGCAGCACGGTGGTCACGGCGGTGAGAATCTGTAAAGCATCCATGAGACGTCCCTCAAATCTTGTCACATGCGAAAACGAAGGCCGTCAGCAGGCCCAGGGTCGCCAGCCCCAAGAAAAACACGGCGGGAAGCCAGGTGTAAAGGTCCATAACGGCTGCTCCAAGAGAATGTCTTCCTATTGTCCGTGCCGCCGGCGTCCCGCGGCCGGCGGACCGGGCCCCGTGCTGAACATGGTCGGGCAGGGTCTGGACCGCTCGGCCCCGCGAAGGGTCGTCCGGTACTTGTCGCCCCAATAGGCCGCCGGAGGGAAGTCGCGCAGCTTGCGGCGCCGCTCCTGCTCCAGCGCCGTTTGCAGTTCCGCATCGTTGGCCGGACCGCCGAAGCCCCGGGGGCCGTCCCCGGCCACACGGTCCGGGTCCTCCGGAAGGGACTCGTCCCAGCAGCCGCACAGCCAGGTGAAGGCGGCCACCACGCCGGCAACGGCCAAGCCCAATAGCGCCATCGTAATCAGGAAGGCCTTCGTCGAGGCCGTCGGGGTCAAAAGGTCCAGCAGCGCCGCCGCGCAGGCCAGCAGACCGCCGGCCGCGATCGCCCCGCTGGCCGCCACGAGTTTTCGCCAAGGATGCCAATACATGGTCAACCTCCACAGCGAATGTCTCTTTAGCATTCCGTGTGCCGCAAAAGAACGCAAAATGCAACTGGCTTGCCGGCAAGGAGTTATATGAAATTGGCCCGGCCACGACCGCCGCGGGGGTATTGCAAGTTGCGTGCCCCATCGTGCAGAATGCACGCTTATGAACATCCTGGTGATTGACGACGACGCCAGTCTGCGACGCACCTTGCGGACGTCGCTGGAGGTGATGGGCCACCAGCCGGCCGAGGCCCGCAACGGCGCCCAGGCGCTGGAACTGCTGGGGCGGCGGCCCTTCGACATGGCGCTCTTGGACCTGCGGCTGGCCGAAGAACATGGCTTGGACCTGCTCCCCCGGCTCTTGGTCCTGGCCCCGGGGCTGCACGTGGTCGTCGTGACCGCCTATGCAACCATCGAAACGGCGGTCGAGGCGATGCGCCGCGGGGCGTTCGACTACCTGCCCAAGCCGTTCACCCCCGAGCAGCTTCGGCTGCTGCTGGAGCGGATCGGGCAGTTGCGGCGCCTGCAAAGCCAGGTCGAGGACTTGGAGGAGCAGGTCCGCGCGGTCGTGCCGGAGGCCGACCTGCAAACCGCCGAACCGGCCATGCGCGACGCCCTGGAAGTGGCCTTCAAGGCCGCGGCCAGCGAGGCGACGGTCTTGTTGCGGGGCGAGAGCGGCACGGGCAAGGGCGTGCTGGCCCGCGCCATCCATGCCCGCAGCCCCCGCGCCGCCGGGCCCTTCATCACCGTCCCCTGCCCCAGCCTCTCCGCCGAGTTGTTGGAAAGCGAACTCTTCGGCCACGTCCAGGGCGCGTTCACCGGCGCGGTCCGCGATACGACCGGCAAAGTGGCAGCGGCCGAAAGCGGCACACTCTTCCTCGACGAGATCGGCGACCTGCCCCTGGCCCTCCAGCCCAAGCTGCTGCGATTGCTCCAGGAGCGGTGCTACGAACGGATCGGCGAGACGCGCACGCGGGCCAGCAACGTCCGCATCCTGGCGGCCACCAATCGCAGCCTGGAAGCGGAGCTGGCCGCCGGCCGCTTCCGCGAAGACCTCTTCTATCGCCTCAACGTCATTGAAGTGACGCTGCCGCCGCTGCGGGGGCGGCCGCAGGACATCCTGCCCCTGGCCGAGCACCTGCTGCGCTTCTTCGCCCGGCAAAACGGCAAGGCGATTTCCGCCTTTGCGGCGCCGGTGCGGGAGGCGATCTTACGCTACGGGTGGCCGGGCAACATCCGCGAGTTGCGCAACGTGGTCGAGCGCGGCGTGATCCTGGCCTCCGGCCCACTGGTCGAGATCGCCGACCTCCCCGCGCTGTTGGGAAGCCCGGAGCGCGCCGCCGCCGGGACCGACTCGCTGACGCTCGAACAAGTCGAGTCCGAGCACGTCCGCCGCATCGTGGCCGCCACGGCCACCATGGAAGAGGCGGCGGCCCGCCTGGGCATCGATCCCAGCACGCTCTACAGAAAACGAAAACGCTTTGGAATCTGAACAGATACAACTTCATGAATTTGCTGACCGCGTTCGGTTTGTTTGCCGTGACTGCAATGCTGCTCTGCTATGCCTTGGAAGATCGGCATACGGCCTTCATTCTCGGATTTGCGGTCGCATGCGCGCTGGGATCGGTATATGGTTTTCTTCAAGGAGCGTGGCCTTTCGGAGTTGTCGAGGGCGTCTGGTCTTTCGTCGCGATTCGACGTTGGTGGCTGAGAAAATGACCAGAAATACATCTTGGAGAGCGCGACCATGACCCTGCGCCAACGAATCCTGGTTGCCATGCTGCCCTTGTTCGCCCTGCTGGTCGCGCTGGGGGGAACGGGCGTCGTTCTGATCTACCACCTCGGCCATCAGATCGACCAAATCCTCCGCGAGAATTACGACAGCGTGATCTTCATGCGCGATCTCAACGAGGCCCTGGAGCGCATCGACTCCTCCTTCCAGTTCGCCCTGGCCGGCCGCGAGCAGAAGTCCTTCCAGCAATACCAGGACGAGTGGAAGTCCTTCGATGAGAACTTGCGCAAAGAGGCAAACAACGTCACCTTGCCCGGCGAGCAAGAACTGGTCGATACGCTGACCGCATCGAGCGTCGCCTATCGCCGGGCGGGCGACGAGTTCTTCGCCCACGGCGAGGCCACTCGCGGTTCGCTCTATTTCGGCCAGGGCGGCAAGCCGGGCCTGTACGACGCCTTCCTGCAAATCAAGAAGGTGGCAGGCCGCATCCGGCAAATCAACCAGGACAACATGGAGACCGCCGACAAGGCCGCACGCCGCCTCGCCGCCGCCGCGCTGGTGTGGTACGGCTGCGGCCTGGCCTTCGGCATCGCCCTGGCCGTCCTCCTCCTGGCCGGCACGATCCGCACCATTCTCGTGCCCATCCGGGCGGTGACCGAATCGGCGGCGGCCATCGGGGCGGGCAACCTCGACCAGCTCGTGCCCATCATCTCCAGCGATGAACTGGGGCAACTGGCCAGTTCCTTCAACAACATGGCCCGCCAACTCCGCGAACTCCGCCAATCGCATCACGCCCAGTTGATCCGCGCGCAGCAGACCAGCCAGGCGACCATCGACTCGTTTCCCGATCCGGTGCTGGTGGTCGATCCGCGGCAGCGGGTGGAGATGGCCAATCCGGCGGCCCGCCGCCTGCTGGGCGTGCGTCCCCGCGAGGATCCCCGCATCCCGCCCACGGTCTGGGAGCCGCCCGACGCCCTGCGGCAGCCGCTGCTGGGAGCGCTGGCGCAGCAGCAGGAATACCTGCCCGAGGGCTTCGACAAGGCTGTCGTGCTGCAACTGGGCGAACAGCCCCATTCCTTTCTCCCCCGCATCCTGCCCATCCGCGATTCGTCGGGCGCGACGCTGGGGGCGGCGGTGCTGCTGGAAGACATCACGCGATTCCGGCTGCTGGACGAGGTGAAGAGCAACCTCGTGGCCACGGTAAGCCACGAGTTGAAGACGCCCCTGACCAGCATCCGCATCGTGCTGCACCTGCTGCTGGAGGAGCGCGTCGGGCCGCTGGTGCCGAAGCAACTGGAGCTGCTGGTCGACGCTCGCGATAACGCCGAACGCCTGCTGGCGATGATCAACAACCTCCTGGACCTGGCCAGGCTGGAGCAGGGGCGGACCCAACTCCGCTTGCGGCCCGAGGGGCCGGCGGCGTTGCTGCAGGCGGCGGCCGATTCGTTCCGGCCCCGCGCCGAAGATCGCGGCGTCGCGCTGCTCGTGGAGGAAAGGGGCGATCTGACCCCCGTGGCCGTCGATGCCGAGCAGTTCCAGCACGCCTTGCACAACCTCCTGGACAACGCCTTGAAACACACCCCGCAGGGCGGGCGGATTACGCTGGCCGCCGAGCCCGCCGGAGAGAAGGTCGTTTTCTCGGTGAGCGATACGGGCTCGGGCATTGCCGCCGAATACTTGCCGCTGGTCTTCGAGAAGTATTTTCGCGTGCCCGGCGAGGCGGCGCCGGAAGGCAGCGGGCTGGGGCTGGCGATCGTCCGCGAGATTGTGGCCGCCCACGGCGGCGCCGCCGAGTGCCAGAGCACGCCCGGCGTGCAGACCGTCTTCCGCCTGTCGCTGCCGGCGTGGAGGCCGGAGAGGGAGAACAGGGATTTAGGGATTTAGGGATTGGGGAGCCATGCGAAACCGCGAGCCTGCGGCCACAGCCCCTGGCTCCTTCCCCCTTCCGCCCTCCGCCCTCCGCCTTTCCCCAATCCCTACTCCCCTTCCTTTCAGGTATAATATCTTATCCGAGGTCCATCCAGGCAGGACTCCCATGAGCACAATTGCCCATCTGACGCTGGCCCAGTACGACCGCATGATCGCGGCCGGCGTCTTCGACCAAGGCCAGCGTCGGCGGCTCGAATTCATCCACGGGGAGATTCGGGAAATGAATCCCATCGGATCGCGACACGAGGAAATCGTCGATTGGCTGACTGTATGGAGCGTCGACAACCTGCCCAGGAAAGAGGTCCGAGTCCGAATTCAGAACTCGATCGGCCTGCCCGCCCTCGAAAGCGCTCCGGAGCCCGACGTGGCCTGGGTCGTCCAGCGCAGTTACTCCCGCGGCCGGCCGGTCGCCGAAGACGTCCTGCTGGTGATCGAGGTCGCCGAGAGCAGCTTAGCCGTCGATACCGGTGAGAAGGCCGACCTGTATGCCGCGGCCGGCATTGCGGACTATTGGGTCGTGGACGTGGCCGCCGAGCGCATCGAAGTCCGCCGCGAGCCGCTTTCCGGCCGTTACCAATCTATAACGACGTACTCCGGCAACGACGACCTGCGGCCGCTGCGGCTGCCCGAAATCAGCCTGCGTCCCGCGTCACTCTGGTCGGCACGGTGAGAGCGAGGCGGTCCCAGCCGTGTCCAACGACGAACTCCAGCCCAAGCCTGAAGCCTTCCTCGACCTCATCCGCCGCCAACAGCGCGGAAGGCTGAAAATCTACCTCGGCTTCGCCGCCGGCGTGGGCAAGACCTACGACATGCTCCAGGAAGGCAACCGCCTGCGGAAACAGGGCATCGACGTGGTCATCGGCTTCGTCGAGGCGCACGGCCGGGCGGAGACCATCGCCCAGATCGGCCAGTTGGAACAAGTGCCGCGGCGGCGGATCGAGTACCACGGCATCGTCTTGGAGGAGATGGACATCGACGCCGTCCTGGCTCGCCGCCCCACCATCGCCCTGGTCGACGAGTTGGCCCACACCAACGCCCCCGGCAGCCGCAATCCCAAGCGCTACCAGGACGTGGAAGAACTGCTCCGCGCGGGCGTCAGCGTAGTGACCACGCTCAACATCCAGCACCTGGAAAGCCTGCACGACATCGTGCAGCGGGCCACCGGGGTGCGCGTCAAGGAACGCATCCCCGACTACGTCGTCGCCATGGCCGACCAGATCGTCAACGTCGATCTTTCCGCCGAGGACCTCCGCGAGCGGCTCCAGAGCGGCAAGATTTATCCGCCCGAGCGCATCGCCACCGCGATGGAGAACTTCTTCGTGCCGGAGAAGTTGACGCAACTGCGGGAGCTGGCCATGGAAGAGATCGCCTTCCGGCTGGATCAACATCGCCGCGAGGAGAGCCAGCGGAGCGGCGAGACGCTTTCGGGCTCGGAGCGGGTGATGGTCTGCCTCAGCTCGCGGAGCCCGTATGCCCCCGCCCTCTTGCGCAAGGCGGCCCGCATCGCCGACCGCCTGGGCGCGCCGTGGTACGCGGTCTACGTGCAGACGCCCCGCGAGTCGGTGGTGCACATCGACGCGGCCACCCAGCGGCAGATCGGCAACACCCTCGAGCTGGCCCGGCAACTCGGCGGCACCACCTTCCAGTTCAAAGGCGCCGACCTGGTCAGCACCATCGCTACCTTCGTCGCCGAATACGGGATCACGCACATCGTCGTGGGGCGGAGCCGCTGGCCCTGGTATCGCCGTTGGTTGGGGCCGTCGGTCTTGGACCGTCTCATGCAGCGGATTGCCGGAGTGGACGTGGTGGTGGTCGACAATAGCCCGCCGGGGGTGAGTTAATCCACGTTGGGTGAGCACGGGCCATGAGCCGGAGGCGTGAGCCTCCGGATACCCCGGCGCAATCCATGACGGCGGCCGGCAACGGCGACGTTCCCGACCGCGACGCTGCCGCGCCCGCCGCTTGAGTCTGCCGGATTCTGGCAAGGCAAGGCAAGATTTGCGGGCCCTCGGCAACTACTGATTAGCGCACAGGGCGAGAAAAGTATCACGATTTAACTTGACCGGCCGATGAAAAAAAGAAGGGGCGTCATCGGTCGATCCAAGACGACGTGCGGACCTCCGCGGTCTGAAAGTCTTGACGGTGTGCGCATTGATGTTGTAGAATTTACGTCGTTGGAGCTTGGAAGGGCGAGTTCCGGCATAGGGAAGAGGAGGGTGGCATGAAGGGTGAACGTTCGAGGACGAGGCGGTTGCGGTTTGAATCGCTCGAAGGGCGATTGGTGTTGTCGGTGGCCCCCAGCCTGCCGGCGGTCCATGCGGCGAGTCTCCATGCAATAACCCCCGTCGCGACCGAAAGCTCGAATTGGTCGGGGTACGCCGTGACGGGCAGTTCGGTCAGCTACGTGGCCGGCTCCTGGGTCGTGCCCACCGTCAGCACGACGACCAGCGGCTACACGTCGGTTTGGGTGGGAATCGACGGCTTCAGCTCCTCGACGGTCGAGCAGATCGGGACCGACTCCGACTATGTCGGCGGCCGGGTAAGCTATTATGCGTGGTATGAGATGTACCCGGCTGCTTCCTACAACATCTCCATGACGGTCAAGCCCGGCGACGCCATGACCGCGTCGGTCGCCTACCAGGGGAACAACAGTTTCCTCTTGACCATCACCGACACGACCGAAACCGAGACGTTCAGCAAGGCCTTTACCATGTCGGGGGCAGCCAGGTCCTCGGCCGAATGGATCGTGGAAGCGCCTTCTTCCTACTCCGGCGTTCTGGCTTTGTCGAACTTCGGATCGGTGACCTTCACCAACGCCTACGCCACCATCGGCACGACCACGGCCGCGATCGACTACTGGCAGTCGTATTCCATCAACCTGGTGACCGGCTCGACGGTGCAGGGTTCCACGGCGTCGTTGTCCGATTCCACGGCGACCAAGGCCCTGCCCACCGGCACGACGGCCACGTATTCGGGCACGGTGTCGAAATTCACGGTCACGTATGAGGCACTCGCCAGCACGGGGACTACCTCGCGTCATCACGGCCGGGGCGGGCCTTCGAGTGTGGGTTCAGGTTCTGATCCGAGCCCGGGCTCCGGCTGGGGTTGGGGCTGGTGGTGATGAGCCCTCGCTGTTACACCTAACCCTTTCCCGGAGGGAGAGGGGACCTGTCGGCAATCAGCAGATCGAGTTGCTCCAGCAACCGGGAAAGGATTTCGCCGTAGGAATACGCCCCCAGCGGCGTGCCGCCACGCTTGAGGTTCACCCGCTCCGGGCCGCACCACAGGCCCAGGTCGGCGGCGTCGGTCTCGCCGGGGCCGTTCACGCGGCAGCCCATCACGGCGATGGTCACGTCGTGCTCGGCGGCGTAGCGGGTGGCCGCCCGGACCTGCTCGGCCAGCTCGATGAAGGCCACGTTCTGGACCCGCGAACAGCCCGGACAGGCGATGATGTTCAGCCCCCGCGGCGGCCCGGCCGGCAAGAACCGGCCGGCGGCAATGTCGTCGAGGATCTCTCGCCCCGCCGCAACCTCCTCGTGCTTCCGCGCCGCCGGCACGGTGAGCGAGACGCGGATCGTATCGCCGATGCCCAGCGGAATAAGCTGCTCCAGGGCCCGCCGGGTCTTGACGATCCCCTCGGGCGGCATCCCCGCCTCGGTCACGCCCAAGTGCAGCGGCACGTCGGGACGCTCGTGGGCAAAGAGCCGATTGAGCTGGACCACGACCTCCGGATCGGAATCCTTCAGCGACACGCAGTAGCGCGTAAAGCCGAGCCGGTCCAATAGCGCGCAGTGATCCAGGGCGCTGTGGAGCATCGGCCGCAGGGCGTCGTCGGCGGCGAAGCGGTCGCGCTGGGCGGGATCGACCGAGCCGCAATTCACGCCGACCCGCAAGGCGCAGCCGTGCCCGCCCGCGGCGTCCACCAGGAATCGCACCTTGTCCTGCCAGGGGCGATTGGGCTCGTGGTGGTAGAGGTGGCCGGGGTTGTAGCGGATCTTATCGACCCAGGGGGCGACCTGGGCGGCCAGGCGGTAGTTTTCCTGGAGGTCGACGGAGAGGTTCGCCCCCGAGCGGCGGCGGACCTCGGCCAGGGCCGCGGTATCGGCGGCCGTGTCGGCGGCGATCCGCACTACGCCCGCCCCCGCCGCCGCCAATTGCTCCACCTGGGCGACGGTGGCCTCGACGTCGGCCGTCTTCGTGGCACACATGCTCTGCACGATGATCGGCTCGCCCCCCCCGATTGTGACCGACCCGACCTGGACCGGACGGGTGGGGTTGCGAGGGGCGGCTGCGGTCGGCGGCAGGTCTTCGGGCATGGAACCATTTTGACCGCCGCCGGCAGGCAATTCAAGGCAAGGTGACGATGCAGGCGAATCCCACCGGACGCAGCCGGTGGGCGTGGAGACCAGCCCGCAACCCAGTCCCCCCCGGTTCCGGGAATCCAAATTGGAGAATCTGTAACGACTTTGCCGATAAAGTAGACAATGACGCCCTCCCCAACAAGGCTATCGCCTTGCGGCGAGGACGCACGTCGGGCACGGATGACGGGAAATTGCTCCTAAGTTCTTTATGCAAAAAGTCTTGCGACATATCGCCTTGCTCGGCTGCCTCTTCGCGCCCGGCTGCGCGCTGCTGCCGCAGATCGCCCATCAGCCGACCGTCCATAACCCATTCCCGCAGCTTTCCAAAGTTGCCGTGGCGCCGTTTTTCAACCAGAGCAACGAGCCGACCGTGGACGGGCGGCGGATTGCCCTGGCCTATTTCAACGAGCTGCAACTCGTGCCGGGCTTTGAAGTGGTGCCGGTCGAGGTGGTGGAGAAGGCGATGCTGGACCATCGCATCAACATGCGGGGTCCCACCGATGCCCGGCTGCTGGCCCAAATCCTCGGCGTCGACGCGGTGGTGGTCGGGGCGATCACCGATTATTCGCCCTATTACCCGCCGCGGATCGCCCTGCACGTGGAATGGTATGCGGCCAACCCCAATTTCCACCCCATTCCGCCCGGCTACGGGTTGCCTTGGGGAAGTCCCGAGGAGCGCGACATCCCGGCGCCGCTGGTCTTCGAGGCCGAAATGGCCTTGGCCAAGGCCCAATTGAAGACCCAGACGCCGCCATACGAGAAACTCCCCGATAATGCCGCGAATTTGCCCTTGAGTTATCAGTCGCCGGCGGGCAAGACGCCGGCGGGCAAGCTGACGGCCGATAAGATTCCCACCAAGATGCCGGCAGATAAGGCGTCGGTGGAAAAGGCGTCAGCGGAAACCGCACCGGCGGATAAGACCGCGGTGGATAAAGCGTCGATGGAAAAGGCGCCGGTGGAAAAGGCCTCGATGGATCGGGCGGCCTCGGGCGGACAAATTGTCGTGGCCCCGGGCGCGGGCTTGCCGCCGAACTGGCCCGATCCACGTGGTTTTATCCCGCCGCCGCCGAGCCGATGTCCGCCGCTTGCCTGTCCCAGCGACACCCCGGTGCTTCAGCACACGCGGACCTACAACGGCAACGACATGGAGTTTACCGAGGCGTTGTCGAGCTACTATTTCTTCCGCGACGACGCCCGCTTTGGGGGGTGGCAGAATTACCTAGAGCGCAGCGATGACTTTATCCGATTTTGTTGCCACATGCACATCTCCGAAATGCTCAGCGCCCGCGGCGGCGCCGGCGAATCGCGAGTAGTGTGGCGGTGGCCGACCATCCGATAAACAACTAGGGGGCCGCGCCCGCGGCCGAGAGCCGAGGAGACCATCGGTCATGAGTCAGGACATCAACGTGCTGGCGCTGGTCAAGGGCGTGGAGCGCTACGTCTTCCTCTACGACGATGCCAGCCGCGCGGAAACGCTGCGGACGTTGGGCCGCTACGCCTCGAATCCGGAGTTGAGCTTCACCTGGTACGACGCGGCCATTCTGAGCCAGAAGATCCGGCAGGAGAGCCAGGAGTACGCCCCTTCGCACCGTTTCGACCTGCCTCTGCCCACCGACCAGGATGAATTCGCCTAGCGGTCGTCCATGCACACCGCCATCACCCGTTTCCTCCGCTACCTGCGCGTAGAGCGCAACGCTTCGGAGTTGACCGTCAAGAGCTACCGTGAGGACCTCACGGCGCTGGCAGACTACCTGAGCGAGGCCCGCGGCGGCCCCTGTCCCGAACCGGGATCGCTCGACGTGCTGGAGCTGCGCGGCTACGTGGCGGCCCTGCACGAAGCGGGCTACGCCAAGAGCACGGTCGCCCGCCGCCTGGCTTCGCTGCGGAGCTTCTTCCGCTTCGGCCAGCGGGACGGGTGGGCCAAGGGGAATCCGGCCAAGCCGCTGCGTAACCCGCGGCGAGGCCGCACGCTGCCGCATTTCCTTTCCGCCGAGGAGATCGGCCGCCTGCTCTGGTCCCCGCCCGCGGACCGCCCCATGGGCCTGCGCGACCGCGCCATCCTGGAAACGATGTACGCGGCCGGGCTGCGGGTGAGCGAGGTGGTGGGCCTGGAGCAAGGCGACCTCGACCTGGAGGCCGGCATCCTCCGCGTCCGCGGCAAGGGACGCCGCGAGCGGCTCGCGCCCATCGGCTCCTACGCGGTCCGCGCCTTGCAGCGCTGGCTGGCGGTGCGGCGGCTCCATCCACGGCAGCCTGCCGGCCCGCCATCGCCGGTGTTCGTCAACAAGTTCGGCCGCCGGCTCACGACGCGGAGCGTGGGGCGGATGCTGGAAAAGTACCTCCGCCTGACCGGCCTGGACGCCCGCACCACCCCGCATTCCCTGCGGCACAGTTTCGCCACCCACCTCTTGGACCGCGGCGCCGACATCCGCAGCGTGCAGGAGCTGCTGGGGCATAAGAGCCTGACGACGACGCAGATCTACACGCACGTGAGCACGGCCACGCTGCGGCAAGTCTACGAGCGCGCCCATCCGCGGGCGCAGTGATTCTACGGCGTTCAGACCAGGCCCTTGCGGACGGCCCACACGGCGGCCTGCGTGCGGTCGCTCACCGCGATCTTCCGCAGGATGTTCTGCACGTGCTCCTTGACCGTCTCGACGCTGATCTCCAACGAACGGCCGATCTCGCGGTTGCTCAGCCCCAAAGCCACGTGGCGCAACACCTGGGTCTCGCGCTGCGTCAGCGGCACGTCGTCGTCATCCACGGTCTGGCGGACTTTCATGGCCGCGGCAATCTTCTTCAACTCGCCGGTGCGGCTGGGGGCGTCGCCCTGGGCCACCGAGACGATCGTCGCCACGATGTTGTCGCGCGTCGAGCCCTTCAGCACATAGTCGCTGGCGCCCAGGGCCACGGCGCGGGCGATGTACGTGGGGTTGTCGTAGGTCGACAGCATCACCACTTTGCTCTCCGGCACCTTGGCGCGAAGCTTCTCCAGCGTAGCCAGGCCGTCGCCGTCGGGCATGCGGATGTCCAGCAGCACGATGTCGGGCTTCAGCTTCTGGGCCAGCCGCAGGGCTTCCTTGCCGCTATCCGCCTCGCCGACAATCTCGATCTCCGTGCCGGCCAGCAAACTGGCCAGTCCGGTGCGAATGACCTGGTGGTCGTCGCAAACCAACATTTTAATACTCATGGGGGCCTCCAAGAACCTTCTGTTGCACGAAACCAACGGCGCCACAGCACCCAATCCTAATCCACCTCTGGGAAGGATGAAATCCCCCGGAAGAACCAATCAACCCCCCCGACTCAGCGGGATAACCGCTAGAAATCGACACAAGGCGAGGGGGAATCCCCCACTTCTTGGCCGGAAGTTGACGACCCTCACCCGGTAACGTAGCTTTTCTCGGCGGGAAGGTTCGTTTTTGGCAACCGGTGGCATTGTTCCAACGCAGGCAGAACAAAGGGGACAGTCCCCTGCCGAGATTCTCAGGGTGTTTCTATGAAGCAACGCGGCACGCTCCTGTTGGTCGACGATGATCGGCACCTCCTGGCTTCCATGGCCGACTGGCTCCGCGACCAGGGCTACCAGACCGACACCTCCTCTAGCCTTGCCGAGGCCGCCGCGGCCGTGGACCGCAGGACCTACGACCTGGTGCTGGCCGACATCCGCCTGGGCAGCGACGACGGCTTCGAGCTGCTGGCCCATTGCCGCCGCAAGCAGCCCGCCGCGGCGGTCATCATGATCACCGGCTATGGCACGGTCGAATCGGCCGTCGAGGCCATCCGCCTGGGCGCCTTCGACTTTTTGACCAAGCCGCTCCTCGACGAAGAACTGCAAATCGCCATCCAGCGGGCGCTGGACCAGCGCAAGGTGATCGAAGAGAACCGCCTGCTGAAGGCGCAGCTCGATCTCCGCTTCGGCATGGAAAACATCGTCGGCCACGACCACCGCATGTTGAAGATCTACGACGTGATCGACAGCGTCGCCGATACCCGCGCCACCGTGCTCATCACCGGCGAGAGCGGCACCGGCAAGTCGATGATCGCGCGGGCCATCCACCGCCGCAGCGGCCGGCGCGACCGGGCCTTCGTCGAGGTGGCCTGCGGCGCCCTGCCGGAAACCCTGCTGGAGAGCGAGCTCTTCGGCCACGTGGCCGGCGCCTTCACCGGCGCCGCCGGCGACAAGATGGGCAAGTTCATGCAGGCCGACGGCGGCACCATGTTCCTCGATGAAGTCTCCACCGCCAGCCCCGCCATGCAGGTGAAGCTGCTCCGCGTGCTGCAAGACCTGGAATTCGAACAGGTCGGCGGCACCAAGACCTACAAGATCGATACCCGCGTCATCCTCGCCACCAACGACGACCTCGGCAAGGCGGTGGCCGAGGGCCGCTTCCGCCAGGACCTCTTCTATCGCATCAACGTCATCAACGTCGAGCTGCCACCGCTGCGGGAGCGGATCTCCGACATCCCCCTGCTGGCCGAGCATTTCCTCAAGCAGGTCTGCGAAGACGCCGGCAAGACCGTCCGCGGCTTCCACGACGACGCCCTGGCCGCCCTGCAACGCTATCGCTGGCCGGGCAACGTCCGCGAGTTGCAGAACGTGATCGAGCGGGCAGTCCTCCTGGGCAAGAGCGAGCAGGTCCGCCTGGAGGACCTACCCGCCAACCTCATCGCGGCCGGCCCGGTCCGCATCGAGCCGGTGGGCAATCGCACGCTGAAAGAGGCGATGGAGGCCCCCGAGCGGCAGATCATCCTCGAGGTGCTCGGCTCGACCAATTGGAACCGCCACGCCACGGCGGAGCTTTTGGGCATCAACCGCACCACGCTTTACAAGAAGATGAAGCGTCTGGGGCTGGAAGAGTCGCAAATGGCCCTGGGGCGGTAAGTCGCGGCGAGCCGGTGACCTCAGCCTCCGGATAGGCGAACGTCACGCGGATCGCTTCGCATTGGCGCTGGCCGTTCGGAGGCCCCTCTCCCCACTTGCGGGACCGACCGCCGCCCGTCATATTGAAACTTTTGGACCGTTCTAGGTAATTGGCGGTGCCGAGCGATGAAATTGAAGGTTTACGTCGAGACCACCGTGTTGGGATACCTGACCTCGTGGCCAAGCGGCGACCTGGTCGTCGCCGGCCGCCAGAAGATCACGCGGGATTGGTGGCGCTACGCCCGGGGTGCATTCGACCTAGTTGTCTCCGAGCTTGTCCATCGCGAGGCGACTGCGGGCGATCCGCAGGCGATTCGAGACCGGCTGGAAGCCCTCAAGGACCTCCCGGTCTTGGCGATAAACCGCCGGGCCGACGATTTCGCCCGGGCCCTGGTCGTGGGAGGAGCCGTTCCCCCGACAGAGCCGGAGGACGCCCTTCACATTGCCTTGGCGGTCGTGAACGGGATAGAATATATGGTGACCTGGAACTTCAAGCACATCGCTAACGCCGCAATGAGGTCGAAAATCGACGGCGTCTGTATCGCGGAGGGGTACGACCCTTGCACGATCTGCACGCCGGAGGAACTCTTGGAGCCGGAAGACGATGTTTGACGATCCGATTGTTGAGGACATCCGACGCCAGCGACACTGCCATGCGGCGCAGTTCAATAATGATCTGGCGGCCATTGTGGACGATATCCGCCGGTTGGAAAGCGAGAGTGGCCGGCGGTATATCAACTTCCCGCCTCGGCTGGTCGAAACACAGTCGGCGCGGAAGGGAAAGCAGCCCGGTAGCTCAGCGACAACGTGAGCGCGTTTGCCTCGAGAGGCCGCAACCGGCCCCTGGGGCGGTGACCGGAAACCAGCCGCCCACACATTCTCGCGCAAAGGCGCAACGTGCGGAAGAGAAGAGGGAAGGTTGGATTGCTTCATGGGCGTCACTGCACCCATCAACTCCGCTTCCTTTGCGTCTTGGCGCCCTTGCGCCTTTGCGTGAAATCTTCCGCCGCTCAGGTCCACACAAGCGGGTCGCGCTCCTCGCGGCTGGCCCAAGTCTCCACGTCGGGAAATTGCTTTGAGAGCGCCTCGGCCAGCCGCTCGACGGCGAAACGCTCGCTGGCGAAATGGCCGGGCAAGAGGAGGCTGATGCCCGTCGCCTCGGCCTCCAGACAGGTGTGAAACCGTGTCTCGCCCAGGACCATCGCGTCGCAGCCGGCCGCGACGGCGGCGGGGAGCAACTCGCCGGCCGCCCCACAGGCCACGGCCACGGTGCGGACCGCGCGGCCGGGATCGCCCACCATTTGCAGGTGCTCGATCTTCAAGAACTCCTTCACCCGGCCGGCCAATTGCCCCAGCGGGATCGCTTCTTCCAGCCAGCCCCAGCGGCCGGCGCCCTGGCCCTCGGCCGCGGGCGTCAAGGGCACGACGCCCCGCAGCCCCAGGCCGGCGGCCAGCCGCTGATTGATCCCCTCGGCGGCCGAGTCGAAGGCGGTGTGCGGGCTGTAGACGGCCACGCGGGCGGCAATCAACTCCAACAGCAGCCGCCCGGCGGTGGTCTCGGCCGTCAGGCGCTTCAAGGCGGCGAAAGGCAACGGGTGATGGGCGACGATCAGGTCGGCCCGCTCGCGGACGGCCTCGGCGGCCGTGGCCGGGGTGATCGTCAGGCAGGTCATCGCGCGGGCGACGGCCGCGCGGTGGTCGCCCACCAGCAGGCCGACGTTGTCCCAGGCTTCGGCCAGGCGGCTGGGGGCCAGTTGCTCCAAGAACGCGGCAATGGTTTGAATGGTCGGCATGGCGGCCCCTTCGTCATTTCGTTCGCCTGAAAATCATTACGTGGTTTGCGGATCGCGGTTGAGCGTGTGCCGCCTCGTCGTCCCATCGGTAGTCGGTTCGCTCTCGCGCGGGCACGTCCACCAAGCCCACGGGACGGTAATGATCCCGCAAATAGCTGTCCGCCCACGCGAAGAGGAAATGACTACAGCCCGGATCGGGCAACCACGACACATCCATCTGGACGAAGACCACGAACTCCGGCTTCGCAGCCTCGATTTCTTGGCACATCTCCTCCTGCAGCGTCAGTGCGAACGGCTGCCGCTCCACGAGCGGGTAGGCGTAAATGTGCCTTGTAGCGGCGAGTCTCCTTGCGTAAAAATACAGTTGCGGCTCCGACCCCAGGACCGCGATCTTTTGGTCCGGCGCGGAGTGGCGGCTCAAGTAATCGGCGATCACCAGCGATTCCGAGAACGGATTGCCCGCGTACACGTCTTGACAAGCTTGCGTCGGCGTCCACACGAAAAAGAATTCCAGCTGCTGCCAAATAATGAACGTTGCAGCCGCCAGAAGCAGCACGATCGCGGGCCACAGCAGGGATCCCGGCGCCGTGCCGCGAGATGCCGCCCGCCTGCAGGCTGCATAACAGAGCAATCGCGCGCAACCCACGCCACTCAAGATGGCCACGGCCGGAAGCAATACGATGAAATAGTGCTCGCGAAAGAAGAAGCCTGGGCAGACGCACAAGAAAGAGAAGGCAAAGTAAGCAAAGACGAACCAACGGGCCTTTCCGGCGTCCCTGGCCCAGCCGATGACAAGAGCCCCCAGTAACGCGGCGATCCACAGCGGCCAGTTCGGGTCCAAGACGCCCTTAAAAGTCCCCCAAAAAAACCGCGCGCCTTCCTGAACGGAAACCTCCCCCACATGGCTCCGAGAATAGACGACGGTCCAGAACCAAAACCGCTGAAACACCCCCGCGCGCCACAGCCAGAGACAAGTCGCGGCGTAGGGCAGGATCACGCCGAGTGCGAAAACGGCCGATCCGGCCAGTAACTTCCGCCAGGAGAATGGACGCAGGCCAGCGTAGTGGGCCAACACTATCAAGCCGCCGAAGCCCGAGAGGAAAACACCATGCTGCTTCATGAGAAACGCTGTTCCGAAGAGGAGACCGCTGGCCAACAGCAGATGCATTTTATCCGAATTCACGGCCCGCCAAAGGCCCCAGGCTCCCGCAACACCGAAGAAGGCCACGAAATGCGTCGCATGTGCGGCCGTGCCCAAGACCGAAGGGCTGACGGCCAGCAGCGAGTAAGACGCGGCGGCAATGCCACCGGCCAGAGAACCGAACAGTTCCTTGGCGAAAAAGAAAACCAATATCATGGTAGCCAGGTTCACTGCCAACAAGCCCAAGTGGATGCCGGCCGCGGTCTCTCCGAAGATCGCCATGAGGGCGGCGTAAGCCACATAGATTCCCGGCAGTTTCTCATGGCAAGCCAATTGGTAAGGGGGGACACCCTGCAGCAGCAACTGACCCATATAGGCCATGCCGCCTTCATCGCGCTCCAGGGGGAACTCACGTAGCCGCCACCGCACGAAGACGGAGAAGGACACCGCCGCGGCGAGAAGGATCAGCGCGACCCAGCCAACCACGCGAGAGGGCGATCCTGTCGGTGTCATGGGAAGCCCCAAGTTGTCCAAGGGTGCCTCTGTCGGCGATTTTCCGTTGGCGTTCTCAAACCAAGGCGGTATTTGAGCAGCGTGTCCCTCGGGATGGGCGTTGCCACGGTCCACAATCCTGGGGCACGAACACTATGTCCTCTGGCCGCGGTGATGCCTCTTGGCTGTTTGCGGCGGCTTTTCTGCGGCCGGCGCCGGCTCGGGCGGCGGCGCGACAGTCTCCGAGCGGCCGAACCAAAAGCCGACGCCCAGCCAGCCGAGGGTGGCCAGCACGGCCGCCGCGGCCAGCCGCACTCCCCAGGCGAAGCTGGCCGGCTCGTAGCGAAATTCCAGCGTCGCCTTGCCGGCCGGCACGACGACACCGCGAAGGGCATGATTGGTCCGCAAAATCGGCACCTGGCGGCCGTCCAAATAAGCGTTCCAGCCCTTATCCCAAAGATCGGCCAGCACGACCAGGCCCCGCGTTTTCATGTTTAGGGACACTTTGACGCGGGTGGGGATTTCGTCGACGATTTTGGCCGTACCTTCGCATGGGTTGGGCAGGTCCAGCGGCGTTTCGACGTAGGCCACGCGGCCCGGATCGAAGCCCCTGTTGGCCATTTTCTTCAATCGCTCTTCGTCATCCGCGACCGTTTCGACCCGCCAGGGGACGTAGACGCGGGGAAGGGCGTTGGCACTGGTCATGACCCAATAATCCGGGCCGGAGAAGGCCGGCTGCAAGCCGGCCAGGCCCGCTCTGGGGAGATACATCCGCAAAAACTCCGCCGGCGTCCCGCGGAAGATGACATAACGCACGTTGAGCATGTCGAGGATGGGGTGCAGGCGCAGTTGGCCGGAATTGCTGACCGCGAGTTGCGGGCTGAGCCACTGCGTCCTGCTATAAGGGAATTGCCGCGAATTGGTAGTAGCGGTAAGCAGCAGCAGATCCACCAGGCGGGCCGGATCGACCGCGTCATAACCGCGGATGTCGTGCAGCTTCTGCGTCTCCGCCAGCACGGCAGGCAGGCAACTCCAGCCGATGACTCGGCCGGGCGGGTCCGCCTTTGCCAACTCATCGAGAACAGGAAGATGGGGATAGTAGAGTGCCGGATCGCACTGCGCGGCGCGGCCGTAGCCGAACCAGAGCAGATCGGCGACCAGCGCCGCGCCCAGCAGCGGCACGAACCACCGCGGAATCCTGGCAGCCAGCCGCAACACCAGCCAACCGCCCAGTGCCAAAATACACAGCCCGGCGGCAACCAGATAGTCGCGGCAGAATCGCCATTGCGCGTCGGGCACTTGGGCAAGATCGCCGATCTCGAAAACCTGCTGGTTGTGGTGAAACCGGTATTCGATGTTCGTGGCCAGGGGCTCGGGCAGCACGGCGGCGCGGTACAGGCACCAGCCCGCCAGACCGGCCACCAGCAGTGCCGGCCCCCAGAACCACCAGCGCCGCTGCAAGCCGCCCTTGATGAGCAGGTCCAAGCCCACGGCCGCCATCGCCATCACGGCAAACGAGGCGACGAAGGTGAAGCGGTTGTACGACAGCATGTTCAGCCCCCGCACCCGCAGCAGGGACACCAGGACCGGAATATCCAGCACCCAGGCCAGCGAGATCACCCCCAGCACGATCCAGAGGATGTTGATGGCCCGGTGCCGGCGGCTGCACCAGGCCAGGGGGGCGAGCAGGAGGGTGGCCAGCAGGCCGGCGTAGGCGGCCGCCGAGCTCTCCAATTGATTGCCCTCCAGGTCCACGACGTATTTTTTGCCGTCCAATCGGCGTTCTCCGGTCGGCGGAATCCACGCATTGCCCGCCTGCGTCGAGCCGTACATATCGGGCAGGACGGTTTGCGGCAAGGCAGCCAAGCCGACCGGCGGCCGTTCTTCTTCCCCCTGGCCGCGGCGGATGATGCGGTCGCCGGTGCGGCTGTACTCGACCACGGGGAACAATTCGGGGGTGGCCAGCAGGATGCCGAGCGCCCACGCGGCCGCCACCGCCGCCGCCGATTGGATGGCACGCGCGCTGAGCCACCGCCGCCAGTAGAGGTGGATAAAGCGGCCCACGGCATAAATCCCCGAGGCCAGCAGGACCTGGGCGGCCAGGTCCGGCTGCCCGCCGATCGTGTTCAGACCGGTCAGCAGGACCAGCAGCGGACCCCAGCGCAGCGGCGACCGCGAGAGCGTCATTTCCACCGCCAGCAGGATCCAGGGGAGCCAGACGATCGAGAACGAGGCGAAATATGCCTGCCAGAAGATGAAGAAACCGGTCAGCGGATAGCACCACGCGGCCAGGGCGGCAGGCCAAAAGCCGACCTGCAAGACACGGCGGCAGAAGAAGTAGGCGCCCAGTCCGGCAACCACGGCGGCCAAGGCTTGCCGCCAGGCCAGCGTCACCGGCGAGTCGAAGAGGTAGTGGAGGGCGAAGAAGGGGGAGAACCTCGGCCAGCGGTAGGGCACGCCCGCGTATTGGTACGGGTCCCACTGCGGCAGCCGGCCGCTACGGACTTCCCGCACGGCGAACTGCACCGCCGGGTCCGCCTGGAAAACAGGATCGGTGAATACCCGGTTCTTGAGGGCGATCTTGGCGGTCTCGGGGGTCGTAGGCAGGTAGGCGTTCGGCTGCGCCAGGATGTCCAGCGGCAGAAAGACTTTCCAGCCGCACAACGATTCCCCGTACAGCACCGCCTGGCCTAGGAGGATGCCGACGATCAGCAGCGATTGACGCCCTAGTGGTGTGCGGAGGCGAAGCCACGCCTCCTGAATGCGCGACGGGGCCATGGACTTTGACTCACCTGGGAAAGCTCGCCCTGTACGGCCGCGGTGTACGCACACCGCGTCGCGGAGCGCCGAGTCTCCATTATTGTGCCGCGGGGGCTCCTGTCAAGGAGGAAGGCCACGCGGCAGGTTGCCGAACCCCCTGGCGTGGGCTATAATTGACAAATATTTCGGTGGGGCTAAGCAGATGAGGATTGGCATTCTCGGTGGCGGGCTGGCCGGCGTGTCGCTGGCGTGCTTCTTGCAGGAGTGCGAGAAAATCGAGGCCATCGAGGTGCTGGAGAAAGAGGCCGCTCTGGGCGGCCTGTGCCGCTCCTACCCCTTCGGCGGCCTGCACTACGACGTCGGTCCCCACATCATGTTCTCCAAGAACGCCGAGGTCCTCGGCCTCATGGCCAGGCTGCTGGGCGAGAACATCCATCAACTGCGGCGCTCCAATCGCATCTTTCACGACGGGCGGTTCGTCAAATACCCCTTCGAGAACGAACTCTCCGCGCTGGCCCCCGCCGACCGCGACCACTGCCTGGAAACCTTCCTCGACAATCCCTACAGCCACTACCAACCGCAAACCATGCTCCAGTTCTTCCTGGCCACCTTCGGCGCCGGGATGACCGACCTCTACTTGCGGCCTTACAACGAGAAGATTTGGAAGTTCGATCCGGCCTTCCTCGACCTGCAAATGGTGCAACGGATCCCCAAACCGCCCGCCGAAGACATCATCCGCAGCGCCAAGGGCGAAGCCAGCGAAGGCTACCTGCACCAACTCCACTTCCGCTATCCGAAGCAAGGGGGCATCCAGGCGTTTTTCGACGGCTTCCTGCGGATGCTGGGGAGCAAGGTCACGCTGCACAGCGCTGCGCCGGTCGATCGCGTGTGCCGGCGCGGCGGGAGCTGGCGCGTGCGGACGGCCGCCGGGATCGAGCACGACTTCGACCGCCTCGTTTCCACGATTCCCATTCCCGACCTGGTGGGCTGCCTGGACCCCGCGGCGCCGCCGGCCGTGGCCGACGCTGCGGGCCGGCTGAAGTTCAATTCCATCGCCATCTGCTGTCTGCAAGTGGCGCGAGACGGCCTGGGAGAAAACTTCGCCGTCATGGTGGCCGACCGCAACATCGTCTTCCACCGGGTCTCGAAGCTGAATTTCCTCCTGCCCGAGGACCGCCACGGCGGGCCCTCGGTCCTCATGGCGGAGGTGACCTACCGCAAGCGAAGCGCGCTGGCCCGCTTGGACGACGAGGAACTGCTGGCGCGCGTGGCCGCCGACCTGGCGCGGTTGGGCTTCATCGCGTCTCCCGCCGCCGTTCAGGACCGCGAGATCCTCCGCCAGGGCTATGCCTACGTCATTTACGACCTCGATCATCGCCGCAACGTGGACGCGGTCCGCGAGCACTGTGAGAAGCAGTTGGGTCTGGTCCTTCACGGCCGCTTTGGCGAGTTCGAATACCTCAACATGGACGCCGTCGTGGAACGTTCGCTGCAGCGGTCCCAAGAGATCGCCGCGGCCGTCGCGTAGGAGAGAACAGCCATGTCCATCTTGGTCACCGGCGGAGCGGGGTTCATCGGCAGCCATCTCTGCGACGCCCTGGTGGGGCGCGGCGAAGAGGTCTGGTGCGTCGATAACCTTTACCTGGGCCGGGTGGAAAACATCGCCCACCTGCGGGATTGCCGGCGGTTTCGTTTCTGCCAGTTCGACGTGCTGGAGCGGGAGGCCTTGGACCGCCTCTTCGCCGAGGCCCGCTTCGACACGGTCTTTCACTTGGCGGCCAATTCGGACATCGCCCGCGGCAGCGAGGACCACGCCCTGGACCTGCGCCTGACCTTTTCCACGACGCTGGCGGTGCTGGAGGCCATGCAGCGGCACGGCTGCCGGCGACTGTTCTTCGCCAGCACCTCCGCGGTCTTCGGCGACACGCGGGAGGCGCTCGAGGAGACCACGGGCCCCTTGCAGCCGGTTTCCTTCTACGGCGCGGCGAAACTGGCCGCCGAGGCCTTCCTTTCCGTATTCGCCCAGAGCTTCGCCTACCAGTGTTGGGTGCTGCGCTTTCCCAACGTGGTGGGCCCGCGGAGCACGCACGGCGCCGTGCATGACTTCATCGCCCGGCTGCGGACCGACCCGTCGTGCTTGCGCGTGCTGGGCAACGGCGCCCAGACGAAGCCCTACCTCTACGTCGAGGACCTGCTGGCGGCGATCCTCCTGGTCTACGACAAGGCGGCCGAACCGCTGGCCGTCTATCACGTGGCCGGCCAGGGCATGACGAGCGTCCGCCAGATCGCCGAAATCGTGGTCGAGGAGATGGGCCTTGGGGCAATTCCCGTCGACTACGCGGGCGGCGCGACGGGCTGGGTCGGCGACGTCCCTTATTTCAACTACGACACCGGCAAGATCCGCCGCCTCGGCTTCCGCCACCGCTGGGATTCCACCGCGGCGGTCCGGCTGGCCGTACGGAAGATCCTGGGCAAGGAGTAGGCCAACCATGCAAGTCGTCGTGCTGGCCGGCGGCCGGGGGACGCGCATGGGCCCCTTGGCCCGCGACATCCCCAAACCCATGGTTCCCGTGGCGGGAAAGCCCATCCTCCAGCACCAGTTGGAATTGGCCCGCCGCTACGGCGCCGACGAGGCCATCCTGCTGACCGGCCACCTCGGCCAGGTCATCGAAGAGCATTTCGGCGACGCCGCCGCCTGGGGCATGCCCATCCGCTGCCATCGCGAGACCGCCGCCTTGGGCACCGCCGGCGCGTTGAAGGACATCAAGGACTGGCTGGACGACGACTTCCTGGTATTCTACGGCGACACCATCATGGACCTCGACCTGGCGCGGCTCTGGCAGTTTCACCGCGAGCGCCGCGCGCTGGGCACGCTGGTCGTCCATCCCAACAGCCATCCCTTCGACAGCGACCTGCTGGACGCCGACGCCGATGGCCGCATCACGGCCTTTCATCCCAAGCCGCGCAGCGCGGACGCCTGCTACCGCAACCTGGCCAACGCCGCCCTCTACGTGCTGAACCGGCGGCTGCTGGAGCAGGTCGCCAAGGGGCAACCGGCCGACCTGGGGCGCGACATCTTTCCCGCCGTGCTCCGCGCGGGCGGCGTGCTGGCGGCCTACAATACCTGTGAATACATCGCCGATGCCGGCACCCTGGACCGCTTGCGCCGCGTCGAGGCCGACGTGCTCTCCGGAAAAGTCGCCCGGCTGAACCGCCGCCATCCCCGCCGCGCCTTCTTCCTCGACCGCGACGGGGTGCTGAACGTCGAGCGGGACCACGTGACCTCGGCCGACCAACTGCACCTCCTCCCCGGCGCCGCCGAAGCCGTCCGCCGCATCAACCAGACCGAGTACCTGGCGGTCGTCGTCACCAACCAGCCGGGCGTGGCCAAGGGCTTCCTCGACGAGGCGGACTTGCGCCGCATCCATGCCCGCCTCGACACCCTGCTGGGCGCAGAACACGCCTACTTGGATCGGCTCTACTACTGTCCGCATCATCCCGACAAGGGCTTTGCCGGCGAGCGGCCGGAGTACAAGATCGTCTGCGCGTGCCGCAAGCCGGCGCCGGGCATGATCCTGGCCGCCGCCGCCGAGTTGAACATCGACCTGGCCGGTTCCTTCGTGATCGGCGACCGGACCGCCGACCTTGCCGCCGGCGCGGCGGCCGGCTGCCGCACGGTGCTCGTCCGCAGCGGCTTCGGGGGGCGCGACGGCAGGTACAGTTGCCGGGCCGATTTCGTCTTCGACGACCTTGGCGAGGCGGTCCGCGGCCTGCTCGATCCCCAGCCCGCCGGCCTGCGGGCCCCGGCCCCGGCCGCACCTCATTCCACCTGACTCGACGGGAGAACGTTTATGATCGGCACGCGCACGCCATTTCGCATCAGTTTCGCCGGGGGAGGCAGCGATCTACGCAGTTTCTACTCCCGGCAGCCCGGCTGCGTGCTCAGCACGAGCATCAACAAGTACATGTACATCCTCGTGCATCCCTACTTCGACCGCAAGATCCAGGTGAAGTATTCGCGCGTCGAGTTGGTCGATCGTGCGGAGCAGATCCAGCACCCCATCGTCCGCATCGCCCTGGGACGGTTCGGCATCGAAGGCGTGGACATCAACTCGATCGCCGACATTCCCGCCGGCACCGGGCTGGGCTCGTCGTGCTCGTTCACCGTGGGCTTGCTCAACGCGCTGTATGCCTATGTGGGGAAGTTCGCCTCCAAGGAGGTGCTCGCCCAGGACGCCTGCGACATCGAGATCGAGAACCTCGGCGAGCCCATCGGCAAGCAGGACATTTACGCCGCCGCCTACGGCGGACTGAACATGATCACCTTCTACCCCGATGAAACGGTGCAGGTCGAACCGGTGATCATGCCGCGGGGCCAGCGCGAGAAGCTCACCGGCAACCTGCGGATGTTTTTTCTCGGTTCCAGCCGCTCGGCCTCCGACATTCTCGGCCAGCAACAGAGCAACGTGCAGGCCGACCAGAAAAAATTCGCCGCCCTGGTGCGGATGGTCGACCTGGCGCGGCAGCTTCGCGAGGCCCTGGTGGGGGGCCGCGTCGACGACCTCGGACCGATCCTCGATGAGAACTGGCAATTGAAGAAGACCCTCTCCGGCCAGATCTCCAATGCCCGCATCGACGCCTACTACGAAAAGGCCAAGCAGCACGGGGCCTCGGGCGGAAAGCTGCTGGGCGCGGGGGGCGCGGGGTTCCTCCTGCTCTATTGCCCGCCGGAGAACCACGACCGCCTCCGCCACGCCCTGGCCGACCTCCAGGAACTGGAATTCTCCTTCGACAGCTTCGGCACCCAGGTGATCTATTACGAGGAGAGCCGGGTCTGGCAGTCCGCCCCCCAGGGCCCCGCCGGCAAAGGGAAAGCGTAAGTCGCTGTGTTCGGTCTTGGGTCTTGGGACTTAGGACTTAGTGCCAAGACCCAAGACCTAAGAGGCCGTGAATCTTTCGGTAAACAAGAAAACCTTCTTGCCCGCCAGGGGTTTCATACATATCTTGTGTAGTTTTGTCGGCCAGGGCAGCCGGAGGACGGGCAATGGATCGGGATGGTTTGT
>JBKQVT010000027.1:0-7043 GCA_052139835.1 Thermoguttaceae bacterium
GGGCACCAGCGGCACGCTGAACATCCTGCCCGCCGGACCCTTGCAAAGCGGCACCTACACCCTAGCCACTGCCAACTCGATCAGCGGCGCCGGCAACCTCAGCGGCTGGACAATCGCCGGTTTGCCCACGACGCCTACGCTTAGCGTTAGCGGCGGGACCCTTTCCCTAAGCTACACCGCGGTGCCGATCAGCGGTGTATGGAACTCCGCCGGGGGCGGCAGTTGGAACCCCGTCGCCAATTGGCAGAATAGGTGGGAGCCGAACTTCGCCGGGGACTCGGCCACCTTTGGCGCCCTCGTCGGCAGCAACACGGCCACCGTCACCTTGGACGGCAGCCGTTCGCTTAGCGCCCTGGGCTTCAGCACCACCGGCGCCGGCAGCTACACGATCGCCACTTCCGGCGGCGACACCAGCAGCGCGCTGACGCTGGCCAGCACGGCCGGCTCGGGCGGCACGGCCACGGTCACCAACAGCGGCGGCAATCAGACCATTGCCGCGCCGGTCATCCTGGGGAGCAACGTGGCCGTCAGCGTCACCGCCGGCAGCAGCCTCACCTTCTCCGGCCCGATCAGCGAGAGCAACGCCGGCACCAATGTGACGTTCAGCGGCGGCGTGGTCATTCTTAGCGGCAGCAACACCTACAGCGGCAGCACCACCGTCACCGGCTCCGGCACGCTCCAGGCAGTAACCCCCGCCTCCCTGCCGGGCTATAAGTCCTCGAGCATGGTGACCGTGTACCCCGGCGCCACACTCGCGCTGAACGTCGGCGGCCCCGGCCAATGGAACTCCAGCGGCAACGACGACATCGCCACCCTGTTCACCTACGCCAATATTCTGGCCGGCTCCGTGATCGGCATTGATACGACCAATGCCACGACCGGCTTCACTTTCTCCGACAACCTCGACAATCCTTACATCGGGCTGGTCAAACTTGGACCCAACACCCTCGTTCTGTCCGGCAGCAACTTCTATCTCGCCGGCACAACGGTCAGCGCCGGCACCCTGGAGGCCAAGTATCCCGTCTCGCTGCCAGGCTATAACGTTCACGTGCCTGACTTCCCCAGTAATGTGACCGTCGCCTCAGGCGCCATGTTGGCGGTCAACGTGGGCGGCAGCAACGAGTGGAACTCGGGGGGCGACGACATCGGCAGCCTGCTTAACAACAACGTGGCCTTCAGCTCGAGTTCTTCGCTGGGCATCGACACCACCGACGCTACCGCCGCCTTCATCCTTTCCGACAACATCAGCGGGGTCCAAGGGCTGGCCAAACTCGGCCCCAACACCCTGATCCTCACCGGCACCAATACCTATGCCGGCGGGACGACCGTCAGCGCCGGCACCCTCGAGGCGCAGTACACCTTTGCGCTGAGCCCCTACGGTCCCGTGGCCGTCGCCCAGGGCGCCGTGTTGGCAGTCCGTGTGGGCGGCGCCGGCGAGTATAACTCCTCGGGCAACGATGACATCGCCGCCCTGCTCGGCCGCACGAACGTGACTTTCAACGCGGGCTCCGCCTTGGGCATCGACACCACCGACGCCGCCACGGCCTTCACCTATTCCGGCAACATCAGCGGCATCCAGGGCCTGACTAAGCTCGGACCCAACACTCTTATCCTTACCGGCAGCAACACGTACAGCGGCCTGACCACGATCAGCGGCGGCACCCTCAAGATGGGCAGCACGACCGCCCTGGGCAGCTCGATGGCCGTGTCGTTGAGCAGCAGCGGGGTCCTGGACCTCGACAGCTACTCGCCGACGATCGGTGTGCTGACCGGCAGCGGCACTGTGACCAATAGCGCCGGCAGCAGCACCTCGACCCTCACGCTGGCGCCGGCGGCCGGCGCGACCACCTTCAGCGGCGTCCTCTGCGATGGCGCCGGCCGGCTGTCGTTGGTCATCAGCGGCTCCGGGACCCAAGTGCTCGCCGGCAGCAACAACTACACCGGCGGCACCACGGTCAGCGACGGCACGCTGGAGCTGGCCGGCCCCGCGGCCTTGCCCAGCGAGGGCATTATCAACGTCGGCCGCTCGGGGACCGTGAGCCTGCTGGGCCTGCTGGTCATCCCCGGGGTGGCGGGTGCGGACGACAGCCAAGTGTCCATGGACACGGCGGCGGAGCCCAGCGGCATGCTGGCCGTGGTGGAGATCGCGGACCAGACGCCCGCCGGCGACGCCGGCGAGTCTTCGATCCCAGGGATGGGCGCCCTGACCGAGGGCGTCGCGCTGGCCGCCGTGCCCGAGCCTTCCACGCTCGTCCTGCTGGGCGTCGGCGTGATGGGCCTTCTTGGCTGCGCGTGGCGGCGGAAGCGGGGCTTCAACACGCCCTGAACACCTCTTGTGCCTGCGACATGGGCGATTGCAGAGCTATCGGGGCCACCCGCGTGTCCTCTGCCGGTATCCCGCGTCAATTCAGCCGCGGATCGGCGGGAACATAGTTGACATGGTAGAGGACTTGCAATTGCAGCCGGCTGGCCTGGACGGATAGCTGCTGCCACAAATCGTCGCGGCGGGAGAATACCTCCGCGGGCGTGGCGGGGACGACGCGCCAGACGCCGATGTCCGTTTCGTGTTCCAGTTGCCCCGCTGCCCAACCCACATAGCCGGCGAAGAGTTTATAGGGGCGTCTCCGCTGGCGGAGCACGGCCAGCACGTGTTTCTTCTTTCCCGCGAAGAAGACACCTGGGAGGATGACGACGTCGGCCGCCGCGGGGAGGTTGTGGACGGCCATGAGGGGACCGGTGACCGGCCCGCCGAACCAAAGGGGACAGTCCCATTTTCGAACGGACGCTTCGCGTCGCTGCCCGAAAATCGGGACAGTCCCCTGCCAGCGGCGGAAGTTGCGCTGCCAGAGAGGCCGGCCGCCGCGCGGCTGCGGGCGATTGACGATCAGGCCCAGGGCCCCGCGCTGGGAGTGCGTCACCACGAGGATGACGGTCTCGGCGAAGTTGGGGTCGAGTTGATGGGGGGCCGCCACGAGAAAATGCCCTTGCAGCGAGTTCATATCTCCCTCCAGTCGATATTGTCCCGCTTGCCCGATGAGGATCGGACGTGCCCGAAAAGCAAGCACAATTTCCGAGCCCACGCCTGAGCAGGCTTGGGTAAAGAGACTACCCTAACCTTGCGAACAAGAACCCTCTTGTCGCGGGCCACCGCGCCGATGTCTCACCAAAATCGCGCTCGTCGAGGTTCACGGCGCGGTGGCATTAGCGAACCGATAAGACTCTTCCCGTTCCGTGCACACTTTATTGTATAGTTGGCAGCGAAAAAGTCAACGGCTTGACGAACCGCGCCGGGCAATGATAATCAAGGATGCACGCAGTGAAGAGATTCCCCTGCCCGAGGCTTCCGGCCGCGCACCATGCTCATCCGCCCCCGCATCGCCGTTCTCGTGGAATCGTCCCGTGGTTACGGGCGGAGCCTGTTGCAGGGGATCGCGGCCTACGTGCGGGAGCACGGGCCGTGGACGGTGGACATCCAGGAGCGGCGCTTGTATGATGCGGCGCCGAAATGGCTCCGCCGCTGGCAGGGCGACGGCATCATCGCGCGGATCGCCAACCCCCGGTTCGCCCGCGAGATCGGCCGCCTGCGGCTGCCCACGGTCGACCTGGTGGGGCTGCATCAGATCGAGGGCGTGCCGGTGATCATTACCGACCACGAGGCCGTGGTCCGGCACGCCGCCGATCATCTGCTCTCACTGGGGCTGAGTCAGTTCGCCTTTTGCGGGTTCGCGGGGAGTTATTACAGCGAGAAGCGCAGCCAATACTTCGCGGAGTACATGGCCGCCAGGGGCCATGCCGTCCACGTCTTCTCCACCCGCTCGAGGCGCCGCCGCTTGGATCCCTCGGCGTTGGAGGAGGAGAGTCTGCCGCCGGGGGCCAACATGGCGGCGTGGCTGCGGTCGCTGCCGAAGCCGGTCGGCCTGCTGGCCGTCACCGATAACCGCGGCCACCAGGTGCTGAACGTCTGCGGGGAGCAGGCCATCGTGGTGCCCGACGACGTGGCGGTGATCGGCGTGGACAACGACGAGATGCTTTGCGAGCTTTGCGAGCCGCCGCTGTCGAGCGTGGCCTTGAACCCGTGGAAGGTCGGCTACGAGGGCGCCGCCCTGCTGGACCGGATGCTGAAAGGCAAGTCTCCGCCGCGGGAAAGGACGCTGATTCCCCCGCTGGGGGTGGTGACGCGGAAATCGACCGACGTGGTGACCATGGTCGACGCGGACCTGGCTGCCGCCTTGCGGCTGATCCGCCAGCGCGCCTGCGAGGGGATCACCATCGAGGAGGTGCTCAAGCAGGTGCCGATCTCGCGGAGCACTCTGAAGCGGCGGTTCGCCACGATTCTCCGCCGCTCACCCCACGACGAGATCCGCCGCGTGCAGATCGAGCGCGTCATGCAGTTGCTGAGCACGACCACGCTGCCGTTGGCGAAGATCGCCCAGATGACCGGCTTCCCCCACATCGAGTCGATGTGCCGGCTCTTCAAGCAGAAGACCGGCGTGACGCCGGGCCGTTACCGGAAGATGTGGTCCGAACAGGGCTTCCCGGGCGGTTGAGGAAGAAGGCGGAGGGAGGAAGGACCGAGAGACAGAAAACACGGGTGAATTCGGCGTGGTCTTAACCGGGGTGCTGAGCCAATTTGTCAGTGCTTTTGGCCCAAAAGTCCATTGACCGGCGCCGCGGCGGCCGTCATACTGGGAGAGGCCAGAGAGATTCCGCGCCATGTTTCCTCGCCCGTCCTCCCGCCTCCCCGCCGCACCGCTTCGGCGAGCCTTCACGCTCGTGGAACTCCTGGTGGTCATTTCGATCATCGGCATTCTGGTGGGGATACTGCTGCCGGCGGTCCAGTCGGCGCGCGAGGCGGGGCGGCGGTCTGTCTGCGCCAACAACCTCAGGCAACTCGGCGTGGCGCTGCAGGGCTACCACACCGATTATGGGCAGTTCCCTTACAACTGCAACAACCAGGACGAGAGCGGCAGCGGCCGCGGCAGCATGCTCGTGCGATTGTTGCCCTACATCGAGGAGAAGCCGCTCTACCAGCTCTTCAGCGCCAACTCCTACAACTTCAACAACGACAACACCTGGGAAACGACGACCTTCCCCGGGACGGGCCAACATCTGTTCCAGACGGTGATTCCCGTGCTCGTTTGCCCCAGCGAAGTGTATCGAACGGGCGCGGACGCCAGTTGGAGCGGCTTCTACGGCCGTTTCGGCAACGTCACCGGAACCATCGCCATGACCAGCTATGCGCCCAGCATGGGCAACCAGTATATGGAGAACGACATCGCCACCAACTGCAACCCTCCCAACGGTCCTCCCTACATCAACAACGTCGTGGGCACGTTGCCCAATCAGGATTTTTACCAGGGTGTCCACGTCCAGCACGGCAACACCCCCAATCCCACCTATATTTCGGGGCCTTTTTCCCGCGAGTCCTGGGCGGCCAGCATCGCCCAAATCACCGATGGAGCTAGCAACACGATCGCCATGGGCGAGGTGCGGCAGTATTGCGGAGCCTACCTCCGCCTGGGGTGGATGCACCAGGACGGCGTCTGGGCGGCCACCACCGGGCCCATCAATGCGCCCACCTGTCCCGGAGAGCGGGGCGTGCCGATCAATAACGGAGAGTCGCTCAATTCCTGCCAAAGTCTCTACGCCTGGAACATGTCGCACGCCTTCAAGTCGCCCCACAGTGGCGGGGCGACCTTCGTCTTCTGCGACGGCTCGGTGCACTTCCTCAACGAGAACATCAACTACCTGACCTACCAGCGACTCGGCGACCGCCGCGACGGCGAGGTGCTAAGCGCCGGCAGCTACTAACTGGCCGCACCTGCTCTGGAAGCAGCCCGGCAATCACCAACATGAGTCGATCAAGACACCCGCAACGCGACCTCAGCAGCGGCCGGCTGCCCATCCGGCCCTTGGCCGCCGGATTGCTGGTCCTCGCGACCGCCGCGGCGGGATGCGGTTCCGGGCATCCTGCGAGGTTGCCCGTCACCGGCACGGTGACCTTCCGCGGCCAGACGGTGGCCGAGGCGACCGTCAGCTTCCTCAGCCAGACCAGCCCCATCGCTTGGGGATCGACCGATCAGCAGGGCCGATTCCAGTTGACCACCTTCGACGCCAACGACGGAGCCGCAGCGGGCAGCTACACCGTGACCATTATCAAGCGGGTCAAGGTGCCGTCGGAGGATGTCCCCGGCGCCTTGAAGTTCGACAAAGGACCCAACCAGCGCACCAAGGAAATTGTGATCATCGCGAGCTTCCTCCCCGATATCTACGGCGACGCGCGACACACGCCGCTATCGGCGGTCGTTGCCGCCGGCAAGAACAACGATTTCACCTTTGCCCTGACGGACGAATCACTCCGCCGCTGAGCCGTCCCCGCGGCCGCCCCCGCGTCGGCGCTCCCCTTGGATCCAAGCGCCAAGCGCTGGTAGAAGCGTTCCATGAGTGCACTGGCAAAGGTGTCGTCCGCGCTCCAAAGGCTCGCGACAACGGTTTTCGAGCCGGCCGCCAAGAAGGCTTCCGCCAAATCGCTGACTCCTTCCTCTCCTTGCAGTTTGCCCACTCCGGTGTCGCATGCAGAGAGCGTCGTCAGGTCGGCGTTCAATCGCAACTTCTTGATTTCTCGGACCTGCAACAAACCGTCCTCACCCGCCTTTGGATCAGCCCCAAGGACTAATGCTGATCGTTCCGGATACAGCGCGTCGGCAAATCCATGGACTGCCAAGTGCGGGACGCGAAACTGGTTGAGCGGTTCTCCCTTGAATGCGCTCTCAGTAGCGCTCGCACCAAACAGAGTTTCTGCGCCCTTTCCCACAATTCTACTGATGCTCTCGACCTCTTCTCGCGTTTGTGGCAGATCATGAAGCGACATTCCGACGAAATCGGCGAAACTGCGAACGAACCGACCCCGCAATGTCTCGGAAGCTGGGATTCTGTTGCCCTTACCGCCTTGATTCTCGTAAGCAACGTCCCCCACTCCAAGGAACCGTCGAGGGGACTCTTGCTTTCTGTCCCTCCTTCGCAGCGCATCGAGAACGGTGGCG
>JBKQVT010000028.1:0-11221 GCA_052139835.1 Thermoguttaceae bacterium
GCGGCGCCGAATATCCCCACTTCCGCGTCCAGCCCCCATGCCCGTCCGTGACCGTCACCGAGTCCAGGGCCGCAAGAAGATCGCCCGCCGTCACGGTGGCACTCGAACCGGTCCCTATGGCGACGCCGTTGTCGTGCCATTGATAGCTATAGCTCTCGTTCTCGCCCGACGCCTGCCCCGGATCGGAGACCACGGCGTCCACCGTGAACGTCTGGCTCGACGGGACACTGGCCAGCCCGCCCGCGGGCGGGTTCTCGACCACGATGGCCACCGTCGGCGTCAGGTTCACGATGGTGGCGGTGACGTTGGTCGTTGCGCTCCGCGTGGTCGTTGCGCCTGGGCCGTCACTGGCGGTAACGGTCGCGGTAACGTTGTCCGTCTGCGTGCCGGCCCCCGCGGCGTCGTTGAGCAGATAATAGTGGCACACGGAGAAGGCCCCGCCCTTGGGGAAGGAGAACGTCTGGGTGCCGCTGCCGCCGCTCTGGCCATCGCCCCAGTCCACGTTGAGCGTGTACCCGGCCCCGTCCAGGCCGGAGACGTCGCCCTGCAAAACGCCATCATCGCCTTCGTACACGACGCTGTAACAAAAATAATCGCCGACCACCGCGTTGGTGATCGTAATCGGCTCGCCGACGACGTTCATCGCGGCGCCGCCCGACTGGCTGCCGGTGAAGTTGGCGTCGCCGCCGTAGACGGCGATGACCGAGTAGCCGCCGACGCCCAGGTTGTAACTGGGCGTGCCCCAGGGGAAACCGTTCCAGTTTTCCGCGTACCCGGTCCAGGTGGCCGTGGCCGAGCCGTCGTCGTTGGGCGTGAGGTTCCCTTGGCCAAGATACTGGCCCGTCACCGTGTCATAGAAATCGACTGTCTCGCGATTGCCGTTCTGGTCGTACTCGGGAATCGCGCCGCCCGACGGCTGCTGGCCCGGGCTGACGGTCGCCGTGAAAGTGAGTTGGTCGCCATAGCCGGGATTGCCGCCGTCCTGCGGGTTGGTGGCGTCGGCGATGCTCACCGTCGTGGTGGTGCTGGCCGGAACCACCTCCTGATCGTACGGGTCGGACGCGCTGGTTGCGAACGTCAAATCGCCGCTGTAGGTCGCGGTGACGAAATGGTCCTCCACGTCGAGGTTCGCAACGCTCAGGGCGGCGCTGTACGTGCCGTCGAGGTTATCGGTCAATTGCGCCACGGTGCCCAAGTCGGTTCCCGTGGTCTCGTCGTGGAATTCCACCGAGCCCGTCGGCGTCCCGTACGTCGCGCCGGGCAGGCTGATAGTCGCCGTGAAGGTGACCGGCTGCCCGTAAGGTGGTGGATTGGTCGGGTCCGAGGCCGACGAGGTGAGCGCCGTCGCGGTGGCGACGCTCACCGGGCCGTGGGTGCCGCGGCCGCTGATTTCCCCGCCGGCCAGCGTCACCGGGGTGGCGATGCTGCCGCCGGCGCTGATGGCAAGCGTGCCGTCCTCGACCGTAGTCCCGCCGCTATAGGTGCTCGCGCCGGTGAGGGTGAGGGTGTCACCGCCCGTCTTGTCCAGGGCGAGTTGCCCAAAGCCATCCTGCAAGACGCCGTCGAAGGTCGCCCCGGAGTCGTCCGCTCCGACAGTCAAGGTGGCTAGTGTGTCGGGCGCGGAGTTTTCGACCACGCCCCCGATGCCGTCCGAGTCCGAGAGGTCCGAAACCGTCACGTCCTGGCCGTTCAGGTCAAAGACGCCGCCGCTGTTGACCGTCAGCGGGCCGAAGTCCCAGCCAGCATCGCTGCCGCCGGTGTCGTCAGAGGTATCGTCGCTGGCGTCGCCGGCCGCAACAGAGACGGGATTTGTCGAGTCATCCGAGACGGCTGGGGTGGCCGCGGTGGCGCTGTCGCCGATGCCCAGGAAGTCGCGGAGCGAAGCCAGGGGGGCGGGGGCCGCGGACGTGGCCGGCGCCGCGCTCTGTGTGTTCGTGGCGCCCGTGCTTGCCACGGGCGAGGCGGGCGCTGCGGTTTGCGCGCTCGTGGGGTCGGACGAGTCGCCGCTGGACGAGATGGGCACCGGGGTTTGCGCGCCCGCGGTGCCCGACGCATCACTGCTGGACAAGCCAGCAGTGGCACCCGCGCCTGCAAGAGACCCGGTTTGGCCGGACGGAGCTTGAGACTCGTACTGGCCGGCCACGGAAACGCTCACCGGGTCGGTCGAGCCGATCGTGCCCACGGTCGCCAGGCCGGCGGAAACCAGGGGCTGGCCGTCGCACATCCAGTATGTCGTCGGCCCGCCGTCACACTCCGCCACCCCCGCCGCGTTGATCGCTGCCGTCTGGCCCGCCGACGCCGACGAGACCGCGAAACTCAGCGTGCCCAGGTAGAGCTGGTCGTACAGGTTGCCGCCGATCGTGACGTAGCTGACCAGGCCGTTGGGGTTCTGCGTCGTCGCGGTCACGTAGGGGAAGGCGGCGGAGTTCGGGTTGATCGTCGAGATCATGTTGTTGATCAGGTAAAACTCGTCCTCGATCGGCGCGGGGCCGGCCACGCCAACGTCCATGCCGCCGTTGGCGTTGGCCACCTGCGCGCCGTCGCCGTTATACTGGTGGAAATTCGCGCCGTTGGCCGTCGCCGACAAGTCGCCCGGCAAGGCGTCGGCGCCCTCGGCGCTGTTGTAGAACTGCAACGCCGCCCAAGCCAGGCCGACATTCAGGTAGGGAAACAGGTTTCCCACGCCGCGCTGCTGGTAGTCCGTCACGCTGCCCTGCACCGTCGGGCTGGCATACGTCTGGTACGTCGGGTCGTAACTCGCCGGCCCGTAGTAATCCCAGGTCCTGTTCCGGTAGGTTGTCGTCAGATACGTGCTCGGATTGTAGGCCGCCTCCCAGGCGGCCAGGTCGTCGTTGGCATCGAGGACGTCCGCGTAGATGTTCATATTGACCGTGGCACCGTCGACGGGAATCGCGTCGGCCGAGTTTACTGTCACCGTCTTGCCGTCCGCGCTGATGGCGTACGCGTCGGTGAAGTTGTCGTCGGCGTCGAAGTTCAAATCGTTTCCGTCGCAGTCCGTAACGCTGGTTGCCTGGAGGTCATAGAGCAGTTCGGTCGGGCCGGCCACGGGCGTGTCCTGCGTGTCGCCGCCGCCGGTCTGCTGGATCAACTGGCCGCTGCCGCCGCCGGTGTCCTCGCTGTCCTGGCTGTCTTCGCTGGGGAGCGGAAGCAAGCCGGTCAAGTCCACCGCGCCGCTGCGGCCGACGTTGATTTGCCCGCTGGAGGGCAGGGCGGAGGGTTGCCCATACTCCAGCGTGCCGCTGGCAATCACCGTGCCACCGGTGAAGGTGTTGGTGTTGTCCGAAAGGTCGACCTCGCCGCCGCCGGCCACGACCACGTTGCCGCTGCCGCTGATCGCGCCGGAGTAGGCGACGGCGTCGGAGCGGTCGAAAATCAGGCTGCCGTTGTCAACGATGCCGGCGTCGGCGCTGATCGAGCCGGTGGTGCCGCCGCTGCCGATTTGGAGCGTGCTGCCCTGGTCGATCGTGGTCCCACCGCTGTAGGCACTGGTGGCCGTGAGCACGAGCGTGCCGGGCCCGGTGACGAAGAGCCCGTTGCTGCCCGCCACCACCGCGCTGATCGTCGTCGTGCCGGCCTCGACGTCGACGGCCGAGGTGTTGAGCGTGTCGCCTGCGGCGGCGCTCTGGATCGTGCAGCCGCCGCCGGTGAAGGTGATCGACCCGGCAGACACCGCGCTGGAAAGCGTGATGGTCGTATTGCTGCCGCTGATGACGGCGCTAGAGCCGTCGATCCACGGGACGGCCGGGCCGCCGTTGCCGCCTAACTCCCAAGTTGCCGTCGCCCAGGTGGCGTTGCTGCCGGCATCGCAAAAGAGCGCGGCCGGGCCGACCAGCGCCCGCCCGGCGCTAACGGTCAGGGCCCCGCCTGCCGGCGCGGCCGCGGCCACGGCGAAATCGAGCACGCCGGCCGTGACCTCGGTCCCGCCGGCGTAGGTGTTCGCCCCGGCCAGCGTCAGCGCGCCCGCGCCATCGACGATCAGCCCGCCGCTGCCGGTGAAGAGTGCGGCGATGGTCGCCGCGCAGTCCGCGGCCACGTCGATTTCGGTCCCCGTGGGCTCGGCGGCCAGGCTGGCGTTGACATCGTATGGGCTGAGGAGGTATCCGCCCGATTGAAATTCGATCACCGCCACATCGACGGCCCCGGTCACGATGACATTTCCCGCCGTGTTTGCGAAGACCGCCGTATCGCCGTCGGCCCATTGAACGTCGCCACCGGGCGACGCCGGGTTGAACCAGTTGTAGCTGTTCGCGGTGTCCCACGTGCCGGTTCCGCCCGACGGCCCGCTGGCGGGCCCGGTATGCCCCGGGTCCCAGAGCAGCGTGACGCCAGAGAGAAGGCATCTCGGCTCCACGCATTCGATGACCAGATTCCGATACCTAGGCGTCTTCGCCGCGGGCCGCTTGCCCTTGCGCCAAACGCGACCGAGACTGTAGAGTGTTTTGGCCCAGAACCGGATTGGTTTTCCCACGGGGAGTCTCCTTGGAGAAATGTGGTTCGTGCGTTGCAAACCTTCCGGCCTCGGTCCGCTGGGCTCCAACGAAAAGGAGCGCCGACACGAAGCCGCTTCAGAGACCCCGACCAAGGGGCATCAGAAAACAGCACTCGGCCGACGCCCCAGCTCGGGGCGATCGGGCCAAGCACTGCTTTTCTGATTCAAGAGCCGAAGAACGGCTCAGGTTGGTCGTTTCTCTGAAGGCAGATAGCTTGACGCGTTCGCGTCTAATTCAGGTTTTATTCGCCGAATATGTATTTGCGGTCTTCGGTTCCCCTACATTCTGTTGGAGTGCCCACCAAAGGTATGGGGCTGATCCCGCTAGGCTAGCAAAAACCTCCCGCTTGTCAAGTGGGGCGTTGAATCCGTGGGCGTTGAATCCGCGGCGGGCTGGCCGTAGAATTCCCTAGGGGAACGGGAGTTTGCCTTTTCCCAGCGTCCGGGTCGTGGTTGGCAGCCCGCCAGAGACCCCGGGGTCCGATCGTTTCCCGTTCCTTGCCGCTGGGGCTGCGGGAGGGGATTCTATGTTCACCGAGCAGCCGAAATTGTCGGAGGCCGAATGGGCGTTGCTGATCGATCTGCTCCACCAGGAGCGCGACCAGTTGCCGGCGGAGATTCATCACACCCGCTCGGCGGCCTTCCGCGACGAGTTGCAACACCGCCGCCGGATGGTGGAGAGTCTGCTGGAGCGGCTGGCGTCGCCGGCGGTCTGCTGAGCAGCCGCCCGCGACTCAGGCGACGGGCGCCGCCGCCCGTTGCTTGGCCGCCGCGCTGCTTTCCGGTTGCTGGCCGTTGTGGAAGTAGCAGCAGTTTCCGCCGGCGCGCTGTGCCGCGTCGAGGGCCTCTTCGGCCCGCCACAGCAAGACCTGCGTCTCGTCGCTTGTCATGCTCAGCGCCCCCGCCACGCTGACGGTAAAGGTGAACTGGCTGGCGGAAACGGCCAGTTCGCAACGGGCCATCGCCTCGCGAATGCGCTCGGCAATGCCCAGCAGGTCGGTCAAAGCGGCGCCGGGCAACAACAAGGCGAAGGAGCGCTCGTCGTACTGGGCCGCGGTGTCCATCTCGCGGACCATGACGGCGAGGACTCGGGCCGTGGCCTGCAGGGCCTTGGCGGTGGCCGGCTGACCGTGGCGGGCCGTGATGCCGGCATAATCGTCGATCCGCACCAGGACCACGGCCGGCAGGGCGCCGCCGCGGCGCCATTCGGCCAGTCGATGGCCCAGCGCGACGGCAAACTCGTTGCGGCTGCAAATGGCAGTGGGGGGCCGCGGCGGCTTGGCCTTGCCGGGGACCTCGGCAAGCGGTTCCGGCGACGCCCCCTTGCCGCGGTCGCCGATGGCCAGGCAAAGGCGGCCGTCATGCCAGTGGCCGCAGTTGCGGCCCGCCGCCTTCGAGGCGTACATCGCGGCGTCGGCGCGGCGGAGGAGGGCGGCGGCGTCTTCACCCGCCGTCACCTGGGCCCCGCCCAGGCTGATGGTCACCTTCAGCGCGCCGGGAGTGCAGGAGAAGCTTGCCGACTCGACCGCTTTGCGGAGCCGCTCCATCGCGGCCTCGGCGCCGGCCGGCGGCAGTTCAGGCAGGATGACGACGAACTCCTCGCCGCCATAGCGGGCGGGCAGGTCCATTTCCCGCGCCGCGCGCCGCAGGACTCCGGCCACTCCCCGCAACACCTCGTCGCCGACCTGGTGGCCGTGCTGGTCGTTGAACTTCTTGAAATGGTCGATATCACCCAGGACGAGGGAAAACGTCCGGCCGGAGCGCTGGAATTCGGCCCACCGCCGTGCCAGGGCGTCGTCGAACGCCCGCCGGTTGGCAAGCCCGGTCAGGGCGTCGGTGCGGGCCTCGGCGGCGTGCGTTTGCACGAGGCGGACCTGCTCCTGGAGCCGGTCCTCGGCGGTGTCGAGTTGCTGCTGCATCTGCTGGTTGGCCTGGATCAGCTTGGCGACCGCGGAAACAACCGCCTCCGTCTCGCGGCCCCCGGCGGCCAGCAATTCCTGGTTGATCTCTTCCACGCGGCTGCTGTGCGCGCCCACGTGGGCGGCAATGTGCGTGGCCAACTCCTGCAAGCGCGCCAAGACTTCGCGGCTGCGACGTTGGTCGTCGGAGGCGCGCATCACCGGCTTGCCGCCGCGCAGCCACCAGCCGACCAGCAAGCCGATGGCCACCATGATCAGTGAAAGAGCGATGTTGATCAACACCGTTGACATATCCTGCTCCCCGGCATCCGCAGCGTCGCAAAGGCCGCTGCGGCGCCGCCGGCGGCCCGCCGGCGCGCACCCTATTTCCATCCCCTCCAAGGAGCATAGCACGCAGACCGGTGGCGCGGACGAGGCGGGCTGGGCAAGGCGGCCTGTCCCCGCGTTTCTTCCGCCGTCTTCCTCGGCACATCCGGCACGACCGGCGCAGCGGCCGCCGCCGCCCCGCAACGGGTCGTCATGCTGAAAAACCTTCGTTGTAAGCACGGCGCAAAAACCATGTTAGAGTTGACTGTGGGAAAATGCGGCGTTTGGAGCGAGGAAGTCTTATGACCTCGACCGATGTTGGTTCGTCTCTGAAGTCAGCGCCCGTGGTGCGCCGCGCCGAGGCCGCCGCGAAAATCATGATCGTTGACGATGAACCGATCAACATCAAGGCGGTGACGAAGTATTTGAAGGACGCCGGCTTCTCCCACCTGGCCGCCACCAGCGATCCCCGGCAAATCGTCACGATCCTCCAGCAGGAAAATCCCGACGTCCTCCTGCTGGACATCATGATGCCGGGCGTCAACGGGTTGGACATCCTGCAAACGGTCCGCGCCAGCGCTCAGTTCGCCCGCATCCCCGTGCTCATTCTTACCGCGATCGACGACCGCAAAGTGAAGGCGGCGGCCCTGGACCTGGGCGCCACCGACTTCCTCACCAAGCCGGTGGATCCCATCGACCTGGTGCCGCGGGTGCGGAACGTCGTGGCGATCAAGGCCTATCAGGACTACCTCTGCGAGCATGCCGACGAGTTGGAGCGGCAAGTGCAGTTGCGGACCGCCGAGCTGGAGACCTCGCGGATGGAAGTGATCCATTGCCTGGGCCGGGCGGCGGAATACCGCGACAACGACACGGGGATGCACGTGGTGCGCGTGGGCCGCTACGCGGGCATCATCGCCCGGCAATTGGGGCTCGAACCCGCCATGATCGAGCTGATCGAACATGCCGCCCCGCTGCACGACGTCGGCAAGATCGGTGTGCCCGACGCCGTCTTGCTGAAGCGGGGAAAGCTCACGGAAGACGAATTCGAACTCATCCGCCAGCATTGCGAATTCGGCAAACGCATCGTCGGCGAAGGGCACGCCGACGACAGCCGCGCCGTGGCCGGCCATACCACCATGGGGGCGACGATCATGAACGCCGGCCGCTCCCCCACCCTGCAAATGGCCACCCGCATCGCCATGACGCATCACGAGAAATGGGACGGCTCGGGCTACCCGCGCGGCCTGTCCGGCCAGCAGATCCCCTTGGAGGGCCGCATCACGGCGGTCGCCGACGTGTTCGACGCGCTGAGCCACGATCGCCCCTACAAGTCAGCGTTTCCCCTGGAGCAATGCTTCACCATGATGGAGCGCGAGCGGGGCAAGCACTTCGACCCGCAGGTGTTGGACGCCTTCTTCGCCCGCCGCAAGGAGATCCTCCGCGTGCGGCTGGAGTGCCACGAGACCGCGCCGGAGTTGCCGCCGTTCGATCTGCCGCTGCTGCCCACGATGACGCCCGTCCCGTGAGGGATTAGGGATTGGGGATTAGGGATTGGAAAAACGCCCCAAGCTCACCGGCCGTGTCCGGTGGGAACGGTTTGCCGACGGCGTCCGTCGTTCTGCCGAAGCATAACCTACCTTCCCTTGCTCGACGCACGGATCGTCAACGGGGCCGGGCGCGGAGTCACTCGGACCGCCTGCCCAACCTTGAGGTCGCCCGCGGCCGCCGTCCGTCCGTCCAACAGGATGACACTGTTGGCATCCAAGGGGAAGGCATTCTTCTCGTCGCCCTCGGTGCGGACGACGAGGGCCGCCGTCTCGACTTTGACGATGATCCCGTCCGTCGGCTTGAGGTAATTGCCGTAGCCGATGGTCAGCAGCGCGGCGACCAGGATGACGAAGCTGGCGGCCAGCAGCGACTTGGTTCGCCGGCTCACTCCCTGCCATTCCCGCAGGAGGATGCCCACCAGCGTGCTGAAGATGACGGTGCTGGACATGAAGACGGTCCAGCCGGCGAAGGCGACGCTGCCGCTTTTGGCGTTGCCGGCGCTGAGCAAGGCGAGTTGCGAGTACCAGAGGACGCCGGCGGCGGCGGCAAAAAAAAGGTTGGCCGCCAGGGGGGCGCCGCTCCTGACATAATCGCCGATGCTGCGGTTCTTGAAGTTGAGGAAGAGGCACCAGAGGAAGTTGACGGTAAATCCGCCCAACAGCACCATCACGACCACCGGGATGCCCTGCCACATCGCCGAGGTTTTGGGCAGCGTGTCGAGGGCGGCGCGTCCGATCTCGACCTTTCCGGCGTCGAGTCCGAAGGCCATGCACGCGCTCATGATCCCCGAGAAGATCGCCACGAGGATGCCCTTGCCGAAATGGAATTCGGCCACCGCCGCCTTCCTTTGTTCTTCGGAGAGTTCGCGTTCCTTCGACATGCCGGCGGCGCCGGTGGCGACAATGCCCAGCAGCGCGATGCCCACGCCCACCAGGGTGGCGATGCCCCAGGCTTCGTGGGCGTAGCCGGCCAACTGGCCGCGGAAGGCGGGCGGGATCAGCGTGCCCGTGGCCGCGCACAATCCGCAGCCGATCGCCGTGCCCAGCCCCACCCCCAGGTAACGAATCATCAGTCCCCAGGTCAGTCCCCCGAAGCCCCACATCGCCCCGAACAGGTAGCACCAGCCGAGCGTTTCCCAGGAGACCTGGTGGAAGACCGAGAGCACGTTGGGCGAGACGATCGCCGCCAGGATCCAGGGCGCCAGCAGCAGGCCCGCCAGCCCCCAGATCAGCCAGTAGCTCTCCCACGACCACTGTTTGACCCCCTTCAACGGGAGATAGAAGCAGGCCCCGGCCAGCCCCGCCAACACGTACAAACTCACGCCCAGAAAAGGGTTCGCGTCCATCGATGGTCCTCTCGTAGGCGTCACACGCCGTGTGACGCCCTCGTTGTATCCGTCACACGCCGTGTGACGATCCGACCGCACACGGCGTGTGCGGCCTACCTTATTGTCGCTGGCTGGTCACCTTCGCCTCGTAATCCTTCACCTCGTCGATCCAGGCGGCGGCCGGGGGCACGTCCTGCTTCAGGCAATAATAATCCCACACGGCGCCGGCCGGCAGCGTCTTGAGTTCTTCGAGCATGGCCAGCCGGGCGGTGAAATCGCCGCCCTGCTCCAGGGCGCGGAGCTCGTCGATCGGCTCCAACAGCGCCAGCAGCAGGGCCTTCAGCATCGCCCTCATGCCGATCACCCAGGCGGCGACGCGATGGATGCTGGCGTCGAAGAAGTCCAGGCCGATGTGGACGCGGTCGGTGAAGCCGCCGCGGATGATCTCCTCGGCGATCGCCCGCAAGTCGTCGTTGAGAATGACCACGTGGTCGCTGTCCCAGCGGACGCCGCGGCTGACGTGCAAGAGGATCTCGTCGAGGTACAAGAGCACGGAGGGGATTTTGTCGGCGATGCCCTCGGTGGGGTGATAGTGGCCCGCGTCCAGGCAGAGGAGTTTCTGGTTGGCCACCGCGTAGCCGAGATAGAACTCGTGCGAGCCGACCACGTAGGTCTCCGAGCCGATGCCGAAGAGTTTCGACTCCACCGCGTCGAGGTTGTAGCGGTCGTCCAGCGGGGCGGCGAAGATCTCGTCGAGCGATTGCTTCAACAACTCGCGGGGGCCCTTGCGATCCACCGTCACGTCCTTGTAGCCGTCGGGAATCCAGACGTTGGTCACACAAGGGCTGCCCAGGGCGCGGCCGATCGCTTCGCCGATTCTGCGGCAGGCGATGCCGTGCTCGACCCAAAAGCCCCGCACCGCCGGGTCGCGATGGGCCAGGGTGAAACCGCCGGCTGCCAAGGGATGGGAGAAGTAGGTGGGGTTGAAGTCCATGCCGATGCCCAGCCGGCGGGCCCAGTCGATCCAGCCCTGGAAGTGCCCCGGCTCGATCTGGTTGCGGTCTACCGCCCGGCCGCCGGCGTCCAGGTAGATGGCGTGCAGGTTGAAGCGGTGCTTGCCGGGGATCAGCCGATAGGCCTCCTCGGCGTCGGCGCGGAGTTCGTCGGCGGTGCGGGCCCGGCCGGGGTAATTGCCCGTGGCCAGGATGCCGCCGCCGGAGAGCCCGCCGGCCCGCTCGAATCCGCCCACGTCGTCGCCCTGCCAGCAGTGCATCGACAGGGGGATATGGCTCAAGGCGAGCAAGGCCGCCTCGGTATCCACGCCCAGGTCGGCATAACGCTCTTTGGCCAGCGCATAAGCCTGTTCGATAGCGGCGGTTTCCATCGGCGTGAAACTCCTCTGGATGGGGGGAAGCAAGAACTGCCAGGATCGGCTGAGTATAGCAGAAACAAGGCGGAGAGCGGAGGGGGGAAGGGGGAGGGCGAAGCGAGCCGCGGGGTTTATCCCTTAAGTTTACCCACATCTTCTGCTATACTCCACCGGACGGAAAGGATTTCCCGGGCTCAGTTTAGCGAAAGGATGAGGGTCATGGACGACCGGCAAGTGTTGGA
>JBKQVT010000029.1:0-28699 GCA_052139835.1 Thermoguttaceae bacterium
CTCATCCACGATCGACAAGCACTTCAATGGCCGCCCATCCATCGTTCGATCGTGGATGAAGTCCCACGTCCACACATGGTCCTTGTACTCGGCTTTGCGACGAACGCAACTGTTCTCGCTATGGCCTAAACGCCGTCGTTTTCGCTGTTTTTGCGGCACTTTCAGTCCTTCCTGAACCCAAAGTCGATACACACGTTTTCGATTCACTCGCCAGCCCGATTGTCGCAGCAACGCCCAAATTCGCCGATAACCGAAGCGAGGATGTCGGCCCACCAGCGCCAACATCTCGGCGATCAATCGCTTCTCTTCCTCGCTTTCCATCGGTTTGTATCGCTGCGATGATCGAGACAGGCTCAACGCCCTGCACGCCCGACGCTCGGACACGCCCAACTGCCGTTGAACGTGTGCGACCGTCGCTCGACGGCGGACAGGGCTTAGGAGTTTCCCAGGAGCGCCTCTTTGAGGATCGCCTTATCGAGTTCCGCTTCCGCCAGTAACTTTTTGAGCCGCTTGTTCTCCTCCTCCAAGAGCTTCAGTCGTTTGGCCTCTTCGGCCTTCATCCCGCCGTATTGGGCACGCCAACGGTGAAACGTCTGCTCGCTGATCGCCAGGCTTTGGCACGCCTGACCAATGGTCTTTCCCGCCGCCAACATGGCGTCGGCATCCCGCAACTTGCCAATGATCTGTTCCGGGCTATGTCGCATCTTCGGCATCGAAAGTCTCCTTGCCCTTCACGGGCTGTTAAGACTCTCATACCACATGGATCAGTTTTTGGGTAGCAGGCCAATCCGATCCGCCGGTGACAATTTGCCGTCCTTCAGTTCCAGGAAAACCTGATCGGCGGAACCTCCACTACTGTCGCTCTGCTCGTAGGACATGCCGACCAGCAGCTCAAAGTGAGAGTCGGGAACTCCTTGGATCACGACAATCTTGTCCAGATCGCCCATCGGGCTAATGCTTGCCGTCAGATGCTTATTCGCGTGCGGGTTGAAGACGACCGTGGACGAAATTGTCGGTGTCCGCTGTTTGCAGCCGGCCAACAGCGAAAAAGCCACGAGAAGAAGAACGGTCCGTTTCATTTCCTGCACCTTGTGGAAAGACGACCGGGCGGCGAATGTTCATCGAACGGCAGCCATTATACCGGTGGTATCCCGCAGTAGCTATCCCCCAAGTCCATCAACGAAAACCTGCTTGGCAAACCGTCAAGGAAGTTGCCGTCACTTACCAGGCACTGGCGGCACGGCGGGCGGCCCGTTTTCGGCGACCCTCGCCGCACACGGCGTGCGCGGCGTACGGCATCACCCAGCGCCGTGCCGACTGCCGGCTGCGCTGGCAAGCAGCGCCATCGCCGCTGGAGGCAAGTCCAAGGATGAAGGATCAAGGATGACCATGGCGAAGAGGGCGGAAGGCGGAAGGATCGAAAACTGAAAGCTGAAAACCGAAAATTCAGCCTGTGCTCAGTGTTCGGTGTTCAGTCCCCAGTCCTCAGCCTCGCCCCCTTTCCCGCCGGGCGCAGCCGGCGGGCTTGGGAGTGACTGGCTCCTTCCCCCTTCCGCCCTCCGCCTTCCCCCTTTACCCGTGCCGTTTGCGATGAAAGATCCGCTTGGCTTGCTCCAGGGCGGGGCCAAGCTGCTCGACCTCGGCCAGCGTGTTGTAGAAATAGAAACTCGCCCGCGCGGTGGCAGCCACGCCGTAACGCTGGTGCAGCGGCATGGCGCAATGATGCCCGGCACGAATGGCGATGCCGTAGCGGTCGAGGACCTCGGCGACGTCGTGGGCATGGACGCGGGCGAGCGTGAAAGCGATGATGCCCGCCTTCCGGTCTGGCGCGGGACCGAGGATCCGCACCCCCTCGACCGCCTGGAGGACTTCGTGGGTCCGCTGGGTGAGACGGCGCTCGTGCCGGGCGATGGCGTCGAAGCCGACGGCGTCGAGATAGTCGATGGCGGCGCGGAGGCCGACGGCGGAAACGATCGGCGGCGTGCCGGCCTCGAACTTGCAGGGCAAGTCGCCGGGCTCGAAGCGATCGGGCAGGACGCGGCGGATCATGCCGCCCCCGCCCAGGAAAGGCGGCATCGCCTCCAGCAATTCCCGCTTGCCGTAGAGCACGCCCACGCCCGAGGGCCCCAGCATCTTGTGCCCGCTGAAGGCCAGGAAATCGGCGTCCAGGGCCTGCACGTCGGTCTTCTGATGGGGCACGCTCTGGGCGCCGTCGACCAGCACCACGGCGCCGGCCTGGTGGGCGCGGCGGATGATTTCCGCCACCGGGTTGATCGTGCCCAGGACGTTGGAGACGGCGGTGATCGCCACCAGCCGGGTCCGCGGCGTCAACAGTTCGTCGAGCCGGTCCAGTTGCAAAAGCCCGTCGTCGGTCAAGGGGATGTGCCGCAGGGTGGCGCCGCGGCGGGCGGCCAATTGCTGCCAGGGGACGAGGTTCGAGTGATGCTCCATTTCGGAGAGCAGGATTTCGTCGCCGGGGCGGATGTTTTCGTCGCCCCAGCTCCGCGCCACGAGGTTGATGCCGGCCGTCGTGCCCGCGGTGAAAATGATCTGCTCGGCCGCGGGGGCGTTGATCAAGCGGCGGACGGTTTCGCGGGCCTCGTCGTAGAGTTCGTCGGACTCCTGGGCCAACTGGTGGATGCCGCGATGGACGTTGGCGTAGTGCTCTTCATAGCAATCGACGATGGTTTGGATCACCTGCTTGGGGCGTTGGGTGCTGGCGGCGTTGTCGAAGTAGACCAGCGGCACGCCCTCGCGGACCCAGCGGCCGAGGATGGGGAAATCGGCCCGGAACACTTCGGGCTCCAACGGCGGCGTTTCCACGGTGGTGCTGATCATGGTGGGGTTGTCCTGGGAGGCACGGCACTGGCGGAGCCATTGGCACTCGAATTGGCACACGGCGAGTAGATGGCGGCCTGCAACACCCGCCAGGGAAGCAAACAGCACTTCTGCCGGTTGGGCGTGAGCCGGGCGCCGAAGAGGGCCAGCATGTCGGCGGCGGTGAACGTCTTCAGCTCCTCGACCCGCTTGCCGTCGAACTTCTCGACCAGCATCGAGGCGGCCGCCTGGCTGATGCAGCAGCCCTGGCCGTCGAAGTACACCTCTTGCATCGTGCCGGCGTCGTCGATCTGCAACTCGATGCGGACGATGTCGCCGCAGAGCGGGTTGTCGTCCTCGTGCGCGTGGGTGCAGCGGGGGCAGCGGCCGCGGTGATACGGCTCTTCGTAGTGGTCGAGGATGTAGTCCTGGTAAAGCTCTTCCTCGTCGATCGCCATCATAGAGCCGGCCGAAGGGAAATGTGCAATTCGCACTGCTTAATCTGTCATAATCCTAATCAAAGCATATCTGCGGCGGCGGCGGTGGTCAACCGCCATCTGAGGGGGCAGGAAAGGGGCTGGGGAACGTGGCGTGCCACTGCTGGCTTGTCCAGCAGTGCCGACCCGCCGCCGCCCGCCGCACTGCTGGGCAAGCCAGCAGGGGCACCCGGCGTGGCACGAGCGGGACAGTCCCCCGCGGCGCACTCAGCGCTGGATGATGACCTTCGAGCCCACCGAGAGGATGCCGTAGACGTCGTCGATGTCGCGGTCGCTGAGGCAGATCGAGCCGGGGTTGTCGGTGCGGCCGATGCCGGCGGGATTGGTGGTGCCGTGGATGCCGATCTGATCGCCCAGGCCGATCCAGAACTTGCCCAACGGGTTCTTGGGGTCGCCGGGCTGGACGGCGAAGCTGCCGCCGCCGTAACCGCCGTAACCGGGGTTAAGGACCTTCTCGCAGACGGTGTAGGTGCGTTCGATGGGCCGATGGTCCGTTCCCAGCCCGATGGCGAAGCGGCCGGCGTAGCGGTCCTGGAGCATGAGCGTCAGTTCCAATTTTTCCAGGCTGACCACGGCGGCGAACGGTCCGTGGACGACTTTCAGCTCGCGGCCCGGCTTCAGCCCCTGGGGATCGCGGATGCCGTTGATCCGAGCCAAGAGGGTGGCAGGCACGCTGTAGGTGTCGGCGATCCGCTCGAGGGTGTCGCCCGGCTGCACCAGGTAAGGTCTCTCCAACAGATGCTGCCGCGAATAGATGACCACGCCGGCCATTTCATCGAGCCGTCCGTTGATCTCCCGCGTCATGTCCGACGGCACTTCCGGGCTGCCGTAAAGTGAACTGAGCATGCGGTGGGCGTCGGCCGTGCGACCGTGGTCGAGTTCGGCATTCACTACGGCCAGCAGCTTCTTGACGTTCTCGCGGGCCTCGGCCGTCCTGTCGACAACCGCGGCGGGCGGGGCGGGAGGAGGGCCGCCCGGCGCCATTGTCGTCGTCGCGGGGGGCGGTGCAATATTGGCGTCCGGTGGCGGCGGTGGAACGGACCCCGGCGGAGATGTCCCTGGCGGGGGTGGGACTGGCTCGGAATAGCCTACCCCTGGCGCCGGCGACACGGGCGACACTGGCGAAGGAGCGGGCGTCGGAATCGTAGTGACCACAGGACTGGGGGCGACCGACGATGGCGCGACTTCGGCGCCGGGGGGTGGCCCGACGTTCTGGCCGCCGGTGGATGGCGGCCCCGTCATGGCCTGGCCGGGGTCTACCTTCGGCTCCTCGGTCGATGCGTTCTCGGCGCCCGGCGGGGGCGGCCCCGGAGCGTGCATCAGCGAGAAGTAGAGGCCGCAGCCCACGACGGCCAGGATTGCCAGAAAAAACAGGTTCTTCCAGGAACTCATGATCGTCCTCCTTGACGATTCACCGCAGCCGCTTATCGGTCCAGGCAGGCAAAAGGGGACAGTCCCCGTAGGGACCCAAACGTGCGGATCATAAGCGAAATCAGCCAGCGATGCTACAGCAATGTTGGGGGTCAGGGGCCAGGAAAAGCCGGCCGACTGCGTCGGCTGGGTGGTGGTGAAATGGGGCCCTTAGCTATCTTGGGGAAATTACAAAGCTACTTGGCCCCCTCGCTGCTCCGCATCAAGGGCGGATTGGGCACATCGCGCACGGGCTGATGGGCGTCGAACTGTTTCCAGTGCTTCCGCAGTTCGGCGACCAGTTCCGTGTCGCCGGCCTTCTTGGCCAGCGCTACGGCGAAGCGGGCCGTTTCCACGGCCTTATCGAATTGTCCCCCCCTGGCGTAGGCCGCCGCAAGGGTGTCCAGCATGTGGGGATCCCTGTTCTGGGACAACTTGCAGGCACGCTGCGCGTAGGCAATCGCCTCCGCGGCGTTGCGGAATTCCGCCGCCGGATGCGTGGCGCGAATCCAGGCGATGCTGTTGTACGGCTGGGCATAATCACGGTCCAGCGCGATCGTCTTATGGAACTCCGCCAGCGCTTCGTCGATCTTGCCCTGGACCAACAGGGCGGAGGCCAGATCGTAGTGGAACTGCTTCTCCTCGGGTTCCAGCCGGGCGGCCTGGCGAAGATACCCCACCGCTTCGTTCACCCGGCCATGGCCGAGCAGCGACCTGCCGAAGCGGTTGTTTCCCTTGGCATCTTCCGGATCTTTCTTCACAATCCGGCGGTAGCAGTCCATCGCGCCGTCGTACTCCTTCCGGAACTCCAGCGCCGCGCTGAGGTCCCAGAGGGCAACGGGGTTGTCGCCGACCACCTCGATGTCATGGGTGAAGAGCCGCTCGCTGTCGGACCAATAGCGGAGTTGTTGGCGGGTTTGGACCGCGGCCGCAACCAGGACGGCGGCGGCCACGGGGATCCAGAGCCGTCGCTGCGCGCGGGCGGACCATGCGGCCGTCAAGTCGGCGGCGCCCCAGGCCGCCATGATGAAGATGCCAATCAGGGGCAGATAGGTGTAGCGGTCGGCGATCGATTGGAAGCCGACCTGCACCAGCCCGATCACCGGCACCAGGGTTCCCAGATACCAGAACCAGCCGACGGCCAGGTAGCGCCGGCGGCGGAGCGGCCAGAGGACGGCCGCGGTGATCGCCGCCAAGAGCGCCGCGGCGGCCGCCGCCTGCCAGGGCGGGTGCTTCACGAAGGGATACAAGGCCGCCAGCGGGTACGGCCAGAACGTCATGCCCAGGTAGCTGGCGTAGCCGACCAGGGCGTTGGAAAGCCGGGCGGGCAAAGTCGCCTCGTTGCCCAGCAGCGACATGGCGTGGGTCTGCGACCGGTAGGTCACGATGCTGACGGCGACCGACAGGGCCAGCAGGGGAAGTTTTTCCAAGAGCAGGGGCACCAGCGGCGGGAAACGGGCGGGCGACTCGGGCGCCGCCGCAGCGGCAGCCGCCCGGCGATTGCGACTCTTGCGCCCCGGCCGCGGCGAAGGGCCCCTCGGGGACTGCCGGCCCAGGTCTTCGCTGCCGAGGCCGCCAGCCAAAGCCGCCTGCGGGCCGAAAAACAGCCCGCTCCCCCAGGGACCGCCGAACCGTCGCAGAGGCCAGTAGTCCAACAACAAGAGCACCAGCGGCAGCGTGACCAGCATCGGCTTGGACATCAGTCCCAGGGCCAGCGCGGCGAAGACCAAAAGGTAGCGGCCCAGCGCGGGCTGCCGCGCGTAACGGGCATAGGCCAGCAGGGTGAGCATCCAGAAGACGGCGCTGAGAACGTCCTTGCGTTCGGCGATCCAGGCGACCGATTCCACGTGGAGGGGGTGCAGCGCGAAGAGGGCCGCCACCGCGGCGCTGGGCCAGCGGGCCGCAGTCATCCGCAGCAGGGCCAGGAACAACAGCACGCTGGCGGCCGCGTGCAGGGCGATGTTGACGGCGTGGTGCCACCCCGGCCGCTCGGCGCCGAAGCACTCGCAGACGAGCATGTGCGAGAACATCGTCAGCGGATGCCAGTTGGAGACGGTGGCGCCGGTAAACGCCTGGACGAGGCCTGCGCGCGTCAGCCCGTTGCGGACGTAATCGTTCGCGGCGATGAACTTGGGGTCGTCGTAGTTGACGAAGTCGTAGCGGCAGGCGGGCCAGTAGACGATGGCCACCGCCGCCGCCAAGCCCAGAGAAAGGATGAAGGATGAAGGATGAAGGATGAAGGACTTCGGAAAGAGAGCGGTCGGTTTCATCCTTGATCCTTCATCCTTCATCCTTCATCTTTTGCTTGGGGAACAGATCCGAGGCGATGAGACCGAGTTTGACCAGGCGGAAGCACATGGCGGTGCGCAGGCAACCCAGGCCGTAGGTGACGCTCCGTTTGAAGTTGATCGAGGAGGACTCGGGTTCGTAGCGGGTGGGGCAACTGACCTCGGCGATGGTTTCGCCCAGCCAGACGACTTGGGCGAGCACCTGGTTATCGAAGACGAAATCGTCGGAGCCGGCCTGCAAGGGCAAGCGCAGGAGGAGTTCGCGGGAGAAGGCCCGGTAGCCGGTGTGATATTCGGAGAGTTTCACGCCCAGGAGGAGGTTTTCTGTGAAGGTGAGGAAGCGGTTGGCAAAATATTTCCACAGCGGCATGCCGCCCTGGAGGGCCAGGCCGCCGAGGATCCGCGACCCCAGCACGCACGAATAGAGCCCATTGCCCACCAGGGACGCCAGCGCGGGGATCAACTTGGGCGTGTACTGGTAATCGGGATGGACCATGATGACGATGTCGGCCCCGGCGTCCAGGGCGGCCTGGTAGCAGGTCTTCTGGTTGGCGCCGTAGCCGCGATTGACCGGGTGGGTGTGGACCGCGGTGTGCGGCAGCGTTTGGGCAATGGCCGTCGTCTCGTCCTGGCTGGCGTCATCGACGACCACCACGAGGTCGACGATTCCCTGGGCCATGACTTCCTCGTAGGTCCGCTTCAGCGTTCGCGCCGCGTTGTACGCGGGCATGACGACCACCACTTTTTTGTCGTGAAACATGCGTCACCTGAAGAATTTAGGAGTTAGGAGTGAGAAGTTCGAATCGCGTGCGCGGTAGGCGCGCGACGTTTTCAACTTCCAACTCCTAACTTCTAACTCCTAACTTCCAACTCCTAGCTCCTAACTCCTATTTCAGCTCTCAGGTTCCGGCGGGAGGGGCGAGGGATTCGGGCCCCGCGTCGCGGAATTTCTTGCCGTTTTGATACAATTGGAGGCGGAAGCGGAGGGCGGCCGCCAACTGCGCCTCGCCCCGCTGGTTGGCCACCGCCAGGGCCTTCTCGGCGACCTGCCTGGCATCGGTGAACCTGCCTAGTTCCGCCAGGGCGGCGGCCAGGATGTCGAGAGACCTCGGGTCCTCGCCGGTCGTCCCCAGCACCTGCTGGATCACGGCCTCCAGCGACTTTTGCTCGCCGCTGATCCCCAGCGCCTGCAGGCTCAAATTGACGGCCAGGGGGCCGTTGCGCGTCGCCGCCCTGGGGCTGGTGGCCATCAACCAGGCCGCCCGGCTCCTGGCCAGGGCCGCCTCCGGAAAGTTTTGCTGCGACTGGCGGATTTGGCCCAGCAGCATGTATGCGCGGGCATTGCGCTCGTCCAGATGGATCACCTTGCTCACATGATCCGCGGCTTCCTCGAGGCGCTGCGCCGCTTCCTTCGGCTTGTGTTGCTTCGCGGCGGCGTCGGCCATCTGCATAAGGACGTCGGCAAAGGTGACGTGGGCATCGGCGTGATCGGGCCGCAACTCCAACGCCCTGGTGAATTCCTTGATCGGCTCTTCCGGTTGTTTTGTCAACTGCCAGACGGTCAACCCCAGGTTGCTGTGCGCGTCGGAGTGTTCGGGTTTATACTTGATGGCCGCCCGGAAGCACGTCGCCGCCTCCTCGAGCTGTTTGGTGTAGGCCGCTTCCAGCGCATCGCGGCGGGCGCGGAGGGTGGCCACCGCCTTCGCATCGTTCCTTTGGATGGCGGTCGCCAAGGCCCTTTCCACGACGTCGAACTCCGCGTCGCGCTGGCGCAGGGCGCAGCCCAGGTTGTTCAGGGCGTCGGAAAACTGCGGACGAATCCGCACCGCGTTCCGCCAGTGCTCGATGGCCTTCTTGCGATACTCGGCGATCTGCTCTTCGCTTTCCGGTTTGGCGCCGCGGGTGCCCTGGGCCCTTTCCCACATGGTCACGCCCAGGTTGTTTTCGGCGGCCGGATTGTCCGGGGCCACGATGAGCGTGTGTTCCAGGGCGGTGGTGGTGTCCTGCCAGTAGCTCGCCTGGATCACCGTCAGCAGGACGCAGCCGGCCAGCACGGCGGCGGCGGCGGCGACTAAGACGACGCGGCCCCCGAGCCATCGCCCCAGCAAGTCCGCCCCTCCCCAGGCCACGATGATCACTAATGCGACCAGTGCGGAGCCCCAGTAGCGGCCCAGCGCAAGGTTCTGCCAGTGGCCGGCTTGGAGTGCGGTCGGCAAGACGTGCTTGGCCAGCCACGGCACTGCCGCCACAAGCACAACGCCGATCGCCGCGGCAACCAGGGCGGCGGCCAGGACGGTCAGGGCCTTGGCGGCCGCCGTGCTGCACCCCGGACGCCGTCGCTCCAACAGATGGGTCGTCAACCACACCCCGACGAGTAGCGCCCCGAAAACAGCAAGGCCAACATAGCCGCCGGTCGTGCTGCCGGGCCAGTAGCCCCGCACGCCGGCGGCGATGACGGCGCAGCCGGCCAAGCCCGCCACGGCGGCGGCAATCAGAACGGCCCGCCCCGGCCGCCATCGCCCCAGCAAGTCCGCCGCTCCCCAGACCAGCATGATGAACAGGCCGGTGAAGGTGAAATAGGAGTAGCGGTCGGCCATGGACTGGTCGCCGACCTGCACCAGCCCGATCACCGGCACCAGGGTGCCGAGAAACCAGAACCAGCCGACGGCCAGGTAGCGCCGCCCGTAGAAGGCCCCCCACACCGCGAGGCACGTGATCACCAGCAGCACCTCGGCGGCAATGACCGCGTAGGTCACGTAGGTCGCGTCCAACTGCGTCTGGTAAGGATAGAACATCGTCAGGTCGAAGGGCCAGATCATGCCGCCGATATAACGGAGGTAGGCCGTCAGGACGTTGCAGAGCCGCAAGGCGAAGGGAAGCGACTCCAGCTTGGCCATCGAAGCCCCCTTCTGCTGGGCCAGGTAGGTGATCCGACTGGAGGCCACCGACAAGGCCAGCAGCGGCAGTTTCTCGGCGACCAGCCAGAGCGCCGCCTTCCAGCGCCACTCGCGCGTCCGGATCACTTCCTGCCGATGCCGCAAGGGCTGGCTCCGCACCGCCCGCGCCCTGGCGGCGCGGGAAATCTCCGGCTCTTTCCTCGCCGCGGCGTGCTGCTTCCGCACCGCCCGCAACGTCAACCGCTCCAGCGGCCAGTAGTCCAAGAGCAACAACAGGCAGGGCAGCGTCAGCGGCATGGGTTTGGCCATCAAGGTCAAGGCGAAGAGCAAGAAGACCGGCAGATACCAGGCGACGGCCGTCGCGATCCGCTGCTCCAGGGGCCGCCCGGCCTCCGCTTTCAGGCAACGCACGTACCACAGATAGGCGCCGATGGTCAACAGCGTGAAAAAGGTGCTCAGCAGGTCCTTGCGCTCGGCCACCCAGGCCACCGACTCGACGTGCATGGGATGGACGGCGAACAGGGCGGCCACCACCGCGCTGCGCCACGCCGCGCCGGTCATCCATTGCAACAAGAGAAACAGCAACAGCGTGTTGCTGAGGTGAAAAACGAGGTTGACCACGTGGGGGCCGCCGGGGTTGGGCTCGTGCACCGGGTTGAAGCCGAACATGTCGATGTCGTACATGTGCGACCACCAGGTCAGCGGATGCCAATTGCTCTGCTCGCCAAAGCTCTCAAACAGCGCCCAGTGGAAGTTCTCCGCGACCAGCCCCTTATGCACGTGCAGGTTGTCCAGCACGTACCCGGGATCGTCAAAATAGACGAACTCCATCCTCGGTATGCGGTGGTAGGCGATGCAGGTCATCACCACCAGCACCGAGCAGATTGCCACCGTGCGATAGATTCTGGAGTCCGAACTCGGAGCGACAGGCATATTCGAGATGAGGGGGCCCAATTCGTACCAGTGCGCCCGGCGACAGGGTAGCGTCCCCGTCGCTTGTGCGGCTTACGGCCAATTCGAGCACTGAACCTTCACTATAACCCAAGCCGCGCGAAGCCGCAAATCCCCCCCGCGGAAGGCGGATGGCGGAGGGCGGAAGGGGGAAGGCAGTATGCGAAACCGCAAGCGTGCCGCCACCCACCACCTTGCTTCCAATCCCCTAAATCCCTAAATCCCGAAATCCCCTACCCCCTTGGCGCATTGGCCTCTTGGTCCCAGTAGGGCGACATACGGCGGAGATTGGCCACCACCGCGGGAAAGACCTCGATGATCCGATCGACATCCTCGTCGGTGTTGTAGCGGCTGAGGCTGAAACGGATGGAACCGTGGATCGCCATGAACGAAACGTTCATGTCGCGCAGCACGTGCGAGCAGTCCAGCGATTCGGAGGTACACGCCGAGCCGCTAGAGGCACAGATGCCCTGCTCGCCGAGAACGTTGAGAATCGACTCCCCTTCGGCGCTATGGCAGGAGATGCTGAGGGTGTTGGGCAATCGCGGGGCGTCCTTGCCGTTGACCTCGACGTAAGGGACCCCGCGCTCCAGGGCGGCTTGCAGCCGGTCGCGGAGGCCGCGCACCAGCGTCTGCTCTTCCTCTTGGTGTGCGGCGGCCAGTTCCACGGCCTTGGCCAGGCCGACGATATAGGGGACGTTTTCCGTGCCGGCGCGGCGGCCTTCCTCCTGGTGGCCGCCGATCAAGAGCGGCCGCAGGGGCGTGCCGCGCTTGACGTACAAAGCGCCGACGCCCTTGGGGGCGTGCAGCTTGTGGCCGGAGAGCGAGAGCAGATCGACGTAGGGCAGCCCGCGGTCCAGGTCGATGGGGAGCTTGCCCACCGATTGCGTGGCGTCGGTGTGGAAGACGATGGCCGCATCGGTCTCCTTGGTGATCCGCGAGAACTGTTCGATGGGGAAGATCACGCCGGTTTCATTGTTGGCGTGCATGATGCTGACCAGGAGGGTATCGGGCCGCAGGGCGCGGATAAACTGGCCGACGTCGAGCTGACCCTGGGCATCCACATCCAGAAAGGTGACCTCGTAGCCGTTGCGCTGGAGGTCCTTGCAGACCTCCAAAACGGCGGGGTGCTCCACGGCGGTGGTGATGATATGGCGGCGGTTGGGATTGGCCTTGACTGTGCCCAACAGCGCCGTGCTGTTGCTCTCGGTGGCGCAGGAGGTGAAGATGATCTGCTTGGGATCGGCGACCCCGAGGAAGCGGGCCACGGTGGCGCGGGCTCGCGCCAAGGCGTCCACCACGCCCAGGGCCGGCTTGCACATGGACCCCGGGTTGAAGTACTTTTCCGTGAAGAACGGTGCCATGGCCTGGCAGACTTCGGGGGCCACGGCGGTGGTGGCGTTGTTGTCGGCGTAGACGATTTTCATAGGGCTGGGGATTCGGGATAGAAGTTAGGAGTTAGAAGTTAGGAGTTAGAATCGCGGAGCCATGGGCGTTCGACCTTCTCACTTCTAGCTCCTAACTCCTGACTTCTGACTCCTCGCCCTTTCACACCTGGATCACACGGATGCGTTCGTCGACCATTTCCTTCAGCGTCCCCTCGACCAGCATCTGCAAGGTCTGCTGGGCGGCGGCGCAGCCCTTGCAGGCGCCGGACAGGCTGCAATAGACCAGCAGGTCCTTGATGTCGACGATCTCGATGTCGCCGCCGTCCTGGCGGAGCATGGGGCGGACGTACTCCTGGACGGCGTGCTCGATCTTCTTGCTGAACTGGTAGGGGGACAGATCGGGTTCCGCCTTTTTCTCCGGAGCGGCGCCTAGCGGGGCGATCTGCACCAGCGGCGGTCCGCCGGGGGGCGGCGGCGTGCGGCCTTTGCCCCAGGCCTCGTCCAAGAGATCCTGCAGCCCGCCGGGGGCGTGATGGCAGGCCGTGCAGGCCCCGCCGGCCTTGATGGCGTGGGTGATCTCCGCGATGGAGTGCAGGTTCAACTCGCGAATCTTGCGGCGGATGTAGGGCTCGCTCAAGGAGAAGCAATGGCAGACGATGCGGCCCTCCTGCTGCTCGTCGGCGTGAATGTCGATCCCCAGTTTCCCCAAATCGACGCCGCGCTTATGCGCCCAGTTGAAGACGGCCGACTCGAGGGCCTCGGCGCCCATCACCGAGCAGTGGATCTTCTGCGGCGGCAGCCCGCCGAGGAATTCCACGATGTCCTTGTTCTGCACGGCCAGGGCCTGGATCGGCGTATAGCCCCCCTGCTCGATCAGCGTACAGAGGGCCTCCGAGGCGGCAATGGCCGAAGTGCAGCCGAAGGTCAGGTAGCGGGCCTCGGTGATCACGTCTTGCGCCGGGTCGGTGGGATGACGCCGCACCCGGAAGGCAAAACGCATGGCATCGCCGCAGACGATCGAGCCGTGCTCGCCGAAGCCGTCGGGATTGTCGATTTCACCCAGGTGCGTCCCCGGTTTGCCGTGGACGGCGTCCAGGAAGAGCTGCTGGGTCTTTTCGCTATATTGCCAAGCCACGGATGCCCACCGCTAGGGTTTGCTTTTGTTGTTTTTCGCCGCGGCCTTGCCAGGCTGGCTCAGAGCGTCGAGGCCGCCGGGAGTTGCCGGTGTCCTCGGTCGGATGCCGCGGGTCCCCGGCATGGTCGTCGTGGCCTTGTTTTCCTCCGCCTCCCACGCACGGTATGCTTCCATGTCCTCGGCCGCGTTGTGGAGCACCAGGTTGCCGAGCCTGTCCAACAGCAGCAACTGGCCGGAAGCGCCCTCCCCAGTCATGTCCACGACCACCGCGCCCAAGAGACAGGTGATCTCTTTGGTCGGTACCCTTTGCGTGTGGGTAGTTATCTTCCCATGACGGGGTTTGGTAGCGGCCGTGGCAGCCGGGGGCGATTTTACCTCAAAAAGCGTCTTCGGGAAATTGAGGACCTTGCCGCGAACGATCCTGACCGGCGGCTGCTCCTTCCCGGGAAATTCCTGGTGGGCCATCTCGCCGCTGTCTTCTTGCCAATCGAGCATGACCACGGTGCCCTCCGGCTCGCCCAGCGGCGACTTCGCCGGTGATACCGACTTGACCAGCACGCGGACGTCCTCGGGCACGGAAATCACGTTGCTCGGTTCCGAGCCGGGCGTCTGGAGATATTGTGGCTTGGCAAACTCGGGGTTGGCCAGGTAGATGACGGGCTCGCCGTAGTTTGGATTCCTCAAGACCAGCGACACCCGATAACGATAGGAGACTCCCGGCTTGACGGTGAAATCGAACAGCCGCAGCAGCGCGTACTTCGGCGGCTTGTTGATCTCTTCCTCCGGCGGCGCTTCGGGCAGCGGCTCGTCAGGTGGCGACTCCGCCCCTGGGTCGGCGCCAGGCGGCCCTCCGGCCGGCTGCTCCGGCGCCTTGTGCTTTGGCGCGGCCTTCTGCGCCAGCGGGATCTCGGGGTCATGGGCGGCCAACTCCCCCCAGTCGTGATTGGTCTTTGGCAGCGGCAGCGCCAACGGGTTCCGGCTCTTGACGGCGGTGGGCCGGCGAGTGGACGCCACGACGGCCGTGTTGCCGACAAGGTACTTCGGCTCCACCACTTCGGTGTCGCTCATCTGCCACCCCGCCATGGCTTGGTTGATTGTGGCGGTCATGTCCTCCCAGGAAAGCTCCTGGTTCTGGCCGCTGGGGGGCACTTCCGCCCGCTCGACCTTGAAATCGCGGTATTGCGGGGCGTCATCGACTTGCGGGCGTTGCAGGTGGACCCCCTCGAAGGCATCGAGGAAGGCCGCCGTTTGCTGTTCGATGGGGACCAGCCCGGTCAGCGCCACGTAATGCGTGCCGCGCTCGCCGCCGCCCGCGGCGTTGCCGGCCTTAGCCACGAATTTTCCCGCGCCGGCGGCGCCGTGCAACTTCGCGGCGGCATAGAGTTGGGGTTGCGGACGCGGCCGTAGCGGATTGGCCACGGGAACGTCCCAGGGATTCTTGTACTCGTAGGCCGTCTCATCGATGGGCAACAGGATCCGCCGCACCAGCTTTTCGAATTCCATCGAATGACACTCGGGGGGCACCTCGGGCGGAGTGTGATCGACCTTATTGTCGGCGTCCCGGCTCTTGTCCAACAATTGTTGGGGCGTCTTCTCGTAGCCCTTGTGCGTCAGCGCCTGGAAGATCATCATCAGCGCCGCCAGCGCGACCAGGCCGAAGACGAACTTCTCCGCGTTCTCGAGGAAGAACTCCCGCAGCGAATCCTTGTCCAGTTTCAGCTTGAGCTTCATGGCCGGCCTCCTGGCGTGGCCGGTGCGGCGGCGGGCGCGGCCTGCGCCGGCCCCGCCGGCGCGGCGCCGGCTCCCGTACCCAATTTTTTCAGATCGGGCGGGTTGTAGATGTAGATGATGCCGCGGACCTCGATGGTGAGGTAAGGCGAGCCGGGCGGTTCGGCGGTCCCGCCCTCCGGGCCGGCGCCCGCCGGCGGGCGGGAAGGCGGATGGATTCCAGGCGGCGGCATGATCCCGCCGCCCAGGCCCGGCGTGGCGCCCGACGTGCCGGGCGCCGGTGTCGCGGGCCCGCGCGCGGAAATGACCTCGCCCTCGCCGGGCCGAAACCGCACGGCGCGAACCACGATCGGCATGTTCGAATTGCCGCACTCCGCCAGCAGCTTGGTGACCTGCTTCTGATGGATCAGCACGCGAAGATTGATCGGCATCATCTTGAATTCGGCGTAGGGGTGCTTGGCCCCTTCGGGCAGCGGATTGCCCGCGTCATCGACGTAGCGATCGGCCAGCGGCGATTCTTGTTCAACGGAGGTGCCGGAGGGCCCTTTGCCGTGCGGATTCGAGAAGGGGCCGGGGCGCGGGGGGCGGCCAAGCGGACCCCGCCCGCGCGGCGCGCCCTGCTTGGCGGCGCCCTTGGCGGCCGGGCCTGTGGCCAGCCCGCTGATCACGGTGTCCTGATTCTGCTCCCAACTCCGCGCCGCCTGCTTGCCGATCTCCAACGCCAGCACCCCCTTGATCGCCGCGTTCTCATAGGTCGCGCCCTTGTTGGTCTTCTCGATGATTCGCAACAAGGCCTCATAAACCCAAAGGTCTTCCTGCGCCAGCCGCACGGTCTGCGTGTCGGGCGTTTCCTCCCATTGAAACTGCCTCATGATGCGATTCCGGTCGCTCTCGTCCCATTCCAGCACGCCGACCATTTCGACCGGCTCCTCGTCGGCGGGCTGCGCCCCCGACGGCGGCGGCCTGTGCCCGCGGTGGCCCTTGAAACGGCCCCCTCCCCCCTTGACCGCCGCTTCGCCATGGCCCGCGTTCTTCGGCACCCGCAGGTTCACGCGATCGAACAGCCACTCCTGGTGCTTGACGGGTTTCTTCGCGGTCTCCTCGGGCGAAACGTAACGATGGATGTTGTTTTGATATTGTTCCAGGTCGCTTTCCGGCAAGTCCGTGATCTGTCCCATCTCCAGTTGCTGGAAGTCCCTGACGAACGTCGCATCGAGCACCTTCGGCAAGGGATTGTTCTCGGTCTGCTTCTGGTAGAGGAAGTGCCAGGCATGGACGACCTCCTGTTTCAGCCCTTCACTGGTTGGCGTCCCGCTGATCAGTTCGTAGATCGCGCGGATCACTCCCGGGTTCGGCGGATTGGTCGTGGCCAGGACCGTGCCGACGTCGCTGGTCTTCTTCTCGATCTCACTCACTCGCCCGCTGGGACCCCAGGTACGGTCTTCCACCCCGGCGCTGGCCAGGCTCCAGACCACCAGCACCGTCACCATGATCAGCAGGCAAAGGACCCAGAAGTGATGCTTCTTCAACTGGACCAGGGCCATTTTCACTTTATCCATGATCGCGCTCCGCCAACGAACTCAAGGGGTCTGATGTTCCGCCTTCTCCGCCTTGTCGGCCTTTTCCGCGTCCCGTTGACTGGCCAGCGTCGGCTGCCAGCAGAAGTGGATGACCATATCGTACTCATCCAGGGCGATCTTGTCCTGGTCCACCGGCGGATGTTCGCCCTCGACGACGGGCAAGGCGCCCTCGCCTCGCTTGCTCCCGCCCTCGACGATGGGCTTGGGATTGTCCACATACACCCGGTACACCTTTCCCCGGCTGACGAGCACGGGATAGCTGATGCCGAGGTCTTTCATGCTGACGGTTCTTACGCCTTTGCCCTCGGCAGACGGCACCACGATCTTGCCCGTCACCAGGTTGTGCATCAGCGTGCTGCGGACGAAATCGGCGGCCTCGAGGAATCCCTGGGCCGGGACTTCGTGCGGGACGGCGTGCGGGTTGGGCTTGTTGTGGTAATGATGGCCCTTGATCTGGATCACCCACCCCGGTCCCTTGGGCCCGGAATCGGTGGTCAGCACGGATGCGGGCGCCGGCATGCCGGGGGCGCCGCCCGGCGGACCATGAGCGGCCGGCAGGGCAGCCGGGCCATGAGCGGCCGGCAGGGCAGCCGGGCCCGAAGCGGCCGGACCGCCCCCACCCGCTCCGCCCGGCGGCGTATACAGCCCCTTCGCCTTCATCGCGTTAAACCATTGCGCCAGGTCGTCGACCCGCTGACATTCCAGGTTGGTGACGTGCAGCTCGTTGCGCTCCCAGATATTGTCGGGAATCTTCTTCTTCGGATCGTTCTGGGGCAGCGATTCGTTGATGGCCTTCAGCAGTTCCAGCCACGAGACGCGTCCCTCGATGTTGCCGACCAGGTGGTCGCCGATCTGCTTGACGGCCAGGTAATCGCCCACGGCAACGTCGCAGTCGTGCTTGAAGTCGGCGGCCTTCTTGGTCACGGCCTTGGCCTTGATCTCCGCGTCGCCCCAGAGTCTCGAGCTCACACTGCCCAGCGAGGCCGAATAGGCCGCAAAGCTCAGGCTGCACGCCAGCAGCAGCGTGGCGGCGGCGGCCACGGCCCAGGGCTTCTTCTCCCGGATCAGCCGGTCGCGGAGAATCTCCTTGGGCAAGAGGTTGGTCTTCAGCCCGCCCTTGCCGAGCCCTTGCAGCGCCAGCCCGTAGCAGACGCCGAAGCTGAGGATGTTCTCCTTGAAGCTCGGGGCGGCGGTGACCTCCGAGCCTTCCAGGCCGCGGAACGAATCGACCCGCTGGATTTCGAAGCCGAGGCTCTGCGACAGGTAGCGGCGGAGGCCGGGAAGCTTGAAGGCATTGCCCAAGGCCACCACCCGCCCGATCTTCGCGTGGCGGTCCATGTTGGAGAAAAAGCTCAGCGATCGTTGCAGCTCGGTCAAGAGGTCGTTGAAGACCGGCCGCATCGCCTGGAAGATGGCCTTCGGGTCCTGCGCCGTGGTGGCGTTGCGCTTCAGGTGCTCCGCCTTGGCGAAGGTGAGCTTCAACTCCTTCGTCAGGGCCTTGGTAAAGTGGTTGCCGCCCAGCGGGATGCTCCGCTGCCAGACGCGGAAGCCGTTGGTCACCACCAGGTCGGTCGAGTCGGTGCCCAGCGACACGACCACGACCGACTCGGGGGGATTTTCGGGGTCATACTCCTCCAGCGAGGGCAGGTCGCCCAGTTGGTCGAAGAGGACGAAGTTGTATAGCGCCAGCGGCGTGAGCTGCACGAAGTCCAGCTCGATGCCGGCCGCCTCGAAGGGCTCCAAGGCCCGGAAGACGGCGTCCCGCTTCATGGCGAACAGGCCGATCTCGGTCTCCAGCGCGAAGCCTTCCTCCTCGCTGCCGCCGCCCATCCGTTGATAATCCCAGATCACGTCGTTCAGATCGAAGGGGATCTGCTGGCGGGCTTCGTAGCGGACGATGTCGGGAATCTTCTTGGCCTCGACCGGCGGCAGCTTGATGAACCGCGCCAGCCCGCTCTGCCCGGAGACCGAAATCGCCACCCGGTCGTTGCGCACCGAATTGCGCGAGAGGAATTGCGCCAGCGCCTCGCTGATCAACTCGCCCGGCACCGCATCGGGCTGGCTGAGGAGCTTGGGATATTCGATGAAGTCGAAGGCCTCGACGACGATCTTGTCGGGCTCGTCGCCGGCCCGGCACCGCAGGGCCTTCAGTGCACATTGCCCGACGTCGATCCCCCAGACTAGACCGGATCTGCCCATGGTGCGTTTTCTCCCTTCACTCCAACATTTACCGACCGACCGTCCCGTCGCGCCACGGGGGGGTTGTTCGCTGCTTAGATTCCTCTGTTCCTGACAGCCCAGGCCCGCACCCGGCACATCCAGAAGGGACCGGAGAATGAACTGCCTTTGCGGTCCGCGCCTCTGCCACCTACCATACCTAATCTAACGTGGAGCGACGGGTTATGTCAACCGGACGACTCGACTTCTCAGCCCCGGGCAACTATGGTGGAGAAGGGTTGCCCAGCGAGCCATAGGTCCCATCAGTCCCATAAGTCCTATGGGACCAATGGAACCTTTAGGACTTGTTGGTACCCCCCCATTTTAACCCCTGTTCTCCCATGAACCTCCAGCACCTCACCGTCCTGCTGCCCTGCTCTAGCCTGGAGGACTTCACCGCGGGGCGGCCCGAGGACGAGTCGGAGCAACTGCTCTCGGGCTGGTCGGCCCTGTGGCACCCGGCCCTGGTCGCCGCCGCGGGGCAGATGCCCCATTGGGCGCCGGCCGCTGCCCCCCCCGCGGACATGGCCGGCCACCTCTGCGTGCTGCCGCTCTGCTGCGAAGGACTGCTGCGGGCCGATTGGCTGCAAGAGGCCCAAGCGGCCGGAGCCCACGTCCTCCGCGGCCTGTCCACGCGCCGCCAGGTGGTCGCCGCCGCCTTGGACGCCTTGGGCCCCGCGACGCCGGCGGTCGAACCCGCGCTGGCCGCCGATTTCCTCGCCCTGGGATTCTGCTGCCTGGCGGTCGAGTTGCTCACGCGCAAGGTCCGCTACATGAGCCACCTGGACGAGCCGGGGTTACAGTCGCACCTGGTCACCGCCGCCAAGCAGGCCGTTGGCGGCAAGACGGAAGCGGCCCGCCGCCACCTCCAGTCGGCCTTCGACCTCCTCCATAGCGCCCGCGAATACTTCTTCCCCGTCGAGCCGCACCTGTTGGACTTGACCCTGGTGGCCTCGACGACGCTCGGCCCGGCGCTGCGCGGCGAATTAGCCGCCGGCACGCCCGTGAACCTGCTCGTCTCCGGCGAGGTGCTCGACGAGATGGCGCGGCGGGAGCCGGCGTCGCTCTCTGCACTTCGCGAGGCGCTGGCCGGCGGGCGGGTCGGGCTGCTGGGCGGCCACTATCGCGAGCGCGAACTGACCTTGCTGCCGCCGGAAGCGATCCTCCGCGACCTCCGCGAGGGGCTCGACGCCTACCAGCGTCATCTCGGCTGCCGACCCGTGGTGTTCGGCCGCCGCCGCTTCGGCCTGACGCCCATGCTGCCGCAGATCCTGGAAAAATGCGGATTCGTCGCCGCGTTGCACGCCACGCTCGACGACGGGCGTTTTCCCACCGGCGATGCCGCCTGCATCCGCTGGGAAGGCGCCGATGGCACCGCGCTGGACGCCTTAGAGCGTATCCCCGAGGACGCCGCCCGTAGCCGGACCTTCCTCGCCCTGCCGGAACGATTGGGCAGCACCGCGGCAACGGAACAATCGCCCACCGTCGTCCTGGCCCATTGGCCGGGCCAGGCATCCCCTTGGTATCAGGACCTGCGGCGTGCGGCCGCCTACGGCTCGGTGCTGGGCAGCTTCGCCACCATGACCGACTATTTCCAGCAGACCACGGCGGCCGGGCAGGACGCCGTCTTCCTTGCCGACCAGTATCGCTCGCCCTACTTGGCCCAGGCGGTGGCCGCCGCGGGGAGCGATCCGCTCTCCCGCTGGGTCCGCTACTTCCAGCGGCTGGCGGTCGCCGAGGCCGCCCAGACGCTCGACGTGCTGGCCGATCTGATCCTCCCCTCTCCCTCCGGGAGTGGGGCCGGGGGTGAAGTTCTCCCCTCTCCCTCCGGGAGAGGGGCCAGGGATGAGGGCTGCGCTGGCCTTGCAGTGTCCGAGTCCGACGACCCCGCCTCCGATGCCCCCCTTCGCGCCGGCCTGGACGCCGCCATGCAACGACTGGCCGCCGCCATCGCCGGTCCGCAGCCGGCGGAGGCCCGGGGAGTGCTGCTGGCCAATCCGTCGAGCTTCTCGCGGCGAATGTGCCTGGAATTGCCGGGGACGCCGGCCCTGGCCAAGGTGGTCGAAGTGCCGCCGCTGGGCTTCGCCTGGATTGCCCCGGAAAGCGCCGCCCCGCCGCCGCCGCGGGCGAAATGGTCGCTGCTGGGTCGACGACCGAAGGCGGAACCGGCCCTGGTCCGGCACGAGCCCGGCAATACGCCCGGAACCCGGCAAACCGTGCTCCGCAACGAATTCTTCACCGTGGTGATCGACGAGCAGAGCGGGGCCATCCGCTCGATTTCCGACGGCCTCACCCGCGGCCCGCGGCTGGCCCAGCAACTCGCCATGCGGTTGGCTCCGCACGCGGCGGGCGCGGCGGACGAGGCGGCCTACTCCGTCATGGCGGCCGACGAGGTGAAAATCATCTCCGCCGGGCCGGTCTTGGGGGAAGTGACGGTTCGCGGCCGGCTCATGGCCCGCGACGGCCCCCGCCTGGCCGGCTTCCAGCAGACGACCCGCGTCTGGCGCGGCAGCCGGGTCATCGAATTGCTCATCGAGCTGGAGCCCGAGCGGATGCCCGAGGCCGATCCGTGGAATTCCTACTATGCGGCCCGCTTCGCCTGGCTCGACCCGACGGCCAGGTTCTATCGCGACGCGAACCTGGCCACCGTGCCGACCGAGGCGGTGCAGATCGAATCGCCGCACTTCATCGACGTTCGCACGGAAAAGACGCGGACCACGCTGCTGGCCGCGGGGCTGCCCTATCATCGCCGCTGCGGTCCGCGGAAGCTCGATACACTGCTGTTGGTCCGGGGCGAGACGGCGCGGCGGTTTCGCCTGGGCATCGCCTTGGAGGCGCCCCATCCGCTCTCGGCGGCCCTGGATTTCCTTGCCCCGGCGGCGATGCTTGCCGACGCGGCGCGGCCGGGACGCTCGTCCGGTTGGCTGTTTCACCTGGACGTTCGCGGCGTGCTGGCCACGCATTGGGAAGCCCTGGGTGCCACTGCTGGCTTGCCCAGCAGTGTTTCGGGCACTGCTGGGCAAGCCAGCAGTGGCACCCGTCCGGGGGATGGTCCAGCCGGATTCCGCGTGCGGCTCCTGGAGACCGACGGCCGCGCGGTGCAGTTGAATCTCCGTTCGTTCCGCGCACTGGAATCCGCCGAGAAGCTCAGCAACAGCGGCGGCCCCGCCGAGCCGCTTATCGTCGAGGGCGACCGCGTGAGCGTGGACTTTCGGCCCTACGAGTGGGCGGAAGTCGAGGCGAAGTTTAAGGAGAGGGATTGGGGATTAGGGATTGGAAAAGCCCCGTGACTGCGCCGCGGGGGCGTGGGGAAGCAAGAGCCGGCGCGGGCGCAGCGTCCTTCAGTTCTGCCCCGGCTCCGCCTCGATCCAGATCATGATGCCGTCGCTCGTTCCCGAAGCTGGCACCGGCTCAAAATTGCCAGGGGAAACCTCGATGCCCTTTTGCACTCGCAGCAGCACCATCGGTTCATCGGCCGGCACGGCCCTCTGTTCTCTTTCGAAGACATCGAGGGCAGTTTGGCTTTCTAACGATGCCATTTCGATTCCTTGCCCGCATCCGTAGTAGCCGTCGACACCGACGTAGAGATGCCATTTGCCGTCCCGCCCCTCTTCGGCGGACGCATCGATAAAATGCTCGCCCGAATTCAACGAGCTTGTCGCCATTGCACCGGGCAATCCCTTCGCGGGGATCAGGCTTGTGGACGCGTTAAGGCCGAACTGGCGATTCTTGGGGAGATAGACTCGCCACGACCATCGGTCTTCCCCTGCCTTTCGGAGCGCCCGCGCGTAGATCTTTTTCGGATCGGTAATCTCCAGGTAGCCCATTTCACCGCGGTACTTACGAACTTCGGCCCGGGCCTGCTTAAGCTCTCGATACATCGCGAAAATGGCGCAAAGCAGGGCCGCGATCGTGGTCAGCAGCATAAGCGTCGATAACGAATACTGAAACCGCCGACGCGGGGAAACGGGCGGGCCGGCGGCGGCCGGATCGACTTCTTGCTGCATGGCGGTTCTCCGTGGAAGTCACGATATCAGAAGGACGCCGGTTTGCGAAGCCCGGCGAAAGACGCCGCTCTGCCCCCCCCGACGCAGTCGGGGGGCTTTTCCAATCCCTAATCCCCAATCCCTAATTCCTCTCCTCCTCCTCCGGATGAATGTCCCGGAGCGAGCCGATGCCGAGCAGTTGCGGCCAGACGCGGGTGGAGGCCAACACCACGAGAATCGTGAGAATGCCGCCGCCCACGACGGAAATCACCGGCCCCACCAGCCACGCGGTCAGTCCCGACTCCAGCCCGCCGAGGTCGTTGGAGGCCACGATAAACACGCTGTTGACGGCGGAGACGCGGCCGCGCATGGCATCGGGCGTGAGCATCTGCACCAGCGTGTGGCGGACCACCACGCTGATGGCATCGACCGCGCCGACCACGAACATCGTGGCAAACGACAACCAGAACCACGTCGACACCCCGAAGACGATGGTGACGGCGCCGAAGGCGGCCACGGCCCAGAGCATGGTCCGCCCGGCGTGGCGGATCGGCGGCAGGTGTGCCAGCAGCACCGCCATGGAGATGGCGCCGACGGCATCGGCGGCAAAGAGCATGCCGACGCAGAAATCCACGTTGGATTGGCCCACGTTCAAAATATCGCGGGCGAAGGGGGCAAAGAGGTAGGTGACGCCGCCGAAGAGCACGGCGAACAGATCGAGCGTGATGGTGGCGAGAATGAGCTTCTGACGCCACACGAATCGCACGCCTGCCACGAGGCTTTCCCAGGAAACCGCCTCGACGGCCCGTCGCGCGGCGGCCGCCTGCCGCGGCAGGAAGAAGGCGGCCGCCATGGCCAGCAAGCGGCAGGCCAAGGCCACGATCAAGGCCGCCGGCGTGCCGAAGATTCCCGCAATCAGACCGCCCAACAGCGGTCCGGTCACGCGCCCGATCTGAAATACCGTCGTGTTCCAGGCCACGGCGTTGCTGAAATCCTCGCTGGGGACCAGTTGCGGGAGCAAGGCGGTGCGCGACGGGTTGCCCAAGGCCTGGCCGACGGCGCCCAGCAGCAAGGGCAGATATATCCACAGCAGCGGCTCATGCCGATAGACCGCGGCCGCCAGCACCGCCGACATCGCGCCAGTGGCCGCCAGGCTCACCGTCAGCACAAGGCGACGGTCCCAACGGTCGGCGATCTGGCCGCCGGGAATCGCCAAGACCATCATCGGCAGCGCTTGCACCAACCCCAACACACCAACCGCCAACGCCGCGGTCTGGACCGAGTGGTAGAGATTGTGGACATAGCTGTACACAAAGACGCTCATCACCACGGATTCGGCCTGCTTGGCGAAGGTCATCAGAAACCAGCTTGTGGCGTAAAGCTGGAAACCGCGTCCCCGCCAGACGGCGTAAGGATCGGGCTTGGGGGCAACGGGCGCGAGCGGGGATTGCATGGGTTGGGTTTTCAACGGCCGCGGAGTTGCTACACCAGTCCCGAGCCGCCGCTGGCCTCGATATACTGCCCCGTGACCCAGCCGGAATCGTCGGCGGCCAGAAAGACGGCCAGGCTGGCGATGTCCTCGGGCTGGCCGATGCGGCCCAGTGCCGTGTGGGAAGAAACCGCCTGGACGACCCGCGGGTCCTCGAGCGCGCGGGCGGTGAAGTCCGTGGCCGTCAGCCCCGGCCCGATGGCGTTGACGGTGATGCCGCGGGAGCCCAATTCGGCGGCCAGGATCGCGGTGAAGTGGTTGATGGCCGCCTTGCCCATCGAGTAGGCGGCCATCCGCGGATAGGGGTGGCGGGAGAGGGCCGAGGAGAGGTTGATGATGCGGCCGCTGCGGCGCAGCCGTGGGATCGCCTGCTGGGCGACGAAGAACGGCCCCTTGAGGTTCACGGCCACCAGTTCATCGAAGACCGCCTCGGTGGTGGTCTCGACGGTACCCTCGCGGCCGATGCCGGCATTGTTGACCAGGATGTCGAACCCCGTGCCGCCCTGCCGCGTGGTCAGTTCGGCGTCGAGGGCCGCGAAGAATCGCTGGATGCCCGCGACCGTGCCCACGTCGCCCTGCAAGGCGAATGCCTGGCCGCCAGCCGTGATGATCTGACGGACCACGTCGCCCGCGGCCGCGGCATTTTTCTGGAAATTGACCACCGCAAAGGCCCCCTCGCTGGCCAGGCGCAGGGCGATGGCCCGGCCGATGCCGCGGCTGGCCCCGGTAATGACGGCGATTTTTCCCTTCAGGCTCATGGCGTATCCTCCTTCGTGTCTGGTATTTTAGCCTTGGGCCGGGTCGCGGTCAAAGCTGCCGGTCACGCGGCGTCGTCGAGGACGGCGTCGGCGGCGCGTTGCCCGGCATGGACGAAATCGCCGTGCGGCGCCAGTCCCGGCGGGGCGTGCGCGGCGGCCGGCGCGACGGCCTTGCCGCCCACCGCCCGCCAGAACAACTGCGAGAGGTCGTCGAAGAGCGAGTAGGCCACGGGCGTGGCAATCAAGGTCAACAGCAGCGACAGCGTCTGCCCGCCGATCACCACGCCGCTGATCGACTTGTTGACCGACGCCCCTTCGCTATTGGAGACCAGCAGCGGCACCATGCCGGCCACGAAGGCCACGGTGGTCATGAGGATGGGGCGCAAACGGTCGCGGTTGGCCGCCAGGATGGCTTCCTCGCGGGCCATGCCGGCGGCGCGGAGCTGGTTGGTATGATCGATCTGCAAGATCGAATTCTTCTTCACCACGGCGAAGAGCACCAGGATGCCCAGCAGCGAAAAGATGTTCAACGATTGCCCGAAGATGATGAGCGAGATCAGGGCGAAGGGCAACGTCAGCGGCAGCGACAACAGGATGGTGATGGGGTGCAGCCAGGACTCGAACTGGGCGGCGATGACCAGGTAGGCGAAGAGGATGGCGCTGATGAAGACGATGACGAAGCTGCGGAAGGTGCGGGCCATTTCCTTCGATTTGCCCAGCAGGCCGGTGGTGTAGTCGGGGCCCATGCCCAGCCGGCGGACGCTGTCGTCCAGGGCGTCCAGCAGGGTTTGCTGCGAGGTGCCGGGGGTCATGTTGGCGCTGATGGTGACCTGGCGATTGTGGTTGAGGCGGTTGATTTCCGCCGGTCCGGTGCCTTTGGTGAATTTCACCACGTCGGCCAGGGCCGCGATCTCGTGCTTCGACGAGGGGACGGAGACCGTGGCCAGCTCGTTCAAGCGGTTGCGGAACTCGGGAGTGGCCCGCACGTGGACCTCGTATTGCTCGCCCTTTTCGTTGTAGTCGGTGGCCTTGTTGCCGGCGACCAGCAGCTTCAGGGTGTTGGCCACGTCGGCGACGGAGACGCCCAGGTCGTCGGCCTTGTCGCGGTCGACCGTGACGCCGAACTGCGGCTTGCCCACCACCAGCGAGGAATCGACGTCCACGGCGCCGGGCACGCGGCGGAGATCGCCCATCACCTTCTGCGCATACTGGTCCAGGAGCCGCATGTCGGGACCGGCGATCATGAACTGCACGTCGGCTTCGGTCATGCCGCCGCCGGAGAAAACGGCCACCGGGTTGACGCTGATGCGGAGGTCCTGCTGGCGATAGGGCGGCAGGACGTGGTCGCGGACGTAGTTCATCATCTCGAACTGGTCGAAGCGCCGCCGCGAAAGCGGCGCCATGCGGACGTAGACCGTCCCCTCGTTGGCGATCCGCTGGTCGCTGTCGGCCACGGACGTGAGCGTGTACTCGACGCCGCGCAGGCGCCGCACGTCGCGGGAGATCCGCTCTAGCATCACAAAGGTGGCCTCCAGCGACGTGCCCTCGGGGGCGCGAACCTTGACCTCGAATTCCGACTGGTCGTCGTCGGGCAGGAAGTTTGTGCGGAGGTGCGACAGCCGCGGGTACATCAGGATCAGCACGCCCACCACGACCATGCCCACCGCGGCCAGGACCACCACCCAGCGGTGGCGGAGCGAAAAGCGGAGCATCGCCAGGTAGCCGCTTTCGATCCAGTGGTAGAAGCCGCCGCGGGAGGCGGCTGGGGACTGTCCCGATTTTCGCCCCGGAGACGCGAAGCGTCGCCGGGCGAAAATGGGACTGTCCCCCTCGGTCGCCCCGTCGCCGCTGCCGTCCCCGCCGCCCGCTGCCGCCGGCTGGGCCGGTGCGGCGGCCGGCCGGCGCTTCAGTTTCAGCCAGCGGGCGGCCAGCATCGGCGTGAGCGAGAAGCTGATGATCATACTCACCAGGATCGTGGCCGCCATGGTGACGCCGAACGATTTCAGGAACCGCCCCACGATCCCGCCCATGAACGCGATGGGCAGGAAGACCGCGATCAGCGAGAGCGTGATGGAGAGGACCGCCAGGCCGATCTCCTTGGTGGCGGCCGCGGCCGCCTCGAATGCCGTGCAGCCCTTCTCCTCGATGTAGCGGTAGATGTTCTCCAGCACCACGATGGCGTCGTCGATCACGATCCCCACCGAGAGGGCCAAGGCCAGGAGCGTGAGACTGTTGAGGGTGAACCCCATGTAATAGATGACGGCGAAGGCCGAGATGATCGAGGTGGGGATCGCCAGGGCCGAGATCACCGTGGTGCGGAAGTTGGCCAGAAAGAAGAAGATCACCACGGCGGCCAGCACCGCCCCCAGCGTGAGGTGCTCCTTGACCGTATCGACCGACGCCTGGATGAACACCGACTGGTCGCGGACCAGCGTGATGCGGCGGTCGGCCGGGCTGTTCTTCTGCAACTCGGCCAGCCGCTCCTTCAACAGCCGGGCCACCTCGACCGTGTTGGTGCCCGACTGCTTGCGAATGTCCAACAGCACCGCCGGCGTGTCGTTGTAGCGGGCGAGGCTCTTGGGCTCCTCGCCGCCGTCCTCGACGTGCCCCAGGTCGCCGATCTTGATGGTGTGCGGGCCGTGCGTGGCCACCGCAATCTGCTCGAACTCGGCGACGCTCTCCACCCGCCCCATCGTCCGCAGCGTGTACTCCCGCGCCCCCACCTTCACCGAGCCGCCGGGCACCTGGAGGTTCTGCGCTTGTAAGGCGCGGGCGACGTCGGCCACGGTCAGCCGGTGGGACCGCATCTTCAAGGCGTCCAACTGCACGTTGATCTGCCGGGCCTGCCCGCCCACGATCAGCACCTGGCCCACCCCGGGCAGCGACTCCAACTGCCGCCGCAGCACCTTGTCGCAATACTCGGTCAGATCGCGGATCGAACTCGGCGCCGAAACGGCGATCGTCATCACCGGCGACGAGTCGGGATCGAACTTCTCCACGAAGGGCTGGTCGATGTCGCGGGGCAGGTCCGGCAGGATGCGGTTGACCTTGTCGCGGACTTCCTGCGCCGCCACGTCGGCGTCCTTCTCCAGGACGAAGGTGATGAAGACCTGGGAAATGCCTTCCGAAGAAACCGAGCGGAGCTCGTCGATGCCGCTGGTGGTGTTCACGGCCTCTTCGATCTTGTCGGTAATCTCCGTTTCCACCTCTTCGGAGGCAGAGCCCGGCAAACGCGTGGTCACGGTGATGATGGGGAAATCGATCTTGGGAAAGCGGTCCAGCCCAAGGTTCATGTAGCCCACTGCGCCGAATACGAGGAGGACCAGGGTCAGCACCGTGGCGAAGACGGGCCGGCGAATGCAGATCGAAGCGAGAAAATTCATTAAGGGGCTTTATTTCAGCGCGGTGATGTACGATCGACCTAATGGATCAACCACGAAATACACGAAACACACGAAAGAGGATAACAAGAATGGAAGAAAAGAACTTAATAAACCAAACCCATCTTCTTTTCCTTTCGTGTTTTTCGTGTATTTCGTGGTTTCCCCCTTGCCGGAC
>JBKQVT010000030.1:0-35928 GCA_052139835.1 Thermoguttaceae bacterium
CTCGCCGAAACTACGCTCCAACACTTGCCGGTCGTCCATGACCCTCATCCTTTCGCTAAACTGAGCCCGGGAAATCCTTTCCGTCCGGTGGAGTATAGCAGAAGATGTGGGTAAACTTAAGGGTTTATCCCGGCGGTTTGGGGGCGCTTTTGCCGGAGCAAGCGAGCCGCCGGGTTTATCCCGGCGGTTTGGGGACGCTACGTAACCGCGGGGATAAACCCCGCGGCTCGCTGTCTTTGTCCGGCTTGAGCCCGCCCCCGATCCATGATAAAGTCGAGTATCCGAGGAGAGGATGGGCGTTGATGAGCGGGCAGAAGGCGGTCGGAATTGACCTGGGCACGACCAACTCGGCCATGGCTTGCCTGGACGAGTCGGGCCGCAGCGTCATGATCCGCAACGCCGAGGGGGAATTGCTCACCCCCAGCATCGTGCTCTTCGGCCCGCAAGAGGTGGTGGTCGGCAAAAGCGCCCGCAGCGCCGTGAGCACTCAGCCCGACCTGGTGGCGCAATGGGTGAAGCGCGACATGGGGGCCCCCTTCTACAGCCACCCCATCCACGGCCAGCGGCTGCCGCCGGAGGTGATCCAGGCCTGCATCCTGCGAAAGCTGAAGCTCGACGCGACCGCCGCGGTGGGGCCCGACGCCGCGACGGTCATTACCGTGCCCGCCTATTTCGACGAGCCGCGCCGCAAGGCCACCGCCGACGCCGGCGAGATGGCGGGGCTGCGGATCATCGACATCGTCAACGAGCCGACCGCTGCCGCCCTGGCCTTCGGCGAGGCCCTGGGCTACCTGTCCTCCGCCGGAGTGCCCAAAGAGCAGCTCACCGTCATGGTCTACGACCTGGGCGGCGGGACCTTCGACGTCACGTTGCTGAAACTCGCCGCCGGCAAGGTCGAAACCCTGGCCACCGACGGCGACGTGCAATTGGGCGGCCACGACTGGGACCGGCGGCTGCTCGATCACGTCGGCGACGTCTTCCGCGCGCAGCACCAGCTCGATCCCCGCGACGATCCCGCCGCCTTGAACCGCCTCTACCAGACCGTGATGGAGGCCAAGCACGCCCTCAGCGCCCGCAGCCGCGCGTCGGTCCGCGTCGAGTACGCGGGCCGGGCGGTCGAGGTGGCCGTCCTCCGCGAGCAGTTCGAGGAGATGACCGCCGATCTGCTGGAGCGGACGGCCTACACCTCGCGGCAACTGCTCTCCGCCGCGGCGCTGGAGTGGAAGGACGTCAACCGCATCCTCCTGGTGGGCGGTTCCACGCGCATGCCCATGGTCGTGCACATGTTGCAGAAGCTCACCGGCATCGAACCGGACCGCACGGTCAATCCCGACGAGGCCGTCGCCCGCGGCGCCGCCTTGTATGCCGGCCACGTGCTGGCCGCGGAGGCGGAGGGCCCCGCCGCTACCTTCGCGGTGACCAACGTCAATGCCCACAGCCTGGGCATCGAAGGCATCGAACCGGAGACCCTCCGCAAGACCAACATCATCCTCATCCCCCGCAACACGCCCCTGCCCGCCACGCGCACGGAACGCTTCATGACCAAGTCGGAAGGACAGCAATCCATCGTCGTTAAGGTGTTGGAGGGGGAAAGCACGTTGCCGGGCGAGTGTACCGCCATTGGCCGGACCGTGGTCCGCGACCTGCCCGTCGGGCTGCCCAAGGCCTGGCCGGTCGAAATCACCTTCGAGTATGCGACCAACGGCCGGCTGAGCGTGCGGGCGATGGTGCCGGGGACGCATCACCAGGCCGAGTTGGCCCTGGAGCGCGAGGTGGGACTCAGCGGCGCGGGGATCGCCCGCTGGAAGGCGCCCGTCTCGGCTGCCGCGGGGTTCGACGTCTTCGAGGTGGCCGTCCACGAGTCGCTGGCCGGGCCGGCGCCGACGGCGACCGCGGGCTCGTCCGGCATCCTGGCCGGTCCGCAGCAGGCGGCCCCCATGGCCCTGCCACCGACGCTCTCGGCGCCCCTGCCGCTGGGCGCGACGCTGCCGCCGCTTGCTTCCACCCCCGCCGCGACCGCCTCGCCCTGGTCGGCCGCCGCCATGCCGACGCAGCCCGAGGTCCCCGCCACGCCGGTCTTCTTGCCGCCGGGAGCTGCGGATACGGCGTCGCCCCAAACCCCGTTTGTCCCCCGCCGGAAGGCCGCGAAGCGTGGGCCAAGTTTCCTCGGCAGCCCGGCCGTCAGGGCGATGGGCCATATTTTCGCCGCCGCGCTGGGCCTGGGGTGCGGCTATTTCTTGCTGCGGTGGCTGCGTCCTGACCTGTTTCCTTGGTAGCAAGTAGGTTATGCTTTAGCATAACGGAACTCACTTCGTTATGCTGAAGCATAACCTACCGCCGGCCCCTGCCCCGCCAACATGACCCATTCCGCCAGTCCCGCCGTCGGCATCGACCTGGGAACGACCTTCTCGGTCGCGGCCCACTTGGACGAGCACGGCCAGCCCGTCACTTTGGTCAACGCCGAGGGCGACCGTTTGACCCCCAGCGTCGTGCTGCTGGACGGTCCGGACGTGGTGGTGGGGAAGGAAGCCATGAAGGCCATGATCGCCGAGAGCGACCACGTGGCCGAATGCGTCAAGCGCGACATGGGACACCGCGTCTTCCACAAGGTGCTGGAGGGGAAGCAATATGCCCCCGAGGTCCTGCAAGCCTGGGTCCTCAACAAGCTCCGCGTCGACAGCAGCCGGCAGATCGGCCCGTTCGACCAGGTGGTGATCACGGTGCCGGCCTATTTCGACGAGGTCCGCCGCAAGGCGACGCAGGACGCCGGCTACATGGCGGGCTTCGAGGTGCTGGACATCATCAACGAGCCTACGGCCGCCGCGGTGGCCTTCGGCTTTCAAGAAGGCTTTCTCGATCCCCGCGGCGGCAGCGACAAGCCGCTGCGCGTGCTGGTCTATGACCTGGGCGGGGGGACCTTCGACGTTACCGTGATGGAGATCCGCGGCAACGAGTTCCTTGCCCTGGCGACCGACGGCGACGTGCGGCTGGGGGGCTTCGACTGGGACCAGCGACTGGTCGACATGGTGGCCCAGCAGTTCAGCCGCGAGCATGGCTGCGATCCCCGCGAGGACCCCAACGCGGCCGGCAAGCTGTGGCTGGAGTGCGAGGACGCGAAGCGGACGCTCTCGGCCCGCGGCAAGGCCCCCTTGGTCTGCGAGTACCGCGGCCGCACTTCGCGGATCGAGGTCAGCCGCGCGCAGTTCGAGGAGGCGACCCAAGACCTCTTGGATCGCACGCGGTTTACGGTGGTGCAGGCGTTGAAGGCGGCGGGACTGGGCTGGCCGCAGGTGGATCGCGTCCTGCTGGTGGGCGGCTCCACCCGCATGCCCATGGTCCACGACATGATCCAGAAGGTTTCCGGCAAGCCGGCCGACACCTCGGTCGCCGCCGACGAGGCGGTGGCCCACGGCGCGGCGCTGCGGGCGGGGCTGATCCTGGCCGAACGTCAGGGCCGGCGCCCCACCTTCTCCATCAAGAACGTCAACTCGCACAGCCTGGGCGTGGTGGGCATCGACCCGCTCACGCGCCGCAAGCGCAACGGCATCCTCGTCCCCCGCAACACCGTCCTGCCGGCCACGGCCCGCCGCATCTTCCGCACCTCGAAGGCCAACCAGCGCTCGATCCTCGTGGAGATCGTCGAAGGCGAGAGCCCCTCGGCGGAGGATTGCACGCCGATCGGCCGCTGCAGCGTCCGCCACCTGCCGGCGAATCTGCCGGCCCAGTCGCCGGTCAAGGTCCGCTTCCACTACGAGGCCAACGGCCGCTTGCGGGTCCGCGTTACGGTGCCGGAGACCGATCGCCAGGTCGAGACCGAGATCGTCCGCGAGAACGGCCTCAGCCAGGAGCACATGGACGCCTGGCGGAAGTACATCTGCGGGTTAGAACCCACGAGGGATTAGGGATTGGAGAGACAGGTTCTCCATGCCGCGGGTGGCGGCGGATCGCTTGCGGTTTCGCAGCCCCGCTCCCTCTAATCCCTAATCCCCAATCCCTAATCCCTTCCTTTTCCCCAGCACTTCTTCGATCTTTGCCGCCAACTGGCCGCTGTCCAGGGCGGCGACGAATTCCGCCTCGTCGGCGTAGAGGGCGTGGCTGAGAAACTTCACCGCCCAATTGTGCTTCAAGGGGCTGATGGCCACCACCGCCGCGCCGTGCCGGTAGGCCTCCCACATCTCGATGGCCGTGCCCATGGAGGCCTCGGGCACGAAGGCCAGCAGCACGTCGATCTCCCGGCACATGGCGTTGTGGCGGAAGAAGACCTCGCGGCCGGTGGCCTTGTCGTAGCCCATCGAGCGGGCGTGCTTGGCCAGCGGGTCGTAGATGTCGGCGCCGGGGAAGCGGGCCGCGATCAACTCCGTGATCCGTCGCCGGTAGTCCTGGTCGTGCATCACCGCGGCGGTGTGCGATCCCTGCATGATCCCGGCGAGAAAAAATCGCATCAGCCCCCCCGACACGCTTGCAATCGACTCCTCTCTCCCCTAACATAACCCACTGCCGGCCATCGTGCAAATGTGGGGAGTTTTCCGTTTGAAGTGTTCAGTTGTCAGCAAGGCAGGCAACCGAACACTGAAAACTGAACACCGAAAACTGAAAACCGCCTGGGATTCTTACTTCATCATGCTCAAGCACAACCTCCAAGACGCCGAAGCCCTGGTCATGAAGCTGCTGGCCATCCCAGGCCCAAGCGGCGAGGAAGAGGCGGTGAGCCAGCAGATTGCCGCCCTGCTCCGCGCCGCCGGGGCGCCGGACCAAAACCTCTCGTTCGACCAGGCCCATCGCCGCAGTCCCCGCAAGGGCCAGATCGGCAACCTGATCTGCAAACTGCCGGGCACGGCGCGGGGAGAGCGGCGGCTGCTCATGGCCCACGTCGATACCGTGCCGCTGTGTCGCGGCGCGCGGCCGGTCCGCCGCGGCCGCTGGATCGTGCCCGCCGACGAGAATACGGCGCTGGGAGCCGACGACCGCGCCGGCGCGGCCGTGATCCTCTACGCCGCGCTGGAGGTCCTCCGCCGCGGCCTGCCCCACCCGCCCTTGACCTTCCTTTGGACCGTCCAAGAGGAGATCGGCCTGTACGGCGCGCGGTACGGCAGCCTCGGCCCGCTGGGCAAACCGGCCCTGGCCTTCAACTTCGATGGCGGCTCGATCGACAAGGTGACCATCGGCGCCACCGGCGGCTATCACGTGAACATCCACGTCACCGGTCGCGCCAGCCATGCCGGTGTGGCCCCCGAGGAGGGAGTCAACGCCATCACCATCGCCGCGCTGGCCATCGCCCATTTGCACCGCGGCCGCTGGCTCGGCCAGATCCGCAAGGGCGCCGGGCAGGGCACCAGCAACATCGGCGTCATCCGCGGCGGCGAGGCGACCAACGTGGTCACGCCGGCCGCCGACCTGCGCGCCGAGGCCCGCAGTCACGATTCCGCCTTCCGCCGCCAGATCGTCCGCGCCATCGAGCGTGCCTTCCGGCAGTCCGCCGGCGACGTGCATAGCAGCCTGGGCCACCACGGCAAGGTCCGCTTCGAGGGCCGGTTGGATTACGAATCGTTCCGCCTCGGCGACGACGATTCCTCGGTGCTGGCGGCCGAGGCGGCCGTCCGCGCCCTGGGCCGCGATCCCGTGCGGGTGGTCTCTAACGGCGGCCTGGACGCCAATTGGATGACGGCCCGCGGGATTCCGACGGTCACGCTCGGCTGCGGTCAATCGGGCGCCCACACGACCGCCGAGCGCCTGGACCTCGACGAGTTTCAGCAAGGCTGCCGGCTGGCGCTGCGGCTGGCTTGCGGCGGATGAAACGTGGTGGACGGCCGCGTGCCACGGCTGTGTCAGCCGTGCTGTGATGCCCTCCGCGCGGTCTGCACGGCTGACACAGCCGTGGCACCCGACCCTTACGTGGTTTGGCACGGCGCCGGGGCATCGAGGACCTCACGCACCACGGACAACAAGGCATGCGCGGTGAACGGCTTCTGGACCAGCGGCACGTCCTCGCCGAACAGGCCGTCGCACTGGGCGGTATCCCGGTCGTAACCGGTGCAAAACACCACCTTGGTCTCCGGCGCCAGTTCCCTGATGCGGCGATGGGCCTCGTGGCCGGACATCCGCGGCATGACCACGTCCAGCAGGACCAAGGCGATCGCGGCGCGGTTCTCCTGGAACATCCGCACCGCCTCTTGGCCGTCGCAGGCGGCCAGCACCGTGTAGCCGGCGTCTTTCAAGGTGCGGATGGTGATCTTCCGCACGGTCGGGTCGTCCTCCGCCACCAAGATCGTCTCGCTGCCGTGAGGGATGGCGAGGGGTTCTTCGCGGCGCTGTTCCACGGGGTGGTCGCCGCCGACAGGCAAGTACAAGCGGAACACCGTGCCCGTGCCCACTTCGCTGTAGACGTGGATGGCCCCTTTGTGTTGTCGCATGATGCCGTGGACCATGGCCAGCCCCAGGCCGCTCCCCTTGCCCACCTCCTTGGTCGTGAAGAAGGGCTCGAAGATGCGCGGCAGGATGTCGCGGGGGATTCCCGAGCCGGTGTCGGAAACGGTGAAGACGACGTACGTTCCGGCGGCCAGCTCGAACTCGGGGGCCCAGAGGGATTCGGTGATGACCACGCGCTCGGTCTTCAGCACCAGGGTGCCGCCGGAATGGCCGTCGGTCGGCGCCCCCATGGCGTCGCGGGCGTTGACGCAGAGGTTCAGCAACGCCTGCTGCAATTCGCCGGCGTCGGCATAGACGTTTCCCACGTTCTCGCCCAGGGCCAGCTTCAGGGCGATGTGCTCGCCGATGAGGGGTTGCACGAGCTTGGCCAGATCGCGGACGACCGTGTTGGCATCGGTGTTTTTGGGCTGGATGGCCGAGCGGCGGCTGAAGCCGAGCAATTGCCGGGTGAGGGCCGCGGCCCGGTCGGACGCCTTGAGGACCTGCGACAGGTCGCCGTGCGCCTGCTGATCGGGAGGAAGTTCGCCGAGGACGCAGCGGGTGTAGCCGCCGATCACCTGCAGGAGGTTGTTGAATTCATGGGCGATTCCCCCGGCCAGTTGTCCCACGCCCTCGAGCTTTTGCGACTGGCGGAGTTCCGCGCCGGCGTGGTGATCGACGATCACCTTCGAGGTTGTGTCGGCCAGGTTGGCGAGAAAAGCGTCGCTCTCTTCCGTAATGGGGCGCTTGGCAAACGCCGCCAGCACGCCGGTGGTGTTGCCGCGGGCATCGTGCAGTCGGTAGCCGGCGAAGGACACCAGTCCGAGGCGTTCGACCCAACTTGGATCGGCCGCGCCCGAAGGGACGCCGAGGCTTTCGGATATACCACTCCATGCCATGCAGTCCCTCAGATCGGCCACGCAGGGATCGGCGGCGATGTCGTTGGTGACGAAGCATTTCTGCTCGTCGCAGCCGATGCGACCAATTTTGCAGACGTCCAGGGGGATACGCTGCTGACCGTCGTTGGTTTGGGTATACCGCCCCGAGCTGGCCATCAGGTGGAGGCACTTGTCGTGGCGTCGGCAGGCGTGACATCCCGCGGTTGCCGCCGCGTGGCTGCAGCCGGTGTTGCAAAGGTCTCCCGGCTCGACCAGCCAGATGCGGCAGAAATCCAATTCGATCAGTTCCACCGCGGCGTCGGCGATCTTCTTGAACTTCTCCTCCAGCGACGCCGGCAGCAGCAGGTCTTCCTGGAGCCGGTTGACCCCCGCGAGTCGCCGCAACGAGCGGGCGCGGCTTTCCTCGGCCTGCCGTTGCTCGGTGACGTCGAGGCCGGTGAAGGCGATGGATTCCACCGCCCCTTGGGCATCCCGCAGGACGGTGTCGAACCACTGCACCATACGCCGGCTGCCGTCCTTGGCGACGACAAATTTCGCCGGCCGATCGGAAAGCACGTCGACACACAACTCATCGAAGATCGCCCGGACCGCGGCGCTCTGCTCCGGCGGATCGGGGCACTCCCAGAGGTTCTGGCCCAGGATTTCGTCGGCCAGGTAGCCGGTAACGCGCTCGCAGCCTCGATTGAAACGGATCACGCGGCCTTTGGCATCACACACCATCAACAGCGTGCCGCTCGTCTCCAGTATCCCGGCGATGAAATCGCGCTCTTTGCGCAAGGCCTCCTGGCTCTGCTTCAAGTCGCGGAAAGCAAGGTCGCAGAGCTTCGTCAGGCTCACGTTGACCAGCGCCCTGTAGATGAGATACAACGACACCACCTGGGACAAATGGGCAAGCACCTTCAGCAACCCGTAGAAATCACCGGAGATGGCGGACATGAACTCCGACGCCGCGCTTACCAGCAATGCCGCAAACAGGAGTCGGAAAACACCGGCCTCCAAGGCGATTCGCTTTCTCGCCAACAGGGTAGCGGCGGCAAGGAACAGCACGCCATTGGTGCCCCTGGCGAACTGCTCGAAGCCGGCCATCCCTCCCCCGGGAACGTAACACGTCGGCAAGATGTGCCAACGGAAGATGGCCGCCAGCGCCAAGGCCAACACCGCGACATACATCGCCATCGTGACGGGCAGATTGATCTTCCGTCGCAGGAACAAGGGGGCGACGAGAAACGAGAGACTGCAAATCCAGCGACCAAGCGTTTTCGCCTGGATGGATTCGTTTCCGGTGGTCCCCGGGATAATCGAGAGCCCCGGGTATGCCAGGGCGTGCGTCAGATCCAAGGCCCCGGCGACAAGGCACATCACCGCGATGAACAGGAAGAAACCGTTATCCAGATAGCGGCGGGTATTCCAGAAGAAAATGAAGACCGCGCAGGAAATGATGGCCGCCGACAATTCCACCAGCGTGTGGAAGAGCACGTAGTTGCCCTGGCTGAGGGCGTAGCAGCCCGAGAGGGCCGCCGCGGCCAGCGCCATGAAACCGCAGTTGCAACGACTAAGGTAGGTGCTTCGCAAGCGAGCCAACATCATTCCGTCCTCCGCAGCAGAGAAAAACATCCTCTCAGCGCCGCCCGTCGGCCATCGCTTTTCGACCTTCACCGCTGGCCGTCAGAATGCGCGCGATCACCGAGTTGACCTGCGGGGTGACTTCGTGGGCACTACAGGAAAGGCTAGGTTGCGGAACCTCACCGGGCCAGCCTCCCTTGTTCATGCCTTGCCATGCCTTTGGGTGGGTCGATGGGTGAATTGGCGGACGCTTCGGACCGCGGGATGCGAGGCGTGCCTTACTGCCAAAATGACATGTCCTTGGGCCTGCCGCCGGCAGGGGTGGGGGCCGTTTGTCCGGGTCAATCGCTGTAACCAATTGGCAAGAGGCAACTTACAGTTTCGGGACGTGATATTGGCACGCTGCTTGCTTCCCTTCTGGGCAAATTTGCAGTCGGCTGCCAATTGTGGTCGTGGTATGCCGTGTGGGAACCCGCAAGAGCCAGCACGAGGAGGAAATCCGCTGTGGCAAAACAGATGGTCTTTGAAGACGAGGCGCGGCAGCCGCTGGCCGCCGGCGTGAGCAAGTTGGCCCGGGCCGTGACCAGCACCCTGGGGCCTCGCGGCCGCAACGCGGTCCTGGACAAGGGCTGGGGCGCGCCGAAAGTGACCAAGGACGGCGTCACCGTGGCCGAAGAAATCGCCCTGGACGATCCCTACGAGAACCTCGGCGCCCAGTTGGTCAAGGAGGCCGCCTCCAAGACCAGCAAGGTCGCCGGCGACGGCACCACCACCGCCACCCTGCTGGCCGAAGCGATCTATCGCGAGGGCCTGAAAATGGTGGCCGCCGGCGCCGACCCCATGTCCCTGGCCCGCGGCATCCACCAGGCCACCGCCGCGGTGGTCAAGGCCATCGAGAAGATGGCTACCCCGGTGAGCGAAAAGAACAAGAAGGAAATCCAACAGGTCGCCACCATCGCCGGCAACAACGACCCGGCCATCGGCGCCGTCCTCTCCGAAGCCTTCCTCAAGGTGGGCAAGGATGGCGTCATCACCGTCGAAGAGGGCAAGCAGGCCGAGACCACCGTCGAGGTCGTCGAGGGCATGCAATTCGACCGCGGCTACCTTTCCCCCCACTTCATCACCGACCCCGACGACCTCAGCGTGGAACTGGAGAAGTGCCTGGTCCTGATCCACGAGGACAAGATCTCCAACGCCCGCAACCTCGTGCCCCTGCTGGAGGCGGTGAGCAAGGCGAACAAGCCGCTGCTGATCATCGCCGAGGACATCGAGGGCGAGGCCCTGGCCACGCTGGTGGTCAACAAGATGCGGGGAATCCTCAACGTCTGCGCCGTGAAGGCCCCCGGCTACGGTGACCGCCGCAAGGCCATCCTCGGCGACGTCGCCGCCTTGACCGGCGCCCACGGCATCTTCAAGGACCTGGGAATTTCCTTGGACTCGGTAAAACTCTCCGATCTCGGCACCGCCGGCAAGGTGCTGGTGACCGCGGAGAATACCACGATCATCAACGGCGGCGGCGAGAAGAAGGCCATCGCCGGCCGCGTCGAGCAGATCCGCAACGAAATCGAGACCACCACCAGCGACTACGATCGCGAGAAGCTCCAGGAGCGCCTGGCCAAGCTCGGCGGCGGCGTCGCGCAGATCAATTGCGGCGCGGCCACGGAAACGGAAATGAAGGAGCGCAAGTTCTTGCTGGAAGACGCCCAGCACGCCACCAAGGCGGCCCTGGAGGAAGGCATCGTTCCCGGCGGCGGCGTCGCCCTCTTGCGCAGCGCCAAGGCGGTCGAAGCGCTCCACCTCGAAGGCGACGAACTCCTGGGCGCGAAAATCATCGCCAACGTGCTCGATCAGCCGATGCGGGCGATCGCGGAAAACGCCGGCCAGGACGGCGCCGTGGTCGTCAACACCGTGCGGAAGTCCAATGCCAAGGGCTACGGCTTCGACGCCGACAAGAACGAGTATTGCGACCTGATCGAGGCCGGCATCATCGATCCCGCCAAGGTCGTGCGCACCGCCTTGCAGAATGCCGCCAGCGTCGCCACCTTGCTGTTGACCACTTCCTGCCTGATCGTCGACATCCCCAAGGAAAAGGACGATCACCCGCCGCACGGTGGCGGTATGGGCGGAGGCATGGGAGGCATGGGTGGCATGGGCGGAGGTATGGGAGGTATGGGGGGCATGGGAGACTTTTAGTGCGTTTTCGTCCCCTCTCCCTCCGGGAGAGGGTTAGGGTGAGGGCCGCCTCCGAACTCATCACTGGGTTTCCTTCGACTAACGCACGTCGCCCACACCCTGGCCCTCTCCCGGAGGGAGAGGGGACATGTTACACGAATCACATTCAAGAACCATGTAGATCAAAGGGAATACGCGATGAAAGACATCAACTTGCGGCCGTTGGACGATCGTGTCGTCGTGGAACCGGTGGAAGCGGAGGAAATGACTGCCGGCGGCATCGTCCTGCCTGACACCGCCAAGGAAAAGCCGCAGCGCGGCTGCGTCCTGGCCATCGGTCCGGGCAAACTCCTCGACAGCGGCGAGCGCGGCAAGCTCTCGGTGGCCGTCGGCGACGAGGTCATCTATGGCAAGTACGCCGGCTCGGACATCGAGCTCGACGGCCGCGAGATCAAGATCCTGCGCGAAACCGACATCCTGGCCAAGGTCGTCCAGTAACCTTGCCCCGTGCGCGCCGGCAACCGCCGCGCGGAGACACTTTCGAACCACCAACATGATGAGGACTCGCCATCGTGGCAAAACAACTCCTATACCAAGATGAAGCCCGGAAGCGGATGCTCCGGGGAGTCGAAAAACTCGCGGACACCGTCGCCGTGACCATGGGTCCCACCGGGCGGAACGTCATCCTCGACAAGTCCTACGGCGGTCCGACGGTGACCAAGGACGGCGTGACGGTCAGCAAGGAAATCGAGCTGGAAGACCGCTTCGAGAACATGGGCGCGAAGCTGGTCAACGAGGTGGCCTCGAAGACCTCGGACGTCGCCGGCGACGGCACCACCACCGCGACCGTGCTGGCCCGCGCCATCTACCGCGAGGGCCTGCGGAACATCGCCGCGGGGAGTAATCCCACCGCGGTCCGCCGCGGCATCGAGAAGGCCGTGGCCGCGGCGGTGGCCCACCTGGCCACCATGGCCAGGCCGGTGACCAATAAGGAAGAGATCGCCCACGTCGGCGCCATCAGCGCCAACAACGACTCGGTCATCGGCAACCTGCTGGCCGAGGCCATGGAGAAGGCCGGCAAGGACGGCGTCATTACCGTCGAGGAGGGCAAGACCGCCGAGACCACCTACGAGGTCGTCGAGGGGATGCAGTTCGACAAGGGCTACCTCTCCCCCTACTTCATCAACCGGGCGGCGGAAATGGACTGCCTGCTGGAGGGCGCCTTCCTCCTCATCCACGAGAAAAAGATCAGCAACATCCGCGACCTGATCCCGCTGCTGGAAAAGATCAGCCACACCGGCCGGCCCCTGCTGATCGTCTCCGAGGACGTCGAGGGCGAGGCCCTCACCACGCTGGTGGTCAACAAGCTTCGCGGCGTGTTGCAGGTCTGCGCCGTGAAGGCGCCGGGCTTCGGCGACCGCCGCAAGGCGATGCTCACTGACATCGCCATCCTCACCGGCGGCACCCTGATCAGCGAGGACCTGGGCCTGAAGCTGGAGAACCTCACCCTGGAGCAACTGGGCCGGGCCAAGAAGATCACCGTCGACAAGGACGCCACGACCATCGTCGAGGGCGCCGGCAAGCCCGCCGACGTGAAGAGCCGCATCGAGCAGCTCAAGAAGCAGATCGAGGACTCCGACAGCGACTACGACCGGGAGAAGTACCAGGAGCGGCTGGCCAAGCTGGCCGGGGGCGTGGCGGTGATCTCGGTCGGCGCCAGCACGGAGACGGAGATGAAGCAGAAGAAGGCCCGCGTGGAAGACGCCCTCCATGCCACACGGGCGGCGGCCGAGGAAGGCGTGTTGCCCGGCGGCGGCGTGGCCCTCTTGCGCTGCCGCGAGGCCGTGGAGAAGGCCCGCAACAACGCCCGCGGCGATGAAAAGATCGGCGTCGACATCATCCTCCGGGCGTTGACCACGCCGATCCAGCAGATCGCCGACAACTGCGGCGTGGACGGCTCGGTCGTGGCCGACGAGGTGCGCCAGAAGCCGACCAACGTGGGCTACGACGCCAACGCCGGCAAGTACGTCGACATGTTCAAAGCGGGGATCATCGATCCGCTGAAAGTGGTCCGCACGGCGCTGGAAAACGCCGCCAGCATCGCCGGCTTGATGCTGACCACCGAGACGCTGGTGACCGACTTGAACAAGGAGGACAAGAAGACCCGCATCGAGGGGAGCGTGCGTTAGGGGGGAGTGCCGCTTGGCGAGCAGCCGCGCGCCGGTCCCCTCTCCCTCCGGGAGAGGGTCAGGGTGAGGGCGCAGTGGAGAAGACCTTGAGGGCCGGTGTAGGTTATGCTTTAGCATAACACTGCGCTCTGCAAGACGTTATGTTATGCTGAAGCATAACCTACGGGGGCCTTCTCCCGGAGCGACAGGCGGATCCACGGGCCCATGGCGACGATGGCCACCAAACGCGACTATTATGAGGTCCTGGGCGTCGAGCGCGCCGCCAGCAAGGGCCAGATCGCCGAAGCCTATCGCAAGCTCGCCTTGCAGCATCACCCGGACCGCAATCCGGGCGACGAGGAGGCCGTCGCCAGGTTCAAGGAGGCCGCCGAGGCCTTCGAGGTCCTCAGCCATCCGGACAAGCGGGCGGCCTACGACCACTACGGCCACGCCGGGCTGGAGGGCGGCGGCGCCCCGCAGTTCCACGACATCGGCGACATCTTCGCCGCCTTCGGCGATATCCTCGGCGAAGGGCTCTTCGGCGATTTCTTCGGCCAGCGCGGCGGCGGCCGCCGCGCACGCAAAGGCGCCGACATCCGCTGCGACGTCGAGATGGACCTCTTGGAGGCCGCCCACAACACCGCCAAGATCGTCCAGTTCCAACGCCATGAGAAGTGCGACACCTGCGGCGGCTCGGGCGCCAAGCCCGGAACCAAGCCCGAGGTCTGCTCCTACTGCGGCGGCCACGGGGCGGTCGTGCAATCCGCCGGCATCTTCTCCATGCAAACCACCTGCCCCTCCTGCCACGGCAGCGGCAAGGTGATCCGGCAGCGATGCGCAGAGTGCCGCGGCAGCGGCTTCGTGCTCCGCCGCGTGACGCGCAAGGTCGATATCCCCGCCGGCGTGGACAGCGGCACGCAACTGCGGCTCTCCGGCGAGGGCGAGCCGAGCCCGGCCGGCGGCCGGCCCGGCGATTGCTACTGCGTCATCCACATGAAGGAGCATCCGCTCTTTCATCGCGACGGCCGCCGGCTGATTTGCCACGTGCCCATCGGCTACGCCCAGGCCGCCTTGGGGGCGGTCATCGAGGTGCCCACGTTGGACGGCTGCGAGGAGTTGACCATTCCCGCCGGCTCGCAACCCGGCGACGTTCTCACCTTGCGGGGCCGGGGAATGCCCGATCCCCGCTATCACGGCCGCGGCGACCTCCTCGTGCAACTGGTCCTCGAAGTGCCGAAGAAGCTGACTTCGCGCCACGAGGAGTTGTTGCGGGAGTTGGCGGACATCGAAAACAGCCACGTTTCCCCCAAGCGCAAGAGCTTCCTCGCCAAGCTCACGGAGTATTTTCACCCGGAACCGTAGAAGCTGCCATGACCAAACACAAGCCACACCACGACGATCGGCCCGCTACGGCGGCGCCCGACCCCCCGGCCAGTGAAGGCCAGCCTGCCGATGCGGTCGGCGATAATGCGGCCGCGGAACCGGCAAACCTCTTGGAGCAGTTGCGGACCGACCTCGAGGGGGCCAAGGACCGCGTGCTCCGCAGCCAGGCCGAACTGGAAAACTACCGCAAGCGGGCCGCCCGCGAAATCGACGAACATCGCCGCTATGCCAACTTGCCGCTCTTGAGCGACCTTTTGCCGGTGTTGGACAATATCGAGCGGGCGGTCGCCGCGGCGGACAAGAGCCACGACGCCGCCAGCCTCTTGGAGGGGATCAAGATGGTCTTGCAGCAGTTCGACGGCGTGCTGCAGCGCTACCACTGCCTGCGGATCGACGCCCTGCACAAGCCGTTCAATCCGCACCTGCACGAGGCCCTTTCGCAGCAGCCCAGCCAGGAGTATCCGGCCCACACGGTGCTGTTTGTGGTCCGACCCGGCTTTGAACTGTTCGACCGCGTGGTGCGGCCGAGCCAGGTGATTGTTTCGACCGATAGTTCCCCTCTCCCTCCGGGAGAGGGTTAGGGTGAGGGGAAACTGCCAACCAACTGGAATAAGCCATGCCCACCTACGATTACATCTGCGACGCCTGCCAACACCAGTTCGAGCTCTTTCATTCCATGACCGAGGCTGCCCAGCGAAAGTGTCCCGAGTGCGGCAAGTTGAAGCTGCGGCGGCTGATCGGCCCCGGGGCGGCGATTGTTTTCAAGGGCTCGGGCTTCTACGCGACCGACTACCGCAGCGAGTCGTACAAGAAGGCGGCCGCGGCCGACAAGCCCGCCTCGCCCGCCGCCGCGGACGGCGCCGCCAAGGGCAAGGAGAAGAGCAAGGAAAAAAGCGGCGGCCCGCAGGGCAAGAAGAAGGACTGAGGCGAAGGTCTCCCCTCTCCTTTCGGGAGAGGGGCAGGGGGTGAGGGCTATGGCGTCTGTTCGTTGCCCGACTTGCGGCAAGCAGTTCGATCCCCAGGCGAGCCCGGCGATGCCCTTTTGCAGCGAGCGTTGCCGGCTGGTCGATCTGGGCCGTTGGCTGGACGAGCGTTACGGCATGCCGCACCTGCCGGAGGAATCGCCCGAGGAAATGGCCGACGAGCCGCCGGCCGAGGAGCCGTGACGGCCGTCTATTTCGGCTTCGCCTGCCGCGCCGCGTTGCGAATCCGCCGCAGGCCCCAGACGGTGGTCTCGAACTCGTTCGGCATGTTCTTGACCTTCCTGACGATCAACATGCGATCCCCCTCGGCGAACGAAAGCACGGGCCACGGACCGAAATTCTCTCCGCTCGGATATTGCAAAAGCAACTCGCCGGTCGACGCATCCAACAACACGTAGCCGATGCTACCGCCATGTATCGCAAGGATGCTCCGGTCGGACGAACTGCCCAATATCCGGAAAGCGCTATACAGGGGCATGGGCAGGGGAAGGCGCCGGCAACGACCGTCGTCGCAATCGAGGACTGCGAGCGCCGTGGCCCAAAGGAAGTTCTCGTAGGCTGCGACAGTGATCAATCGGCCGTCCGGCGTGACGTGACCTCCCTCGCACTTTCGATCGTAGTCACCCGACGGAAGGTGCTCGTTCAACACCCAGTCGCGGACCTGCTTGTTGTTCACGAGGTCCCACGCCCGGAAGTGCCGGTCGGCGTCGAGAAAAAACAGCCGTTTCCTCGCTTCGCAGACCGCGCTTAGGCGAGTGATATCGGGGTGAGTGAGGGCGTGCTTGCCGCTCAGAGGGGTCCGGATGTGGCAGACTGGCAAGCCTGTTCTTGCGTCCCACTCCGTGTATTCGTAGCAGTAGCGGGGAAAAAACCGCGCATCGGTGTTTTCGGCGAAGCGTTCCCAGGTGGCAAAGAGACGTTTGTCGTCGGCCGAAAACGTCAAGGCGCCCCACCTGCCGCGAGAGATCGGCAGCCTGCGGACAGTCCCCGTTGCCACGTCATAAAGCTCGATGTTCCTCTCCCCTGCCAGTGACTCCGCCATGGCAACGGTCTTCCCGTCGTGAGACGCGGCCAAGGGCCGGGCGGGCAACCGCCGGACCGTACCGCGGTCGATGTCCCAGAGGAAGCCGCCGGCGTCGCTGTCGGTGCCCAGCATGGCGAAGCGGCCGTCCGGTGATAACGTGCCTCGGAACGGATTGCAAAAATCAAAATACTGGGCCGTGGGACTTCGCTGCGTCGTGGAACCCCACCGGGCCGTGGGACCGCCCGGGGAGTTTTCGAGGACTTTCAACAGTTCCTCGTTATCCAACCGTTGGATCGCCCCCAGCGGCAGCGGCCGGCCCCGGCTGTCGGTCAGCGGTTGCACGGGGACCACGATGGGCGGAGCGGCGATCATCGGTGTGGCCGACTCCGCGCAGAGCGCGATGCTGCCCGCGTCAGGTGGCGCCACGGCGAGTTTCAGCGTCAAGTCCACCATGACGAGCGAGTGCGCGCGATCGATGGTTGCCGCCTGGACCAGGTCTGTGTCGCTCAGTTCCACGGCCTCGGTGCGGGCGTCGCAGATCAAGCGGCCGCGAAACAATTCGCCCAGTTTGTCCAGTTCCGGCGCCGGCCCGTCGTAGCCGAGCACGACCTGCACTCGCTTATCGAGCCCGTGCGGCCGGCTGCCGTCGGACGGCAATTCGCGGACGTCAGTCACCCAGCAGACGGTCGGTCTGGCCGGCTGCCGAAGGTACGGCAGATAGGGCCACCAGAGCGCGACGTACGCGGCCAGCACGGCAATCCAGAGCAAGTTTTGCCTTCGCAGTTTCATACGCTCCCATGCGGCGACCGAGGCCGCCTCTCTTGACGAGAATTAGGGCTGCGTCTTGGCGGCGGGCGGGCATCTCCGCCTGACGTTCTCTGGCGTCCCGAGGAACAGCCAGCAGTAGGTCAGCGTGCCCTGCCCGTCCATACCCCGCAGGATTCGCAACGGCTGGCTCTCGGTGAGCCGGTAGGTTTCGCCCGGCCGCACCAACGCCACCGAGTTTTGCCATGAAGGGGCGATCCCCGGCCATCGCGTTTGCGGCTGTGTGTTCATATCGGGAGCCCCCGCGCGCCCGGTAACCGTGACACGGTCCGCCAGGCTGCCGCGCCAGGAACAGTAAGTCCCATTGCCCGGTCTTCCATCTTCCGTGAAATCGCCCCGGGATAATCGCGCCTCGACAGGGCGTGTCACCCGGAACGTAACCTCGGCCCCTCCAAGGACGTCACGCGTGACCGACACGATGGTCAAATCGACGTAAGACGGCCGCGTGAGCCAACCCAACACCAGGGCCAGCACGAGCGTTACCAGAAACAGGCTGCTGAGGCCGAATTGCCAGGGCTTACGGTCGTCCGACACGGCTGATCTCCCCGAGGGCTTCAGTGGGCGCTCCACGGCGGGGCAAAGAGAATCGCCCGGGCATTGTCGATCATTGTAAGGGACCTCACGCCGAGATGCAATGATATGATGGAGATGGCTCCTCTGAGGTCAGGGAAACAGGAAACGCCCAAGTTGACTTGAATGCTGAGGCGTGCGACAATCACCGGTGGAGTAAGACCATGATCCTACACGTCCGGGAAGCCCGATATCTGCGCGACTACGTGCTATGGCTGCGATTCAACGACGGCGCCGAAGGAGAAATTGATCTCCGCGGCGAACTCACGGGGGAGGTCTTCGGCCCGCTGACGGACATCGAGCAATTCAAGCGATTCCGCGTCGACCCCGAGTTGCAGACGGTCGTTTGGGACAGCGGGGCCGACCTCGCCCCCGAGTTCCTCTACGAGAATATGAAGGTGCTGGCGTAGGCACAGCCGCCCTGCCCCCGTCCACAGGCCGCCTTTAACCACCAGCCGCTACTTCCCTCACGATCGGCGCCCTCGGCGCCGTCGGCGGTTCCGTTGGGAACCCGCCCTGAAAACCCCTCAAGCCGCTCCAAGCGCAAACGCCGCGGTCCTAGGCTGTCGGTTGTAGGCGGCAAGCCGGCATTTCCCGTCGCGCACCGGGGGTAAACAAGTCGGCCCGCCGGCTTCCGACTGGCCGCCAACTGCCGACGCGGCCGATACTTAGGACGAAGAAGCAGGAACGTGCTCGGGCAAGGACGCGCCCATGGCCTCCCGCCTGCGCGTGGCCGCGCCGGCGGGAAAAACGCAATCTGTTGCACCGCGCGACCTCATGCTCGAACACCGCAACCTGAAAATGGACCTGCTGGCCCTGGGCCTGTTGGCGGCGGTCGTCTTCCTGGCCGCCTCGCTGCTGAGCTATGATCCGGCCGATCCGCCCAGCAAACTGGTCTTTCCCGAGCGGGCCGAAGTGCTCAACGCCTGCGGCCGGTCCGGCGCGCTGGTGAGCCGGCTCTTGTTCACCGCCCTGGGATTGGGGGCCTATTACCTGCTGGTTTCGCTGGCCGCGTTGGACGCCGTGCTGTTGGCGCGCCGCCCGGTGGGACAACCCTTGCTCCGCCTGACTGGCTGGCTGCTCTCGCTGGTCGGCTTTACCACCCTGATGGCGCTGGCGGCGCCGCAACTTTCACCCGGCCCGGTGATCGGCTCCGGCGGCTACCTGGGGGCGGCCGGCCGCGGCTTGCTGGAGATGAATTTCGCCGCCGTGGGGGCCTACATCTTCACCGTCAGCCTGATCCTGGGCGGCCTGCTGCTCTCGACCGACTACTTGCTGGTCCACATTTTCGCCTGGGTCATCGGCAAGCCCACGAAGAACCTCGGCCGCGGCATGCTCCACGTCGGCGCCGCCTATGCGCAGAAGATCAATCGGCGGCGCTCCGACCTGGACGTCTACGAAGAGGACGCCGCGCAGGACGCCGTGGCGGTCCGCATTTCCGGCCGGCCCGCCGCCGAGGATAAGGAAGAGGACGAGGACGACGAAGAGGAGGAGGAAAGCCAGGCCGGGGAAGAGAAGGAGGCCGACAGCGAGCCGGCCGATGCCGGTGCCGCCAGCCGGAAGCCGCCGGCCTCGCTGCTGCGGATCGCGGCGCCGCGGAAGACGCCGCCGGAGGAAGTCCTCAAGGACCTCCAATCCGAGGGCGACGCGGGCGATTACGAGCTGCCCGGCACGGACCTGTTGCTGGCCGGCGAGCCCTTCTGCTTCGAGGAGCAGGAGAAGGAAGTCCGCCGCAAGGCCAAGATCCTGGAGAAGACCTTCCTTGACTTCGGTTTCCACGTCCGCGTGGTCGAGATCCAGACCGGCCCCGTGATCGCCCAATACGAGGTCGAGCTGGAGGCCGGGCTGCGGCTGAGCAAGATCACCGGCCTTTCCGACGACCTGGCCGTGGCCTTGCGGGTGCCCAGCGTGCGGATCGTGGCGCCGCTGCCCGGCAAGAACACCGTGGGCGTCGAGGTGCCCAACAGCGAGCGGCAGATCGTCCGCCTCCGCGAGGTCATGGAAGAGACCGACGGCAAGGCCCAGGCCATGCGCATCCCCATCTTCCTGGGCAAGGACGTTTCCGGCAACCCCATGGTCGTCGACCTGACCACCCTGCCCCACCTGCTGATCGCCGGCCGCACCGGCACCGGCAAGAGCGTCTGCCTGAACTCGATCATCGTCTCGATGCTCATGACGCGGCGGCCCGACGAAGTGCGGCTGCTGCTGATCGATCCGAAGATGGTCGAGCTCAGCCCCTACAAGTGCCTGCCGCACCTCATGCACCCCGTGGTGACCGACATGCGGAAGGCCGAGGCGATCCTGGCCTGGGCGGTGGAGAAGATGGAGGAGCGCTACCACCTGCTGGCCCGCGCCGGGGTGCGCCATATCAGCGTCTACAACCAGCTTGGCGAAGAGGAGCTGATGGAGCGGATCAAGCCGGAAGACGACGATCAGCGGCGGCAGATCCCCACTCACATGCCCTACGTGGTCATCGTGGCCGACGAGCTGGCCGACCTGATGATGACCGCGGCCAAGGAGGTCGAGCAGCACATCATCCGGCTGGCGCAGAAGAGCCGCGCGGTCGGCATCCACCTGGTGCTGGCCACCCAGAAGCCCACTGTGGACGTGATTACCGGCCTGATCAAGTCGAACCTGCCGGCGCGGATTTCCTTCCAGGTGGCCAGCCGCACCGACAGCCGCGTCGTCCTGGACGAGATGGGGGCCGACAAGCTGCTGGGCAACGGCGACCTGCTCTTCCTCTGGCCGGGCACGAGCACCCTCATCCGCGGCCAGGGCACCTACCTCTGCGACGACGAGATCAACCGCGTCATCGCCGCCGTGGCCACCAGCGAGCCGCAGTTCGTCAGGGAATTGGTGCAGTTGAAGCTGGGCCAGACCAGCGGCGACGGCAAACAGGCCCTCGGCAGCCGCGATGAACTCTACGAGGCGGCCATCGACGTCGTGGTCCGCGAGGGCCGCGGCAGCGTCTCGCTCTTGCAGCGGGCATTGGGCATCGGCTACGGCCGCGCCGCCCGCCTCATCGACTACATGGCCGAGGACGGCATCGTCGGCCCCTACAACGGCTCGCAGGCCCGCGAAATCCTCCTGACCCTCGAACAGTGGCAGGACATGAACGGCCAGGCGCCGGCCGCGGGGGCCGCCGCGCCGCCGCCGCCGCGGCACAACAACCGCATCCTGATGGCCCCGCCCGAGGACAAGGAGGAGCAGGCCCCGGCCGCCGCGCCCCCAACCGCCGCAGCGACCCGCCCGGCCGACACCGACGACGCGCCGCTGGACGAGGAAGACGACGAGTTCGAGGAAGACGGCGAGGAAGATCTCGACGAGGAAGAGGACGACGAAGAAGACGAGGAGGACGACGACCTCGAAGAGGAGGACGAGGAAGAGGACGAAGGAGACGAAGACGATGAGGAAGCGGAGGCGGAGGACGTCGAGGAAGACACGGCCCATCGCAAGGCAAAGGATCGCCGCGGCTGCGCCTGATCAGGCCGCGGTCGAGACGCGGATTGCGTTGGCGCCGGCCAAGCTGCTATAATACGTGGCGGGAAGAGAGCATCGTGTGCGGCGAGGCGGATCATGGTGAGCATGAAGGAAATCCAGGACGTGGGCCAGAGAATCGCCTTCGAGTTCCGCCCGCAGCGGATCATCCTCTTCGGCTCGCACGCCCGCGGCACGGCAGGGGAACATTCGGATGTTGACCTGTTGGTCATCATGCGTTTTGAGGGGACCGGTTTTCGCCAGTCCCTGGAGATTCTCAACCGCCTCGATCTCCGTCTGCCCATCGACCTGATCGCCTATCGCCCGGAGGATGCCCAGCGTCGTTATACGGAAGGCGATCCCCTGGTTCGCGAGGCGATTGACTGCGGGAAGACCCTCTATGCCGAACGAGACGGTTAAGGAATGGATCGCTAAGGCCGAGGGGGATTTTACCGTCGCCTCTCGCGAGTTGCGGGCGAGAAAGTCGCCCAATTACGACGCCGTCTGTTTTCACTGCCAACAGTGCGTCGAAAAACTCATGAAGGGGCTTGCGATCCAACTCGGCGTCGCTCCTCCACGGACGCATGTGTTGTTGCTGCTGGACGAGATTCTTCGTTCCGCCTGTGGTGAGTGGTCGTGGCCGGCCGAGGATCTCCGTTTTTTAAGTCAAGCGGCCGTATTTTTGCGCTACCCGGGTGAATCTGCGGAGAAACAAGACGCCCGCGAGGCGATGGCTATTGCGAAGCGGATGCGGGCCCGACTGTTGGCGCTGCTGAAGGCAGGGGGCAGCCCCTCTTGACGCTCGTCACCCCCTGAGGTAAACTCGATTATCTGGGTAACTGCGTTTCCGAAAAAGAGCCGGTTGATGTCCACTCAGGTTGCCAAGCCGTCGCCTTTCCCCGCGGCCGACTCTGTCGGCGTAGGAATCGCCATTATCGACGGAGGGCGGCCGTAGGGGCTTCCGGCTTACAAACCGACAAGTCGAGCCCTGAGGTCGAAAACGGCCTGAGGGCTTTTTAAGTTTAAGGCACACCATGCGTCGCATCGAACTTTACGATACCACCTTGCGAGACGGCTCCCAGGGCGAGGGCATCAGCTTCTCGCTCCAGGACAAGCTCGACCTGACCGAGCGGCTCGATGCCGTGGGCTTCGACTACATCGAAGGCGGCTATCCCGGCTCCAATGAAAAGGACTGCCAATACTTCCAGCGGGTCGGCAAGCTCGGCCTCAAACACGCCCGCGTCTGCGCCTTCGGCATGACGCGGCGCAAAGGCGTAACGGCCGCCGAGGACCGCGGACTGGCGGCCCTGCTGGATTCCGGCATGGCGGTGATCACGCTGGTGGGCAAGGCGTCGCTCTTCCACGCCACGGAAGTCTTGCAGACCAGCGGCGAGGAAAACCTGGCCATGATCCGCCAGAGCATCGCCTACCTGGTCCAGTCCGGGCGCGAGGTGATCTTCGACGCCGAGCATTTCTTCGACGGCTGGTCGGCCGACGCCGCTTACTCGCGCTTGGCGATCCGGGCGGCGGCCGAGGCCGGGGCACGCCTGGTCGTGCTCTGCGACACCAACGGCGGGCGCATGCCCGAGGAAATCGCCGCCGCTACCCGCGCCGCGATCGCGGCCGTGGGCGTGCCCGTGGGAGTCCATTGCCACAACGACTGCGACTTGGCGGTGGCCAATTCGCTGGCCGCCGTCGACGCCGGCGCCGGGCACGTGCACGGCACGATCAACGGCCTCGGCGAGCGCTGCGGCAACGCCGACCTCATCGCCCTGGCCGCCAACCTGGCGATCAAGAAGCAGGGCTTCCAGGTCCTCCATGCCGAAGGAATCAAGCACCTCACCGAGCTGTCGCGCTCGGTCTACGAGCTGGCCAACCTGAACTTCCGCCCCAACCAGCCGTTCGTCGGCCGCAGCGCCTTCGCCCATAAGGGCGGCATGCATGTCAGCGGCGTCAGCCGCATCGCGGCCAGCTACGAGCACATCGACCCGGAGCAGGTGGGCAACGAGCGGCGCGTGCTGGTGAGCGAGCTTTCCGGGCGGGCGAACATCATGGCGCTGGCCCGCCGCCATCGCATCCAGGACGATCCCAAGCTGATGGACGAGATCCTGGCCCGCGTCGTCTCGCTGGAGAACGCCGGTTATCAGTTCGAGGCGGCCGACGGCTCGTTTGCGCTGCTGGTGCGGCGCTGCGCCGGCGAGTTCCGGGCGCACTTCCAGCGGTTGAGCTACCACGTCAACGTGGAGACCAACGCCGACGGCGAGATTCGCACCGAGGCCACGGTCAAGATTCGCGTCGGCGACCAGCTCCGCCACGAGGTGGCCGAGGGAGACGGCCCGGTCAACGCCCTGGACGCCGCCATGCGCAAGGCCCTCAACGGCACCTTCCCCAACCTGGCCAAGCTGCACCTGGTCGATTACAAGGTGCGGGTGATCAACGCCGAGGCCGCCACCGCCGCCGGCGTCCGCGTGGTCATCGAGAGCCAGGACGAGGAGGACGTCTGGGGCACCGTCGGCGTCAGCGAGAACGTCATTGAGGCAAGCTGGATCGCCCTGGTCGATAGCTTCGAGTACAAGTTGTATAAGGATGAAGAGGCCGGAAGAAAGGCGGAGGGCGGAGGGCGGAAGAGGGAAGGGGAAGCATGATCCCCCTCTCCCTCTGGGAGAGGGCCGGGGTGAGGGGGCCGGGCCGCGAGGAACCAGTGGAGAACGCCTTGACTTGTATATGTTGTTCATATACACTTACTACGCATGGGTAACGGTTCTGAAAACGTTGTCGGTTTCCAGTGGGATGAGGGCAACGCCGACAAGAATCGCGTCGCGCACGACGTGGAGAATTGGGAGTGCGAGCAGGTCTTCTTCAATGTGCCCCTGCTCGTCCTGGACGACCCCAGGCATTCCGCTGCTGAGAAGCGGTGGGCGGCATTCGGCAGGACCAATGGGGGACGGCTGCTCGCGGTAATCTTCACGGTAAGAGGCAACCTGATCCGAGTCATCTCCGCCAGAGACATGAACCGGAAAGAAAGACGCTTTTATGAAGAAACGGGCTGATCGAATACCGGCGTTCAAGAACGAAGACCAAGAACGCGAGTTCTGGGCGACGCATTCGCCGTTGGATTACGGCTACGTTCACTCCAGCCGCGTCGGCGACGCCAACCCCTTCCCGAACCTGAAGCCATCCTTGAAGTCGATCTCCATTCGGATCCCCTCCGATATGCTGGCGGAACTCAAGGCCCTGGCCAAGAAAATCGACGTGCCGTACCAGAGTCTCGCCAAGGTCTATTTGGCCAGGCAGATCGCCCTGGCGCGAAGCGAGCAGGGCCAGTTCCGGGGCAGCCGCGCGGCCCGCAAGACGCGTGCCCGCACATAATGTGAATCACCCCATGCCCACCCCACTCCCCGATCTGCCCAAACAATACGATCACGCCGCGGCCCAAGAGCGCTGGTATCGCTTCTGGGAGGAAAAGGGCTTCTTCCACAGCGAGCCCAATCCGGCCAAAAAACCCTACAGCATCGTCATCCCGCCGCCGAACGTGACCGGGGCCCTGCACCTCGGCCACGCCCTGAACAACACCCTCCAGGACATCCTCATCCGCCAGAAACGGATGCAAGGATTCGAGACGCTCTGGCTCCCTGGGACCGACCATGCGGGCATCGCCACCCAGGCGGTGGTCGAGCGACGCCTGCTGGCCGAGGAAAAACTCAGCCGCCACACACTCGGCCGCGACGGCCTGGTCGCCAAGATTTGGCAGTGGAAAAACGACTACGAAACCCGCATCCTCGGCCAACTCAAGCAGATGGGCTGTAGCTGCGACTGGCAGCGGCGGCGCTTCACGCTCGACGCGGTCTGCGCGCGGGCGGTCCGGCACACGTTCTTCCGCCTCTTCCGCGACGGCCTGATCTACCGCGGCAAGCGGCTGGTCAATTGGGACACGATGCTGCAGACGGCCGTCAGCGACGACGAGGTCTTTCACGAGGCGGTGGCGGGACACTTCTGGTACTTCAACTATCCGGTGGTCGATCCCCGGCCCGGCGAGCCCAAGCACGTGACCATCGCCACCACGCGGCCGGAGACGATGCTGGGCGACACGGCGGTGGCGGTCCACCCCGATCCGGCGGCGGCACTGGATAAGGCCGAGGCCGAGTTGGAGGCCCGGCTGGCCGCCGCGCCGGCCAAGCAGAAGCCCGAACTCCAGGCCGAACTAGACGACGTCCGCCAGCGCCGCCAGACGATGCTCCCCGCGTTGCTCGTGCTCCGCGACATGGCCATGGCCGGCCGCAAGCTCCGGTTGCCCTTGGCCGACCGCGAGATTCCGCTGGTGGCCGACGTTTGGGCGAAGCCCGAGTTGGGCACCGGGGCCGTCAAGATCACCCCGGCCCACGACCCCAACGACTATGAAGTCGGCCTGCGGCAAAACCTGCCGATGGTCAATATCCTCAACCTCGACGGCACGCTCAGCGACGAGGTTCCACAGGCGTATCGCGGCCAGACGGTGCTTGTGGCTCGCGAAAACGTCGTCGCCGACCTGGAAAAACTCGGCCTGGTGGTCAAGGTCGAGGACCGCGAGATCGACCTGGCCCATAGCGACCGCTCGAAGACGCCCATCGAGCCGCTCTTGACCGATCAGTGGTTCGTCAAGATGGAGCGACTCGCCCAGACCGCGATCGACGCCGTGGCCGACGGCCGCGTGAAGATCATCCCCGAGCGCTACACGAAGGGCTACGTCGATTGGCTCAGCGAGAAACGCGACTGGCCCATCAGCCGGCAGCTCTGGTGGGGACACCAGATTCCCATCTGGTATTGCAAGACGGCCACCGAGGCCGATCTAGAGCGGGCCTTCGCCGCCCGCAAGGACGTTGTCTGGCAGCGCGACGAGCACTATGGGCAGTGGCTCATCTGCGCCGAGGAGGCGGACCTTACCGACGACGCCGTGCCGGGGCATCGCACGGTCCGCGAGCAGGACGTCCTGGACACCTGGTTCAGTTCGGCCCTCTGGCCGCACTCGACGCTCGGCTGGCCGGACCAGACGCCGGAACTGAAGTATTACTATCCCACCAGCGTGCTCATTACCAGCCGCGACATCATCACGCTTTGGGTGGCGCGGATGGTGCTCACCGGCCTCTACAACGCCCACGACATCCCCTTCCACGACGTCTTCATCCACCCGAAAATCCTCGACGGGTACGGCGAAGGCATGTCGAAGTCGAAGGGCAACGGCGTGGACCCGGTGGACGTGATGGAGAAGTTCGGCGCCGATTCGCTCCGCTTCGGCCTGGCCTACCTGACCACGGAGACGCAGGACATTCGCATGCCGGTCGAGTTCGAGTGTCCGCACTGCGCGGCGCTCGTGGAGCAGACGAAGGAGAACCGTGTGCGGCCGCGGATCAAGTGCCCGAAGTGCGGCAAGGAGTTCTCCACGCAATGGGCCGAAAAGCCGGCCGACAAGGCCCTGCCCCGCGGGGCCGTGGTGAGCGACCGCTTCGAGCTGGCGCGGAATTTCTGCAACAAGCTCTGGAACGCCGCGCGGTTCTCGCTGATGAACCTGGAAGGTTACACGCCCGGCGTCGTGGCCGACGCGGAGCTGACGGTCGAGGACCGCTGGATACTCAGCCGGCTGGCCACGGTGGCCCACGAGGCGACCGCCGCGTTGGACGAGTATCGCTATGCCGACGCCGCGCGGGTGCTCTACGGCTTCGCCTGGGACGAATTTTGCAGTTTCTACGTGGAGATGGTCAAGGCCCGGCTCGGCGAGCCTTCCAGCCGGCCCACGGCGCAGCGGGTCTTGGCGCACGTGCTCGACACGCTGCTGCGGCTCTTGCACCCGATGACACCGTTTGTGACCGAGGAGGTCTGGCAGCTTTTGGCGGCCATCGCCCCGCGGCGGGGTATCGACGCGGTCGAGCCGGCGGCCGAGAGCATCATGATTGCGCCCTGGCCCGAGTGCGACGCCGTGGGCCGCGACGAGCGGATCGAGGCCCAGTTCGGCCGTTTCCAGGAGGTTCTGCGGGCGGTCCGCGACATTCGCGGCCGGCAGAACGTGCCGCCCCGGACGCAGATCGCCTTCGCCGTCCGCTGCGACGAGCCGACGGCGGCCCTCTTGCGGCCGATGGAGCCCTACTTCGCCTCGATGGCGGCCGCCCGGCCGATCGCCTGGGGCCCGGACGTGCAGGCCCCGCCCCTGAGCGCCGACGTGGCCCTGCCCGGCATGGAAATCTTCGTCGATCTATCCGACCTCATCGACGTGGCGGCCGAGCGGCAGCGGAAGCAGCAGGACCTGGCGAAGCTGGACGGCCTGATCGCCGCGAAGCGGAAGAAGCTGGAGAACAAGAGCTTTGTCGACCGGGCCCCGCCCGCCGTGGTCCAGGCCGAGCGTGACGGCCTCGCGGACCTTGAAAGTCAGCGCGCCGCCGTGGCCGCGTTTCTCGAGCGCCTGGCCGCGGCGAAATCAGCCGGCCGCTGACGCGCGGGCGCCACTGCTGGCTTGTCCAGCAGTGGCGAACCACCACGGGGTGTAGCACTACCGGACAAGCCAGCAGTGGCACCTCACGCGACATCACCGCCTCCTACCGCTACGGTATGACCCCAATCGCCCGGAGCCTTTACGGGCAACAGCGATTTCTTTGGCGACATCCTTGGCAGCCAGGCGATGCCGCCCGGCGACCACGGACTGCTGCTGCACGGCCTCCACGGCCATGATCGCCCGCGCCCGCCGCAGCGCCGCAAGCGACTCCTCCAGGTCGTCGGGAGAAACCGCCGACAGAATGGCTACCGGTTTCCCATTGGAGGTAATGACGATGTCATGCTCCTCGGCCAGCCGACGCCAGACCTCGGCCAAGTTGCCGCGGAATTCACGAGCGCTGACGAATCGCATGGCGGGTTCCTCAGCAGTTCTGGTGGGGCTCTACAACTGCGACCGGATGCCACAAGACAGACCAATTATAGCATTTCTCGTGTTTCGGGCGTATGGCCCCACTAGCCATACCCAAACGTCCGGGCCTATAATGAAGCGTGTCGGGGCGGTCCGTGGGCCTCCCCCCGCAGCCGAGGCTCGTGCGCAAGGATACGACCATGCCTGTCGCGATGGAATTGTCGCGAATCATTATCAGTGAGCGGGACGAACAGCAGGTCATCTACCTGAAGGAGGTGGGCGGCCAGCGGACCTTCCCCATCCTCATCGGGCTCTTCGAGGCGGCCAGCATCGAAAGCCGCGTGATGGGCAAGAAGTCGCCGCGCCCGTTGACCCACGACCTGATCGTCAACGTGGTGGAGAACCTGGGGGCGGAGCTGCAGGACGTGATCATCAGCGAGTTGAAGGAGCACACCTACTTCGCCCGTTTGCGCGTCCGCCACCAGGGCGAGCTAGTCGAGATCGACGCCCGGCCCTCCGACGCCATCGCCGTGGCGGTCACCTGCAATCCGCCGCTGCCGATCTACGTCAACGAGGACGTGCTCAACGACGTGCTGGGAGAATAAGGCGGAGGGCGGGCGAGCCGCCGGGTTTATCCCGGCGGATTGGCGGCGCCACCCGACGGGGAAAGAAGATCGGCGGGAAACGGGCGTTTCTTCAGCGCACCGTAACCGCGGGGATAAACCCCGCGGCTCGCTTTTCCGCTAGCCCATCGCGTCCGCGAATTCCTTCAGCAGCGCCGCCTGCGCCCGCTGGCCGTAACGCCCGTCGACCATCACGTTGATGCGGACCTCGGTGGTGCTGATCAGATCGACGTTGATGCCCTCGGCGGCCAGCGACTGGAACATGCGGGTGGCGACGTTGGTGTGGCTCTTCATGCCCACGCCGAAGACGGAGAGCTTGGCCACCCGCGGGCAATGCCGCGGCGGCGGGCAGCCCAGCGTCTCGGCCTGCTCGGCCGTGACGCGGAGCGTCTTGGCAAGTTCCGTCTGGGGGACGGTGAAGGAGATGTTGGCGTGCCCCTGCCGGCCCACGCTCTGCACGATCATGTCGACGACGATCCCCGCCTCGGCGATCTCGTCGAACACCTGGGCGGCCAGTCCGGGGATGTCCGGCAGCCCGAGCACGGTCAGCCGGGCCTGCGATTCGTCGAGGCTGATGTCCTCGATGATCAATTCCTCCATTTTTTCCATGCGGGCCACGATTTCGTGGGAATTGCCCCGCCCCAGGGCCGCGCCGCCGGCGTCGCCGCGGGCGGCGCCGTCGGGGTCCTTCTCCAGCGCGAATTCCCCGTGCACCGTGCGGAGGGCCTCCAGGGCGTGCTCCCGCGCCACCAGCACCGAGATCTTGATCTCGCTGGTGGTGATCATGATGATGTTGATGCCCCCCTCGGCCAGGGCGCGAAACATCCGCTCGGCCACCCCCGTCTGCGTCGTCATGCCCAGGCCCACGATGGAAATCTTCGACACCTCGTCGTCGCAGGTGTAGCCCTCGGCCCCCAGCTCCTTGACGCCGTCCTCCACGGCCTTGAGCGTGGCGGGCAGGTCGTCGCGGACCACGGTGAAGGAGATATCCGTGCGGCCGTCATCGGCCACGTTCTGCACGATCATGTCCACGGCGATGTTCTTGGCGGCGATCTTGGCGAAGATCGTCACCGCCGCCCCCGGCCGGTCGGGGACGTTGCGAACGGTCACGCGGGCGTCGCTTTTGATCATCGCCGCCCCGCACACCGCCCGCCCGGCGATCTCCGGCTCCGCCACGATCATGGTGCCGGGGTTGTCGCTGAAACTGCTGCGGACGTGGACCGGCACGGCGAACTTCTTGGCAAACTCGATGGAGCGGTTGTGCATCACCCCCGCCCCCGCCGTGGCCAGCTCCAACATCTCGTCGTAGCTGATCTGGCTCATCTTGCGGGCCTCGGGCACCATCCGCGGGTCGGTCGTGTAGACGCCGTCCACGTCGGTATAGATCTCGCACGACTTCGCCCCCAGCACCGCGGCCAGCGCCACCGCCGTCGTGTCGCTTCCCCCGCGCCCCAGCGTGGTGATGTTGAAGGCCTCGTCGATCCCCTGAAACCCGGCGGCAATGACGATCTTCCCCTCGTCCAGGGCGCGGCGGATGCGGTCGGTCGAGATCGAGCGGATGCGGGCCTTGGTGTGCGTGCTGTCGGTCACAATGCCGATCTGCGCGCCGGTCATGCTGATCGCCTTGTGCCCCAGCGAATGGATGGCCATCGCCATCAGGGCCACGCTCACCTGCTCGCCGGTCGAGAGCAGCATGTCCATTTCCCGCGCCGGCGGCTGGTCGGTGATCTGCTTGGCCAGGCCGATCAGCAGGTCGGTGTTGTCGCCCATGGCGCTGACGACCACGACGACCTGGTTTCCTTCCTTTTGGGCACGAATCGCCTTGCGGGCCGCCGCCAGGATCTTCTGGCTGTCGGCCACGCTGGAACCGCCGAACTTTTGCACGATGATGGGCATGGCAGGACTAAAGGTTGGGGACTGTCCCAATTTTCGTCCGACGAAAATGGGACTGTCCCCTTGTGATACGGTGTCGGAAAGCGACATTATCGTGGCTTGCGGCGGCAGCGTCAACCGGGGTTTCTTCCTGCGACCGGGACGGTTGACAACCTTCCCATTTCTGCTAGGCTGGCGATGGTCCAATCTGACGCACCCCATGGTTTCCCGTCGAGGAGAAAAACATGAGTACCGCCGGCAACAACCCACAACAGTATCCCTTCGCCCCACGGCGAACTTGTAGCTTGGCGATCGTTTCCCTGGTGCTCAGTTGCGTCAGCTTCGGCTTTTGGCCCCTGTCTCTGGGCGGGATCATCTGCGGGCACCTCGCCAGGCGGGAGATTCGGAAAAATCCCGGCATGGAGGGAGACGGGCTGGCCCTGGCGGGCTTGATTATCGGGTACCTGCTTCTGGTTATCTGTTTGCTGGCTATCGTCGCGTTCATTAGCTTGGCCCTATTCATGGAGCCCAGCAGGCCACCGGTGCCGCCGTTCCACGGCTTCCCGGGAGCTGCCAACCTGTTCCTTGGCGGCTGGGCCCGATGAAACGTAAACGCCGCGCCGAATCGCCGCGTGCCACGGGCGTCCCGCCCGTGCCGGAGCACAACACGGGCAAGATGCCCGTGGCACACGGGGCGCTGCGGCAGCGGGCGCTGGCTCCCGACCCGGCGGCCCCCATCCCGGCCGTCCGCGTCGGCTTCGTTCCGCGCCACCCGGCCATCTACCGCAAGCGGATCGACAAGGTCGAGCGCGCCAAGGCCGGCGACCTGGTGGCGGTCTACGGCCCTGAGGGGAAATTGCTCGGCTATGGCCTTTACAATCCCCGCAGCGAGATCGCCGTCCGCATGTTGTTCCAAGGCGACGAGTTGCCCGACGATGCCCGCTGGCAGGAGCGCCTGGAGCAGGCGGTGGGGCTCCGCCGGGGGTTGCTGCGGCTGGACGAGGTCGCGGACGCCTACCGGCTGATCCATGCCGAGGCCGACGGGCTGCCGGGCCTGGTGGTCGATCGCTTCGGCGAGGTGCTCTCCGCGGAGGTCTTCACGCTGGGGATGTATCAGCGTGCCGAGGCACTGCTGGCCCGGCTGGCCGCGATGTGCAACACGCGGCACGTGCTCGTGCGCGGCAGCCCGCAGTTCCTCAGCCAGGAGGGGCAAGAGCCGCCGGAAATCGCCTCGCCGGAGCTTCCCGAGCAGGTGACGATCCACGAGCACGGCACGCGGTTCCGCGTGCGTTTCGCCGGGGGGCACAAGACGGGCTTCTTCTGCGACCAGCGGGAGAACCGCCGCCGGCTGGCCGAATTCTCCGTCGGCCGCACCGTCTTGGACCTCTGCTGCTATACCGGCGGCTTCGCCGTGCAGGCGATGCGGCTGGGCAAGGCTGCCGAGGCGACCGGCGTGGACCTCGACGAGGAGCCGCTGCGGATCGCCCGCGAGAATGCCAATCTCAATCATGTCCGCGCCCGCTTCGTCCAGGCCGACGCCTTCACGTACATGCGGGAAATGATCGCCCTGGGGCGGCAATTCGACGTGGTCGTGCTCGATCCGCCCAAGCTCGTCCGCTCCCGCGCGGAATTGGAAGATGGCACAAGAAAACACTTCGATCTGAATCGGCTGGCGATGCGGCTGGTGCGGCCTGGCGGGCTGATGCTGAGTTGCTGTTGCTCGGGCCTGGTGAAGGAGCCGGACTTCCTCGGCCTGCTCTGTTCGGCCGCCTACCAGGCCGGGCCGCTGGTCTCTCCGGCCACCGCCGCGGCCTCCGAGCGGCACGGTCCGCGGCCGATGCAGATCCTGGCCCGCACCGGCGCCGCGGCCGATCACCCCGTCGCCTCCAGCGTCCCGGAGAGCGAGTATCTCAAGGCGGTGTGGATGCGCCTGGGGTGAGCGCGATCTCCCCTCTCCCTTTGGGAGAGGGGCAGGGGGTGAGGGCGGGTGGCGAAACGTACAAGCGGGGCAACGCACCTCTCGATCCAAAGCCCTCACCCTAACCCTCTCCCGGAGGGAGAGGGGACCGATCCCCGCCCTACTCGAACACCTTCTCTACCGGGATGATGCGGATGTTCTCCCGCTTGATCCCGAGCGGGAAGCGGATGATCTCCTCGTCCTCCTTCAAGACCGCCGGCGGCCGCGGCGCCGGATAGGTGATCGGGCTGGGGGCGTCGGCCACCAGGGCGTCGGCCAGCGACCGGGCGTCCTTGGTCACGATCACGATCTGGAGGTCTCTATACTGAAGGTGTTTGGCAATGGCCGCGTTGACCTCTGCCGGCTTCATGTCCTGCATCCGCTGCCGGTAGATGTCCAGGTGGCTGCCCTCGATGCCGTAGAACTTGTCGTCCAGGGCGTAGCCCAGCCGGTCCATCGTCGTGGGGGCATAGTGCAGCACATATTTGCTCAGCGCGTTGGTGGTCGTGGAAACCTTCTTCTCGTCCAACCCGCCATCGACCAGGAGCTTCAGTTCGCGGAGGGCCTCGCGGAGGACGAAATGACGGACTTCGTGCGGCACGGCGCGGAGCCAGATCTCGAAGATTTGCTGCCGCCGGCCGTCGTTGGGCTGGGGGAATTGCAGCGAGTCGCCGTTGGCGAAGTGCTCGATGTAGGAATAATCGCCGTAGTTCAGCCCCCGCAGTTCGCGGATGACCTGGTAAAGATGGCTCGCGGGGTGGCGATGCTCGCCGAACCAGGAATTGGCCACCGCCAGCGGATAAAAGTCTTTTTGGCCGCGGAGCACGTCGATGGGCGCGCCGATGCTGATGGCCGTCGCCGGGGCGTCCTTCTCGACGATCGTCACTTGCAGGCCGTGGATCGGCTGCGGTTTGATCGCGGATTTCATGCTGGGGACGTAATCGCCTCCAGCCGGCAGCGCGCCCAAGTCCTCGCAGAGCTTCTCCAGCAAGGCAGCATCGTACCCGCCGCCCAGACCCACCACGAGGTTGTTCCGGGTGAAATGCTGCACGTAGAAGACCCGGACGTCGTGCAGCGTGATGCTCTTCAGGCTCTTGACGTGCCCGGCGGTGATGTGCCCGTAGGGCGTGCCGGCGAAGATCGTCTCATACAAGACCGACTTGGCCAACTCCTCGTCGCTGGAGTAGCGGAGGCCGTTTTCCAGGTAGTCGATGGCCTGGCCCTTGATGCGGTCGAGGTCTTCCTGGCGGAAGCCGGGCGAGAGGACCGCCTGCATCAAGAGCGGATAGTAGTCGGCCAGGTTGTCCTTGTGGATGCGGCCGGAAATGACCGTCATCTCGACCGAGGTCGAGTCGGCATAACCGCCGGCCAGCGGGAAGAGCTTTTCCAGGACCGCCTGGTAGCTGTTCTGCTTGGTCGAGCCCTCGGCGAGCATGGCGGCCGTGATGGCGGCCAGCCCTTCCTTGCCCGGCGGGTCGTCCTGCGAGCCGACCGTGAAACAGAGGCGGAAGGAAATCGTCGGATCGCCGGGCACCGGCAGCAGCACGCATTGCGACAGCGGTATCGGCTCGGCCGCGGCCGCTGTGGTGCAAAGGGAGCAAAAGGTCAAACAGGCTAAAATGGCAACCAGTTGCGGAAGGTGGGGTGCCACTGCTGGCTTGTCCAGCAGTGCGGTGGGGCGGCACGTCGGCACTGCTGGACAAGCCAGCAGTGGCACCCGAAAACCTGTTCGCCGCGTTCCGCAACAGAGACTAATCGCGTATTTCATTGCTCGGTTCCTTTCAAGACCGCCACGGTCCGTCGCTTGGGGTCGAGGAATGTTTTGGCCGCCCGTTGAATGTCCTCGGGCGTCACCCGCTCGGCCGTGGCATAAAGGTGGTCGAGGGCCTCGATCCCGCCGGTCACGCCGATGAACGGCACGAGGTGGCCGGCCACGTTGGCGGGCGAATCCATCGTCATCAGCAGGCTGTATTTCTCATGGCGTTTCACCCGCGCAAGCTTCTCGGCGTCCACCGGGGTGGTCTGGAACTCGCGGATCGTCCGCTCGATTTCCCCGCGGACCGGCTCGATGTCCTCGGTCCGCTTGATGACCGCCGTCACCTCCAGGAGCGAAGGGTCGCGGCTGAGCGGCACGTCGCCTGAGATCGCCTCCACCTTCTGCTGCTCCAGGACCAGCTTTTGATAGAGCTTGCTGGTCTCGCCGAAGGCCAGTTGCATCAAGAGCCGGGAGGCGACATAGTCGCGGTCGTCGGGATCGAAGGCCGCGCTGCGATAGGCCAGATCGAGGATCGGCAGCGTCTTGCCCGGATAGGAGACCGCCACGTGGCGCTCGCCCTTTTGGGGCGGCTCCGGGGGGATTCTCGCCGGCGTGTAGCCCCGCTGCCAGCCGCCGTAAAATTCGTTAATGAGCTTCATCACCGCCGCCGGCTCGATGTCGCCGACCACCAGCAGCACGACGTTCTCGGGCCGGTAGAAGCGGCGATGGAAATTCACGGCGTAGTCATAGGCCTTGGGCATGGCCTTCACGTCGGCCTCGAAACCCATGGTCGTGTGCTTGTAGGTGTGCACGTCGAAGGCCGTGTCGTGCAGCCGTTCGTCGAGGATGAAGTCCGGCTGCGTCTCGTCCTTGCGAAATTCGCCGTAGACCGCCCCCGCCTCGGTCTGAAAGGCGGCCAGATCGAACTTGAGCCTCTGGAAGCGGTCGCTCTCCAGCTCGATTACCGTCGGCAGGTCCTCCTTGGCGAAGGTGAGGTAGAAGGCGGTCAGGTCGTTTTCCGTGAAGGCGTTGGAGTCGGCGCCCATGGCGGTCACCAGGCGGTCGTACTCGCCGTTGGGGTGTTTCTCGGTGCCGCGGAACATCATGTGCTCGAAGAAGTGGGCGTAGCCCGACTTGCCCGGCTCGATCTCGTCGCGGCTGCCGGTCCGCACGATGGACCAATAGCTGATCAGCCCGCTGCCGGGCATGGGCACCAGGACCACCCGCAGGCCGTTGGGGAGCCTTTGGTTCTCGAAATGATAGGGGAAGACGTTTTGGGCCGAGGCCGTGGCGGCCAGGGCCAGCGAGAGTGAGAGGAAGATGGTTCGCATGGGAGGATTCCCGGGGTGGCGTTATTGTAGGGTGGGTCGAGCGGAGCGAGCC
>JBKQVT010000031.1:0-16189 GCA_052139835.1 Thermoguttaceae bacterium
AGATGGTGACCCTCAACAACGTGGTGAACAAGATGATCGCTCCGTTCGAGCGGGTGCTGGGCTTCACGAGTCTGGGCAGTTCCACCGCCCGCAGCCTCCAGACGATGGGCCGCGACTACAACCACCCGCAAACCAATCCAACTTTCTAGCGTAACCGAAAGGCAAGAAGGGAAGACGTTATGGGCAAGTACCTGCCATGGGGCTTGAAGTTCGCGCTGCACGGTTGCCTGGGGGCGGTGTTGGCCGGCGGCGTTGCCACGTTCGCCGACACGCCCTCCAACAGCCTTTATAGCGGCCAGTGCTGCCGTCCCAACGCGAGAAACTTTGGCTACTATGAAACGCAATGGCGGGAATGGCCGTGCGACCAAAGGCCGGAAAGACGCTTCCCCGGGGCAGTGGGAAACGAAGTGATTCCCCCGCCGGCGGGCCAGCCGCAAGCGCCATTGCCCAGGGCTTCGGCGTTGCCCAGCGGGCCGGAGACGCCGGGCGCGACCACCGAAAAGCCCGGACAGCCGGGACAGACAACGCTGCCGGGTGAGGGCACGCAACTGCCGGGTGAGGGCACGCAACTGCCCACGGGAGGCACGCGACTGCCCGGTGAGGTCACTCCATTGCCAGGCGAGGAAAGACCTGCCGAAGGACCTCGCAAGCCGGCCGGGAAACCGGCGGGAAAGCCGGCCGAGTCGCCCCAGCCGACGGCCCCGAAGCCGACGCCGAAGCAGCCCGGCCTGGAAGGCAGTTTGCCCGGGTTGGAGCCGGAATCGCCAGTTCCACCTGCGGCGAAGGAAGGCCCAGTAACTCCGCTTCCTTCCGGGGGCAAGAAACAGGCCCCGGCTCCCTCGCCGGCGGCGCCGGCGAAGGAAAACAGCGATGTGCCGGCGCAGCCGGAAATTCCGGAGGTGCCCAAGGCCCCGCTTCCCAGCGATGGCGGGTTGCTGCCCTACCAGGAGCCCTGCCAGCAATCCCAAGTCGTGCAAGTCAGCGCCGTGGTGCCGATCGAGGAGGGCCAGCCGGCCATGGCAACCCGTGCGGACTGGCTCGGGTCCCTATCGGCCCAAGGCGATCCGCAGCGGAATTTGCCCGCCGCCTCGCCGGTGGCCGGCGTGGCCACGGAAACTCCGGTCGCGCTGGAGGGCTACTGCCCCGTGGCATTGGTCGAAGAGGAGAAGTGGGTCCGCGGCGACGCTCGTTGGTCCGTGGTCTGCGGGGGACGAACGTTTCTGCTCTCCGGACCCGAGCAACAGCAGCGGTTTATGGCAGCGGCCAGCCGTTACCTGCCGGGGTTTGCCGGAGACGACGCAGTCATGGCGGTCGACAGCGGCGCCCACGTGGCGGGGAAACCCGAACATTCCCTCTTTTGCGGCGGCAAAGTGTACTTGTTCGCCAGTGCCGAGACCTTGGCGCGATTTCAGCAGAATCCGCGTCGCTACGTGGCCGGCGGCCGCTAACCGCCGCACGAAACGTGGTAAACTGGAGGTAGCGCCGCACGAGGACGAAGGGGCCCGCCCCCCTCTTTCCGTACCCTGGCGCCCGGTTGGCCACTCATGCGACTGAAAGCGGTTCTCAACGGCGTTTTGCTCGGGTTCGTCGCCCTCTGTGTGGCCGGACTCGTGGCCAAGAATCTGCGACGCGACGTGCCGCCCGCCGCTGGGCCGCCGCCCGCCGCGCCTCAGGAGAAGTTGATCGTCTATTGCTTCCATGCGACCGTGCGCTGCCCCTTGTGCTTGAACATGGAGGCCACCACGCGGGAAGTTTTGCAAAGCAGCTTCGCCGTTCTGCTTCGCAGCGGGCGGATCGAGTTGCGCGTGCTGGACGTCCAGCAGCCGGAGAACGAACATTTCTGCCGCGATTATCAAGTCGTCGGGCCGGCGGTCGTGTTGGTGCGGGTCCACCGCGACGGCACGACGACGTGGGACAATCTCATCGAGGCCGCCCGCTTGCAGCGCGACAAGGCCCGCTTCGTCGAGTACCTCCGCCGAAGAATTAAGGATCAAGGATGAAGGATCAAGGACGAAGTGTTCCCTGCGGCCCGTTGCTCCTTCATCCTTCATCCTTTATCCTTAGTGGTCCATGTCCTGGTCGTTCGCTGAAGCACTGATGCTGGGAATCGCCACGGCGATCAATCCCTGCCCGCTGGCCGCGGGCATCGCCGCCGTGGCCTTCCTCGGCGGCCGGGCGGCCAGTCCCGGCCGGGTACTGCTGGCCGGGGTGCTCTATGCCCTGGGCGGGTCACTCACCTACGTGGCCCTGGCCGCCGCGGTCCTGCGCGGCATGGACGCCGTCGCGTTGGCCTGGTGCTTGCAGGACTACGTCACCGGAGCCTTGGGCCCGATCCTCATCCTGTTGGGAATGCTCCTGCTGGAACTGATTCGGCTGCCGGGGCTGGGCCGAAATCCGGCCGGGCGCTGGCAGGCGCGGGCCGAGCGCTGGGGACTCTGGGCGGCCTTGCCGCTGGGGGTGCTGTTGGCGTTGGGTTTCTGTCCGGCGTCGGCGGCGTTCTTCTTCGGCAGCCTGTTGTGGATGGCGGCTGCGCACCACTCGTGGCTGCTGCTACCGCTGGCCTACGGTCTCGGCGCCGCCTTTCCGGTGGTGCTGGCGGCGGGGGTGTTGGCCTTCAGTGCCCGGCTGCTTGGGCAGGTCTTCGCCGTCACGGCCCCGGTTGCCCGCTGGGGCCAGCGGATCGCCGGTACGGTGCTGATCGTGGTGGGGGTATACTTCGCGGTGCGCTTCATCTTCCACCTGTTCTAGCGCAGAAACAGCACCTGCATCAACACCAGCAGCGGCAACAGGATGAGGCAACTGTAGGCCATGTAGCCAAAGAAGCCGGGCATGCGGACGCCGGCCCGCTGGGCCACCGCCCGGACCATGAAATTCGGACCGTTGCCGATATAGGTCATGGCGCCGAGGAAGACGGCCCCCAGGCTGATTGCCGCCAAGAGCGGCGCGGCGACCCCGCCCGTGGCCGCCGTGCCGCCGCCGAGCGACTTGGCCGCGGCAAAGAAGACGACGTAGGTGGGGGCGTTGTCCAGGACCGAAGAGAGCATGCCCGTGCCCCAGAAGAAATGCGCCGGCCGGGCGAGCCCCAATTCCGGCCCCTTCAGGCGGAGGACCTCCAGCGCCGGCTGCATCGAGAGGAAGATGCCGAAGAACAAGGCGGCCACCTCGATGATGGCCCCATAGCTGAAGCTGTTGGCGCGGCGCGTCTCATGGCTGCCCAGCAGCGACGCGGCCACCAGGCCCAGCAGCGTCATCTCGCGAAGGTAGAGCCAAGGATGCCAGGGGGTCCCCGGCAGCGTCTTGGCCGGGTCCAATAGGGCCACGCAGGCGACCGTGGCCGCCAGCAGCGGGACATTGAGCCCCAGGCCGCGGAAACGGAAGCGGTGGACCCTCGTCTCGTCGTGGGCGATCGCAGCGGCCGGTTCGCGGGCGTAATACCAAAGGCGGTCCAGCAGGTAATAGAGGGCCAGCAGCGCGAGATTGACGAAGGCCCACTCCCGCCACAGCGAGAGCGTCCAGAAGAAACTCACCCCCAGCAGATAGCCGAGAAACAGCGGCGGATCGCCGGTGGGCAGCAGGCAGCCGCCGCAATTGCACACGATGAAGATGAAGAAGACCACGGTATGGGCAACGTGGCGGCGCTGGCGGTTGACTTCCAACAGGGGACGGATCAGCAGCATGGCCGCCCCGGTGGTGCCGATGAGGCTGGCCAGGACGGCCCCGACGGCCAGGAAGAGGGTGTTGGTTCGCGGATGGGCCGGCACTTCGCCGGCGATGCGGATGCCGCCGCTGATGGTGTACAGGCTGAAGAGCAAGAGGATGAACGGCCCATACTCGCCGACGACCGCCCGCAACAGCACGTCGCCGGCCAGGGCGAAGTTCGGCCCGCGGACCGCGGGAAGCACCACGTGCGGCGCCGGCCACTCCGACTCCAACGGAAACGTGCGCCAGAAGAGGTAATAGGCCAGCGTCGCCGCCGCCAGCGCGGCCGAGAAGTAGAAGCGATGCGGATTGCTCTCCCACCACGCCGCAGTCGCCGGCAACAGCGGAAGCACCGCGATCCCCAGCAAGAGCAAGACAAACGGCAGGCTCGTCCCATAGGATGGGCAGGGGACAGGATGCGCGGCGGCGGCCAGCGGCGCGTGCCCCGGCCCGGCCTGCTGGAGGCTCTTCGTTGCCTCCTGGGGAAGCCCGGCCGCCGCGGCAACAAGGTATCCAGCCAGGACCAGGGCAATCGCGCCGAGCAGAAATCGGTCGTGTCGCGGGTCGTGCCCTGGGGTGTGCATAACTAGGGAATGATAGCGGGAAATGGCCCGCGGAACCACCACAATCGCGAAAAAATGCTTGACATAATGGTGAAAAAATGGATACTCAATTTACGCAGGATGTGATAACGCTGCGGTAACAAAGTCCGGTGTCTGCCGTCCAATCCACTCGGCACCTCTTGCTGCTGCTCTCCTCCAGACACCGGGGGGCCGGAAACGTACCTCACAAGGAGCCAAAAGGTGCCGAAGTCCGTCCTGGATGCGATCAAGTTGGGGTTTTGGGATTTTGAGCCCGCGGAGGTCGAGTTCAGCAAGTTTTCGGCCTCCGATGCGATGCCGGGGACGAGCGAGAAGCTCCAGGTGATGGCCGAGCGAGTCCGCCGCGGCCTGCCCCTGTGGCACCGGTCCGACCGCAACGACATGGAAGCCCCGCCCTTGGTGGCCAAACCACGGTAATCGCGGCCGTCCTTTGGTCCTTCGCGGGCCCTGCCATGCCTTCTCGCCGTGATGCCAGCCCCGAGCCCGCCGACTTCCGTCCCACGGCCAGTTGGCCGAGGCTGCGACTGCGGGCGGAATTGCTGCGGCAGACCCGCGAGTTCTTCCACCACCGTGGCTTCCTCGAAGTCGAAACGCCCATCCTCTCCGCGGAAACTGTCGTCGATCGGCACCTCGATCCGTTCTCGCTGCGGCGCGAGAACGCTCCGTTGAAGGGGACAGTCCCATTTTCGTCGGACGAAAATTGGGACAGTCCCCGGCTTTGGCTGCAAACCTCGCCCGAGGCGGCCATGAAACGGCTCCTGGCCACTCCCGGCTGCCCGAAGGCCATCTACCAGATCAGCCGCGTCTTTCGGCGTGACGAGCAAGGCCCGCTGCACAACCCCGAGTTTACGTTGCTGGAGTGGTATCACACCGGCGACGGGTTCGACGAGGGCATGAAGTTTACCAGCGACCTGTGCGAGGCGCTTTTGCACCGCGGCCCGGCACAACGATTGAGCTACCGCAACGCGTTTCGGCAATACGCCGGAGTGGATCCGCACGCGGCCAGCACGGCCGAACTGATCGAGGCGGCAAAACAATTGACAGTGTCTCCGCCGGAAGGCCTGGCGGTCGACGACCGCGACGGTTGGCTCGATTGGCTCTTGACGGAGCGGGTGCAGCCGCACTTAGACCGCGACGGGCCGCTGTTGCTCTACGATTATCCGGCCACGCAGGCGGCATTGGCGCGGGTGCGGCCGGGAAATCCGCCGCTGGCCGAGCGCTTCGAGCTGTACGTGGCGGGCATCGAACTGGCCAACGGCTACCAGGAGTTGCTCGACGCCGACGAGTTGCGGCGGCGCGATGCCCTGGTCAACGCCCAGCGCCAGGCCGACGGCAAGTCACCGCTACCAGAGCCCACGCGGCTCCTGGCGGCCATGGAGGCCGGTTTGCCGCCGGCGGTCGGCGTGGCACTGGGACTGGACCGCCTGGTGATGTTGGCCGCCGGGGCCGCCGACATTCGCGAGGTCATCGCCTTTCCCTTCGACCGGGCGTGAGCAACTCCACGCCCCAGCCGGCCGTCCGGGGATACATCACGCGGCCGCGCTCGATGCGGACCCCGGCGGCAATGTCGTCGGCCAGCAGCAACGCCCCGTCCAGGTCGGCGTAGTCGGCCAACGGCAGGAGTTGGGCGGCGGCCGAAATGTTGATCGTCGACTCGGTGAAGCAGCCGATCATCACCCGCAGACCGAGTTGCCGGGCGTGTTGGATCATCCGCCGCGCGGGCGTGAGTCCGCCGCACTTGGCGAGCTTGATATTGATGCCGTGGAAGCGGCCCGCGCAGCGGTCCACGTCGGCCGGGCCGCGGCAACTCTCGTCGGCCAGCAACGCGAGCGGCGAAGCGGCAAAGACCGGCCGCATCTCGTCATCCTGTTCCGGCGGCAGCGGCTGCTCGATCAGTTCGACCCCCAGGGCCGCCAACGCCGGAATCAGGGCGATGGTCTGCTGGGCCGTCCAGCCGCCGTTGACGTCGACACGAAACACCGCGTCGCTGTGCCGGCGGAGCGCCGCGAGCACTTCGAGGTCCTCGGGCGTACCCAGCTTGATCTTGTAGACGGGGAAGCCGGGCATCTCGGCCAGCTTCGCCAGCATGACCTCGACGGCGTCGATGCCGATGGTATAGTCGCTCGGCGGCACGCGGTCGAGGGCCAGGCCCCAGAGTTTCCAAACCGGCGCGCCGCGGAGCTTGCCCCAGAGGTCGTGGGCCGCCACGTCGAGGGCACATTGGGCGAAGGGCGTCGCTCCCAACAGCGGGCGAAATTGCTCCCAAAGCTCGGCGGGATCGTCGAGCCTGGCCGATTGGATCCGCGGCCGCGCCCGCTCCAAGACCGCCCGCGTGCTGGCCGCGTCGGCGCCGTAGTAGGGCGACTGCGGCGCCTCGCCGTAGCCGCAGAGGCCATCCTGCTCCAACTCGACCACGACCGTGGATTGGCCGCCGCTGGTGCCGTGCGCGGTGGTGAACGGATGCCTGGTGTGCAGATCGAAGCCGTGGAGCGTGAGTTTCATCGAGACTTTTTCAATTCCAGGACCGCTTGCACCAGCTTGCCGGGGCCTTGACGAAGCACGTCGCAGGCCGGCAGGCCCAGCGCCCGCTCGACGCGGTCGCACTCGGCCGCCACGTCGGCGTCGCGGGGAAACCGCTGGCCGTTGACGGCCACGCCGATCACCCGGCAAGGGTGCATCACGTTGGCGGCGGCCTCGTAGAAGGCGACGACCTTCTCCAGGGAGGCCAGCGGCACGCTCTCCATGCCCGCCACGGCCGTGCGGCCCATCTCGTAGCACAACACCAGGCCGTGCGGCATCAGGCCGTGCAGCAGCCCCAGCGTCACGCCCGAGTAGCGCGGGTGAAACAGGCTCCCCTGGCCTTCCACGACGATCACGTCGTGGTGCTGGTTGGCCAGGACGAGCTTTTCCGTGGCGCCGCTGAGGAAGTCGGCGATCACGCGGTCGATGGGGCAGCCGCTGCCGGCCACGAGCATGCCGGTCTGGCCGGTGGCGACGAAGGCGGCATCGACCCCGGCGCGGACCAGTCCGCGGGAAAGTTCCACCGCCGCGACCATCTTGCCGCAACTGCAATCGTTGCCGACGGTGTGGATCCGCAGGCAGCCGGCGCGGATGCCTTGGCGGTCGGCCACGTCGTGTTCGTCGTTGCGGCGGAGATCGATCAGCTCGGCGCCCGTGCTGGCGGCGGCGCGGGCCAACTCGGCGTCGTCGGCGAGAAACTCGTGCAGGCCGGAGATCACGGTCAGGCGGCGGTGGACGGCCTCCAGGAGGATCGGCCGCCAGTGCGGCGGCAGCTTGCCGCCGGGCGGGGCAATGCCCACCAGCAGGGCGTTGGCCTCCGGGGCGTCGGCCACCGCGGCGACCACCGGGATGCGTCCGCCCACGCCCAGCCAATCGCCGGCGGTCCGGCCGGCCCCTTGGCGGTCCAGCACGGCCACAACTTCCTCGGGGCGATAGCGAATCACGCAGATCGCCGTCTTGGCGGTGTGCGGATCGCGATACCCGTCGGTCAGAACGATCATGCGCCGCGGGGTGGGCATGGAAATGAAGGATAAGGGATGAAGGAGGAAGGATCAAGGCTGGGGGGCGGCGGAAGGATGAAGGATGAAGGATAAAGGATGAAGGGAATCGCAGGAGGGGGAAGGATGGTTGGGCCGAATATGCCCGGTCATCCTTGATCCTTCATCCTTTATCCTTATCCCTCTGGCCCCTGGTCCCTTACACTTGAGCCACGCCCAGCTCGCGATAGGCCGACTCGACGACCTCGGCGCCGATCTGCGGCAGTTCCTGGCCGGCGCCGGCCAGCAACGCCAAGTCGGCCAGTTGATTGATCCGCCGCGGAATGCCGTGGGAAAGCTCTTGGAGTCGGGCCAAGGCCGGCTCGGCAAACACCGCCGCCTCGCAGCCCGCATGGGCCAACGAGGCCTTCAGGTAGTTCTCCGTCTCGGCCTGCTCCCAAGGCTCGACGTCGATCCTCAGCTCGGCCAGGCCCAGGAGGCGGTCGCCGATCCGCCCGATCTGCTCTTGCCGCCCGGCCAACACCAGCGTCAGGCGGGAGTCGGCCGTGCAATCGTATTCTGCCAGCCGGGCGACCTGCGCCAAGACCTGGCGGCTGGCCTGATCGGCGTCGTCCAGGAGGATCGCCGTCTCGATCTGCTGATAGCGGTTCTCCAAGAGCCGATCGGTGATCATCCGCCACAGGGCGGCGGTCGGATGGGTCGGCTCGGGATTCAGTCCCAGCCCCAGCGCGACCAGCCAGAGCATTTCCGCCGGCTCGACGGCCAGCAGATCCACCTTGGCCGCCGCCGCCCCGCCGCGGCGAAGCTGCGCGGCGAAGACCTCCAGCAAGAACGATTTGCCGCTGCCGCCGGGCCCCAGGAGGAGCCCCAGACGGCGATGTTCCTCGACGAGGAAGTGCAGCCGGGCCAGGGCCTCCTCATGGGTCGGGCTCTGGTAGAAACGCTGCGGATTCGTGTAGTTGCGAAACGGCGATTCCTGTAAACCCCAGTGCGACGCGTACATCTCTCCGGCCCTCCTCACGCGATATTATCGCTACTTCCCGCCTCCTCGTTATTTTCGGTACAATACGCAGTCGAACTTTACTTAGGTCATAGTCTTGGGTCTTTGGTCTTGGGTCTTGGGCCCCGCAAGCCAAGACCTAAGGCCCAAGACCTAAGACCTATCCCCCACTAGGAGAGGTTGTCGCGTCCCCCATGTCGCAACGCTATTTCGTGGAAACGCCCATCACCGCCGACCGCGCGGTGCTCAGCGGGCCGGAAGCCCATCACCTGATCCACGTGATGCGGCTGCCCGCGGGGGCGACGGTCACGCTCTTCGACGGCAGCGGCTGCGAATTTGCCGCCCGCATCGAGCACGTCCGCCATGCGGAGGTCGAGTTGGGCATCCTCGCCCGCGCCGAGGTCGATCGCGAGCTGCCGCGGCGGCTGGTCCTGGGCGTGGCCTTGCCCAAGGGCGACCGGCAAAAATGGCTGGTCGAGAAGGCGGTCGAGTTGGGCCTGGGGCGATTGGTGCCGTTGGAGACCGCTCGCTCGGTGGCCCGGCCGACCGGGCAAGCCCTGGCGCGGCTGCGGCGGACGGTTATCGAGGCCTCGAAACAATGCGGCCGCAACCGCCTCCTGGAGATTGCCCTGCCGCAATGTTGGGCGGAGTTTGTCGCCGCGGCGGACGGCAATTCTTTACGACTCTTCGCCCATCCGCACGCCGACAAGAAATCGACCGGCCTCCGGGCGTCCGGCGCGGGGGGCGTCATGTTGGCCGTGGGACCGGAGGGCGGCTTTACCGACGAGGAGGCCGCTCAGGCCGTGGCGGCCGGCTGGCAGCAGGTGGATCTCGGCCCGCGCATTTTGCGGGTCGAGACCGCCGCGTTGGCGCTGGTAGCCTGGGTCGCGGGCTTTTGACGAGCCGGCGACTGCTGGCGTGTCGGGTGCCACGGTTGGCTTGTCCAACCGTGTTGTCGCACTGCTGGACAAGCCAGCAGTGGCACCCGCGCGTTAAGCCTGGAATTCTGGGAAGGATTTGCGGGCGCGCCCTTGGCTGCCGCTCCCTTGGGCCTCGGCCGTCAATCTGTTAGGATCGACAGATTGGAAGTGTGGTTGGGCATGACCTTCCTTTAGGACGCAAGCTGGGAATGTTCGCGCGGTTGGCCGATTTTGTGGCCCGGCATTGGCTGTTGGTTTTGCTGGTCTGGGTGGCCATCCCGGTGGGCGTGCATCTGGTGGCGCCGGACTGGGATAAGGTGGCCCAGGACGGCGACTTCGCCTTCCTGCCCTCGCGGATGACCAGCGTGCGGGGCGAGGAACTCATCCGCCGGGCGTTTCCCGACCTGGAAGACAAGAGCGACGTGGTGCTGATCGTGGCCCGCCCCAACGGCCCTCTGGAGACGGCCGATTATGCCGTCGCCGGGCAATTGGCCGAGGAGTTTGCCCCCGAGGAAGGCGCCAAGGGGCTGATTGTGGCCGTCCGCAGCAGCGAGGATCCCGTCGTGGGCGAGAAGCTCACCAGCCGCGTCGGGCACTACGGCCAGGCCACGTTGGTGCTCTTGGAACTGCGGACCGAGTTCATGGCCGTGGAGAACATGGACCTGCTGGAACATATCCAGCGGCGGCTGGCGGAAATCCGCCGCGGCAAGGACTTTCCCAAGGGCCTGGAATTGGGCATCACGGGCTCGGCGGCCGTCGGCGCCGACATGCTCCTCTCGGCCGAGGAGAGCATCCGCAACACGGAATGGACCACCGTGGCGCTGGTGGTGGTGATCTTGTTGCTGGTCTATCGCGCGCCGGGCCTGGTGATCGTGCCGCTGGTGGCGATCTTCGCCTCGCTGGAGCTGTCGACCGGCCTGATCGCCCTGCTGGCGCGGCTGGGGCAGACGGTCGACTGGTTCGACTTCAAGGTCTTCCGCACCACGAAGATTTTCATCATCGTCGTGCTCTATGGCGCTGCTACGGACTATTGCCTGTTTCTCATCTCGCGGTATCGCGAGGAGCTCCAGCGCGGGCTGCCGCCGCGGCGGGCGTTGCGCTCGGCGCTGGCCGGCGTCGGCCATGCCGTAACGGCCAGCGCCATGACGACCATTCTCGGCCTGGGGACGATGATCTTCGCCGCCTTCGGCAAGTTTCGCTACGGCGGGCCGACCATCGCCCTGTCGCTGGCCGTGGCTCTGCTGGCCTGCCTGACGCTGGCCCCGGCCTTGCTGCTGGCCGGCGGGCGGTTCGTCTTCTGGCCCTTCGGCATCGGCGCCGGCAACGACCCCGACCAGCGACACGCCAACTCGATCCTGGGGCGGGTGTGGCAAGGCATCGGCCATGCCGTGGTGACCCGGCCGGGGCTGATCTTCGTCGGCTGCCTGCTGCTGCTAGCCTGGCCGGCCTACGAGGCGTTCTCCGTGCCGATCACCTATGACCTGGTGGCGGAGCTGAGCCCGCAGCGGCCCAGCGTGCAGGGGACCAGGCTGCTCCGCTGCTATTTTCCGCCCGGCGAGGGCGAACCGATCACCGTGCTGGCCCAGCGGCGCGCAGCAAACCTCCGCACCGATCAAGGCCGCGACGAAATCCGCTGGCTGACCACGCAACTCAGCGACCTGACCTACGTCGATTCACGGGGCTTGACGCAGCGCAAGCCGATCCTCGCGGTGCGCAGCCTCACCAATCCCCTGGGCGATTCGCCGCGGAGCTATGCGTCGCCGCACAAGCTCATTTTCGCCCGCAATCCCCGCGTGATGAACAAGTTTCTTTCCCATGCCAAGGGTTTCGCCGACAGGGTAACGTGCTTGGATTTGATCACCTGTTACGATCCATTTTCCCGCGAAAACGTGCGGCTCTTGGACTTCGTCGAGAAGAAGCTCCAGGCCATCGCCGCCGACCCGGCGTCGCCCTGGCAGGGGACGGAGTTCGACCTGGTGGGCACCACGGCGGGAATCCGCGACCTGGAAGCGGTCAACCAGAGCGACCGCCGACTGATCGGCGTGCTCACCTCGATCGCCGTGCTGGCCGTGCTGATCGTCGTCCTGCGCCGCCCGCTGGTCTCGCTCTACCTGGTGCTCACGGTGCTCTTGGGCTTCTTCGTCAGCATCGGCGTGACCAAGCTGCTCTTCTCCTGGCTCGACGGGGCGGCGTTCGTCGGCCTGGACTGGAAGCTGCCGGTGTTCCTCTTCGTCATCCTGGTGGCGGTGGGCGAGGACTACAACATCTATCTGGCCACCCGCGTGATCGAGGAACAGCGGCGCCGCGGCGCCCTGGAGGGGCTGCGGGTGGCGGTGGTCCGCACCGGCGGCATCATCACCAGTTGCGGCGTCATCATGGCCGGCACCTTCGCCTCGATGATGACCGGCACCCTGCGGGGCATGCACGAGTTGGGCTTCGCCTTGGCCTTCGGCGTGCTTCTGGACACCTTCGTGATCCGCACGATCCTGGTGCCGGCCTTCCTGGCCCTCTGGGCGCGGTGGGGCCCTCCCCGGCCCGGAGAGGGCGCTTGATCTGGTCACGCCCTCCGTAGGTGATGCTTTAGCATAACATAACGTCTTGTGCCGCATAGTGTTATATTGAAGCGCAACCTACCCCATCGCCGGGCTCCCAGAGGACGGGACTATGTTCTGCTCCAGTTTCCAAGTACACTGGATAGACTGGATAAAGAAAAGGGCCGTCATCCATGACCTCCGAGCCGTCGCCGCTCAGTCCGCTGGAGCGCATCAAGTCCGAGAGCGATTATCTCCGCGGGGGGATTGTCGCCGAATTGGCCAATGCCGCCGACCACTTCAGCGACTCCAGTGCACAGTTGCTCAAACTCCACGGCATCCATCAGCAGGACGACCGCGACCGTCGCCGACACCTGGGCGGCCCGGGTGGGCCGCCGGACGCCCGCGCCTATAGCTTCATGATCCGGACGGCCATTCCCGGCGGCCGGCTTCGCGCCGATCAGTTGCTGGCCGAGTTGGACCTATGCGATGAGGTGGGCAGCGGCACGCTCCGGATCACCTCCCGGCAGAGCCTGCAACTTTACGGCGTGGCGAAGCAGAACCTGGTGCGGACGCTGCGGCGCCTCCACGAAGTGGGGCTGACGACGCTGGGGGCCTGCGGCGACGCCGCCCGCAACGTCATGTGTTGCCCGGCGCCGTATTGCTGCGACCCGGTCCATGGCCAGATCCAGTGGATGGCGGGCCACCTGGCGGGGAACTTGCGGCCGGGCACGCCCGCCTACCGTGAAATCTGGCTGGGCGAGCCCCGGGCCCAGCACGCCGCCAACGGCGACCCGGTCGAGCCGCTCTACGGCCCCAGCTACCTGCCGCGGAAACTCAAGGTGGCCATCGGCCTGCCCGGCGACAATTGCGTCGATCTCTACGCCCAGGACGTGGGCCTGCTGGCGCTGTGCGAGAATTTTCAAGTGGCCGGTTACAACGTGCTGGTGGGCGGGGGCATGGGGATGACGCCGCGGCTGGAAAACACCTTTCCCGCCCTCGCCCAACCGCTGGCCATGATCCGCCCCGAACAGGCGCTGGAAGTCGTCCGCGCCATCCTCACCGTCTTCCGCGACTTCGGCAACCGCGCCGATCGCCGCCGTGCGCGGCTGAAGTACCTCCTGGCCGACTGGGGACTGGAGAAGTTCAAGGCCCAGGTCGAGGCCCGCCTGGGATATCCCCTGCCTCCGCCGCGGGCCGAAGAAGTGTGGGACATCGACGACCACGTGGGCTGGCACGAGCAGGGCGACGGCCGCTGGTTCTATGGCCTGCACGTCGCTGCGGGAAGGATCGCCGATAGCGAGCCCTTGCGGCTGAAATCGGCCCTGCGGGAGATCTGCCGGCGGCAGCAATCGCCCGTCGCCTTGACGCCCGGCCAAGGCATCCTCTTCTGCGACGTGCCCCTGGAGAACCGGGCCGGAATCGAAGACCTGCTGCGGCGCCACGGTGTGAAGCTCGACGACGAGCTCTCCAACGTCCGCCGCTGGGCGCGGGCCTGCGTCGCCCTGCCCACCTGCTCCCAGGCCGTCACCGAGAGTGAGCGGGTGCTGCCGGGTTTGCTCGACCAGTTGGAAGCCGAGATGGCGAAGCTGGGCCTGGCCGGCCAACGCCTGGCGGTCCATATCACCGGCTGCGCCAACGGCTGCGCCCGCCCTTACAGCGCCGAACTTGGCCTGGTGGGCCGGGCCGCCGGCCGCTACGCCATCTACCTCGGCGGCCACCGCCTCGGCAGCCGCCTGGGCTTCCTCTACCAGGAAGGCGTGCCCCTGGAACGGATCGTCCCCACGCTCGCGCCCCTGCTGGCCTCTTTCAAGCAGCATCGCCAAGAGGGCGAGAGTTTCGGCGATTTCTGCCAACGCACGGGCCGCGATACGCTGACGAAGCAGCAGTACGGGTAATGACGTGGGTGGCCCCGCTACTTCCGCCCCATGGCCGCGTGCAGAATCGCCGCCGTGCTCTCGCGCATGACCCGCGGATCGACCGGCCGCCCCTCGACCAGCGCCTTGCGAATCTCCTTGCCGGAAATGAACAGCGGCTTCTCGTCGCGGTGGTTCTCCATCAGGTCCACCCGGCCGACGGATTCGTAGTAGGCGGCGAAACCGACCCGCAGCGGCGCGATCCGCAGGTCGCCCGCCAGGTGGTTGAAGACCTCCTGGGCGTCGAAATCGCCCCAGATCGGCGTGCCGTCGTGGTAGGGGGCATCGGCGTGCTTGCGTCCGATGATGATGTCGGTGAAGCCGAAGTTCTGCCGATAGATGGCGTGCATCACCGCCTCGCTGGGCCCGCCATAGAACATCTTGATGTCGAGGCCCAGCAGCAGGACGCGGTCGGGCACGGACTGGCCGCGGGCCCGCCACAGCGCGGCGTCGCTGTCGCCGGCGCCCAGGGCACGGTTGTCGATGAGGGCCTCGTAGGTGTGCATACGGACGTCGGCGTCGACGTCGTCGCCCTTGGTCTCGCCGATGAGCGGATTCAGGCAGGCCCCGGCGTCGTGCCCGGCCCGCAGCAGCGTCTCCAGGCCGTAGACCAACGCGTACTCGTGGGCCCGGTGCAAGGGGTTCCGCGTCTGGAAGGCCACCACGCGCTGCCAGCCCTTGGCGGTCAGCAGCATGCGGACCTCGCGCGGCGTGACCACGTACTTGCCGAAACGCGGGTGCTTCGGCTGCGGCAGCACGCGGATCGAGCCGCCCACCAGGTGCGTCTTGCCGGCGTCGCCCACCAGGACCATGTCGGCGCCGGGATGGTCGGTCCGCTCCGTTCGATAAACGGTCCGCAAGTAGCGCGGCTTGTCCCAGGGATAGACGTCGCTGAGTTCCAGCGCGGCCACGATCCGTCCGGCCGAATCGACCAGGGCCGCCTCGCGGCCGGGCTTGAGCCGTCCGGCCAGCTCGGCGTCGATCGGCAATGCGATGGGGATGGTCCAGGCGTAGGGCTTGCCGTTGTTTTGCAGGACCGCTTCGTCCAGCACGCGGTTGTAGGTGGCCGAGTCCATCGGTCCGGTCAAAGGGCTCAGCCCGCCGTCGCCCAGGCGATAGACGGTCGACAGGTCGGCGTCGGAGACGGGGATTTTGGTGAGCGTCTCGGCGCGGGCGAGGAAATCCTTGATTTCCTCGGCCGGCACGGTGCGCGAGATCGGTTCCGCTAGACCGCCATGGGGAGGCACAGGGACGTACATCGGCAAATCCTTCCAGTTCTGCTTCGCAGTTACTCCCCTCTCCACTGACCAACCTTCGGTCGGTGCCCGGAGAGGGGTTGGGGGTGAGGGGCTCATGGTAGTGAAACGCAATAGTATAAGGGACGGCGTGGCAGGATGGCAACGACAAGCGTTCGGCGGACCACTCGCAGGAGGGGGGGGACTTGAATGCCCGTCGCCTGCCGAATAAGGTAATGAAAATCGCAGCCGGCCGCGCGGGCGGCCAAGGAGATGAGAAATGTCGCGGACGTGGCTCGGCGTGATTGGACTGGCAATGATGTTGACCTGGCTCAGCCCGGCGGCCGCACAGCCCAAGGGCGTCCAGGCCTTGCGGAACCTCCCCTACGTCGCCAACGGGCACGAGCTGCAACGCCTCGACATCTTCCTGCCCGAGAAGCCCGCGGGCCGGCTGCCGCTGATCGTCTGGATTCACGGCGGGGGATGGGCATGGGGGAGCAAGGAAGACTGCCCCTGCGTGCCGCTGGTCGCCAAGGGCTACGCCGTGGCCGCCATCAACTACCGCTTCAGCCAGCACGCCCTCTTCCCGGCCCAGATCGAGGACTGCAAGGCGGCCATCCGCTGGCTGCGGGCCAACGCCGACAAGTATCACTTCGACCCCGACCACGTCGGCGTCTGGGGATCTTCGGCCGGCGGGCACCTGGTCGCCCTGCTGGGCACCACCGGCGGCAGGAAGGAGTTTGAGGGCAAGGACGGCAACCTCGACCA
>JBKQVT010000032.1:0-30768 GCA_052139835.1 Thermoguttaceae bacterium
CACACGCAGCGGGTGATTCTGCCTCAGTCACGCCAGGGTGACGCTATGGGCCTTTAACAGGCACGTGACGTTGCAACCGACCGCCAGTTGAAGTTCGGCCAGCGCCTGGTGCGTGATTTCTGCCCACAGAATCTGCCCGATATCGACGGCCACGAAGACGGCATTTTCCAGGCACAGAATGCGGCAGATACGGCCATGCAAGTGGTTGCGCGCGCTCAGACCGGAAACGTCCTGGCGCGCAAGCATGACATCGGCGGGGCGGAACTGTATGAATGCCGCGGACTCGGACGGCGGCTTGTTGGGGGGCAAGTTGACCATCCGTTCGCCGATGTGGGCCACGCAGTGGTCCTCCGCCGCGGTAAGCCGGTCGATGCGCAGCAGGTTGACGGGCCCGGTCGAGTTGGTCCACATCAGCGGGGCGGGTTGCGTCAGGGCTTCCTCGGGAGGGCCGGCGCCCACCAGCCGGCCGTCCTTGACGACGATCACCCAGCCCGCGGCGCGGCGCACCTCCGCCTGGCTGTGCGTCACGTAGAGCACGGGCACCTGCCACGCCGCCACGGCACGCTGGAGGTAGCCGAGCACGCGGCCTTTCAGCCCCTCGTCGAGCGAGGCCAGCGGCTCATCCATCAGCAGGAGTTGCGGGCCGCACAACAAGGCCCGCCCCAGGGCCACGCGATGCTTCTCACCGCCGGAAAGGTTTTGCGGGTAGCGTCGGAGGAGCGAACCGAGCTCCAGGACTTCGACCGCCCGGGAGTAGGCCGCCGCGGGCGGCCGTTTTCCGCGGCGCGGCAAGCCGTAGCGCAAGTTCCCCTCGACCGTAAGATGGGGGAACAAAAGGGCATCCTGGAACACAAAGCCGACGTTTCGCCGCTCCGGAGGCAGGCACACGCCGGACGCCGTTTCCAGCAGCGCGCGTCCCGACAGACGCACGACGCCACGGGCCGGTCGAAACAAGCCGGCAATCACGTTCAGGATCGTCGTCTTGCCGCTGCCCGAAGGCCCGAAGAGGGCCGTGAAACGCTCGTGCGACTCGAAATGGACATCCAGTTCGAAGCCGCTGGCGAAACGATGTTGGCACTGGAACTCAAGAAGAGCCATCGCTCGATCTCCGCTCCATCCACTGGCTGACTGCAAGGGCCGCGCACGCCAAGAGGATCGCCAGTGCAACCAGCCGCCACGCCTGGGTCAAACCATCCGGCCGTGCCGAAAGACTGTAGATCGCCAGGGGAATGGTGCGGGTGCGGCCTTCGATATTTCCCGCCACCATGATCGTGGCGCCGAACTCGCCGAGGCTGCGGGCGAAGGCCAGGACCGCTGCGGCGATCACCCCGCGCCGAGCCAGCGGCAGGCTCACGGTCAGAAAGGCGCGCCAGCGGCTGGCCCCCAGGCTGCGGGCAGCCATTTCCAGCCGCGGATCGACCCCCTGGAAGGCCAGACGCATGGCGCGCACCGCCAACGGGAAACTCATCACGGCCGAGGCCACCGCCGCTCCAAGCCAGGTGAAGACGATTTTCACGCCGAAGCAAAACAGCAGTGCGGCGCCCAGCGGCCCCCGCGGGGAAAAAGCGACCAACAGCAGGTAGCCCACCACGACCGGCGGCAACACCAGCGGCAGATTCAGCGCTGTCTCCACCAGCCACTTGCCGGGAATCTTCCCGCGGGCCAGCAGGTAGCCGGCGGCAACCGCCAAAGGCAGCCCTGCCAAGGTCGCACAGGCGGCGACTTGGAGGCTCAGCCGTAACGCAGTCCATTCCTCAACCGTCAACATCATGGTTTGGCGCGGGGCTCACCCTGGAGGACTACGAAGCCATGCTTCTCGAACACCTTGGCGGCCTCCGAAGAGGCCAGCCAGCGGTAGAACGACTCCGCGGACCGGCGGCCCGCACCATGCTTCAAGAGGACCAGGGGATAGCGGACCGGACCGGTCAGCTTCTCGGGAATGTCGCACGCCACCTTGACCTTCTTGCTGATCGCGGCATCGGTGGCGTAGATGATTCCCGCCTCGGCGGCGCCCGTTTCCACGTAAGCCAGCGCCTGGCGAACATCGGCGCCGGCAACGATCTTGCTCTTGAGCTGATCCCAGATCGCCAGCCTCTCCAGCGCCCGCCGGGCGTATTTGCCAATGGGGACCGAGGCAGGATCGCCGACAGCCAGGTGCTGGACGGCACCTGCCGCCAGGTCGCGGGGGTCTTGAATCTTGAGCGTCGAATCGGCCGGAACGATAATCACCAACCGGTTGCCGAGGAGATTGCGGCGCTGGCCCGCGGCGGCCTCCGCGGCCACGCGGTCGGCCCATTGGATATCGGCCGAAAGAAAGATGTCGGCGTCGGCGCCGTGGACGATCTGCTGGGCCAAGGTTGACGATGCGGCATAGTTCGCATGGACGTCGATCCCCGACTCTTGCTCGAATCGCGACTTGATGTCGTCCATCGCGTTGGTCGTGCTGGCAGCGGCGAAGACAAGGACCGCATCGTGCGGCTTGGCGGCGGTCTTTCCACCACAGCCGGCCAATCCGCCCAGGAGCAGAATGAGTCCCGCCAGGTTGGTTGCGACCGATCGCTTCATGCTACCTCCAAAGTATTCCGCACACGCCGTGTGCGGAGAAGCGGCACGTGGCGTGTGCTGGATACACTCCTAATCGACGGCCAGCATGACGTTGCTCGCCTTGACGACGGCGTAGACTTTCGCGCCCTTCCGCAAGCCGAGACTTTCGACCGAGGATTTCGTGACGACCGAGACGATCTCATGCCCGCCGGGGATTTCCACCACGACCTCGTCATTGACGGCCCCAACGGTAATCTGCTTGACCGTTCCCGCGATGACGTTTCGTGCGCTAAGTTTCATCGGACTACTCCTTCAAGGCGACTGACGTGGTTGAGCCGGCCCTCTGCACACCGAGGGGCTGCCCGTAGTCATAACGCCGGTTGTGCCGGATGTCAAGGAGTCGGGGCGGCGCTCGATGCCCTGCCGGCCACGGCACGACGACGGATTGCCGCCAACAGTTCCAGAACTTCGTCGGGCGTGACGGCGACGCCGCGGGCGGCCAACACGTGGCGTACGGCCGCCGTGCCGGAGTGCTTGCCCAATGCGATTCTGCTGGGGGCGGCGCCGACCTCCTCGGGCGGGAAGGGCTCATAGGTCCTGGGGTCGTCGAGGAGGCCACGCACGTGGATGCCCGATTCATGGCAGAACACGCCCGGGCCGACCACGGGCTTGGCGGGGGAAACGGGGCGCCCGGCCGCATCGGCCACCAGTCGCGACAGGCCGGCCAGGGCGCAGGTGTCGACGCCCGGCGGCCGGCGGAGGCACGTGCGCAGCGCCATGGCGACCTCCTCCAGCGGAGCATTGCCCGCCCGTTCTCCCAATCCGTTGACCGTGACGTCCGCGCTTTGCACGCCGGCTTCCAGCGCCGCCAGCGTATTGGCGGTCGCCATGCCCAGGTCATTGTGCCCGTGGAATCCCAGCGGCAGGTTCGGCACGCTGGCGCGGAGGCTCGACACGGCCGCGTGCGTTCCCCACGGGCTCCAGACGCCGACGGTATCGGCCAGTCGAAAGCGATCGACGCCCGCCGCCTCGGCGACCCGGGCGCAGCGGACCAGGAAACTTGGGCTGGCACGCGAGGCGTCCTGGGCGCCAACGGACACGAAGGCGAAGTGCTGTCGCGCGGCTTCGGCGAGCCGACCCAACTGGTCCAGGACCCAGCTCTTGGGCTTATGGAGATAGCGAAGATGGATCGCGGAGACGGGCAGCGAGAAATGGACTGCGTCGACTTCGGTCCGCCGCGCCAAGTCGAGGTCACCGAGGGTCGCCCGGCACCAAGCGGTGAGTTGACAAGGAAGCCCCAGCCGCGCGACGGCGCAGATGGCGTCGATCTCGTCATCGCCCATGGCGGGCGTGCCCACCTCCAATTCCCGAAGGCCGGCCTCCGCCAGGGCCGCGGCGATGGAGAGTTTTTCGGCCCGCGAAAAAGCCACTCCCGGCGCCTGCTCGCCGTCGCGCAAGGTCGTGTCGACGAGCCAGGCAGGGGATCGGTCGAAGGCGCGGTCCATCTCGGCGTTCCTCGCGGCTAGGTCATGAGCAGCTCGGGCACGGCCTGGCCGGCCTCGAGGGCATCGAGGATCTGGTCGATCTTCTCCTCGGTCACTTCGAAGTACCACCACTCCTGAGGATGAACCACGAGGATCGGCCCCTTCTCGCAGACGTTCAGGCAACTGGTCGTCGACACGATGGCGTCGATGCCGCGGTCGCCGATCTCGCTTTGCAGATGCTGGAGCAATTCCGGCGACCCCTTGCGGTTGCAGCAGCCTTGCGGATCGCCGTTGATCCGGAAGCTGTTGCAGAGGAAGACATGGTGTTTGGGTTTTTGCATAGGGACTTGTCCTTTCGTCGTGAGCGATCCGGTTACATACAGCCTTGACCATTTCCCGCGCAGCCGCTGCCGCAGCGATGTTCTTTCCGCATGGGCAGGTGGATCTCGGCGCCGCGATACACGGCGTCGAGCCCGTCGTCGATCAATCCCTCCATGAAGATGACCTTGATCCCCTGCTCAGCCAGAACGGATCGCGGCGCTTCGCCGGCGCTGGCCACCAGCAAGGCGCGGCAGTCGTGGAGCGTCTTGGCCAGCGCCATCCAGCGCTCGCGACCGCCGCCGGGCGGCGGCGTGGGGCGGGTCTCGATCAGCCTGAAGCCGTCCGGCCCGCGGTCGTAAACGGCCAGTCGTTCGACCTCGCCGAGGTGTTGATTGACCAGCATGCCTTCCATCGTCGCCACGGCCACGCATGGCCGATTGTCATCCGGCTGGGCCGCGCGGAGCAGGGCCAGCTCGACGCGCGGCGGCATGGCTTCTCCCAAAAGCCCCACGGCGTCAGCCCGGCACCGCGTGCAGTGCTCCATGATGGGCAGCCAGCGGACAACTTCCGCCCGGATCGCCGCGACGCGCTCCGGAGATGGCGGTTCGACGGCGCCCAGCGCCGTACCCGCCACCGGATACAGTGGCACGCAATTGGCAATGTCGGCGCCTAATTCCGCGACCCGGCGAGCGACCTCCGGCACGTGCTCTTCGTTGACGCCGGGGATGATGATCGTGTTGATCTTCACGGTGATGCCGCGTTGCTTCAACGCGCGGATGGCTTCCGCCTGGCGATCCCACAGCAATGCGGCGCCGGCCTGGCCGCGGCACACCCGTTTCTCGTGGCGGACCCAAGCGTAGACGTTGGCGCCGATCTCGGGCGCAACGGCGTTGACGGTCAGTGTGACGTGGCTCACGTCCAGCGCGGCCAATTCATCGGCGTAGGGCGCCACATTCAGGCCGTTGGAGGCCACGCAGAGGATCAGTTCGGAATGGCTCTGGCGCACCAGGCGAAGGGTCTCCAGGGTCTGCTGGGGCGTGGCTAGCGGGTCGCCCGGCCCGGCAATTCCGACCACCGCGATCCGCGGATCCTGCCGGAGCACGCTCTGGAGATAGTTCGCGGCCTGGGGTGGCGTAATCACCGCGCTGGTCACGCCGGGGCGGCTCTCATTGGCGCAGTCGTAAAGCCGCTTGCAAAAGTTGCACTGGACGTTGCACTCCGGCGCGACCGGAAGATGGATGCGGGCGAAGGTGTGCCGTGCGGCGTCGTTGAAACAGGGATGTCGCGAAAGGTCCAACGGCATAATCGGTCGCCCGCGGCTCCTACATATAGCTGTGTCCGACCGGCGAATCGTCTTGCGACGCCGCGATCAGCGCGTTGGCGATGCGGTCGAATAGCTGTTGTGCGCCGAGATACCCGAGGTGCAGCAGGCGCGGGCCGTCGACGCGATCATGGATGGGAAAGCCGACGCGGACCAGCGGGACCCCGAGCTGGCGCGCCAGGGCGTAACCCTTGCTGCTGCCGATCACCAGGTCCGGCCGGACGCCAACGGCCTGCTCCTCGATCTGGGCGAAATCGACGTCTTCCAGCACCAGCACGTCGCCGGCCAGGTCGGCCTCGACGGAGGCAAGCTGCTCTTTCAGGCGGCCCGTGCCGGTCCCCGAGGCGCACAGCGCCGGCGCGACGCCGATTTCCGCCAGCAACGCGGCGATACCCAAGACCAGGTCCTGCTCGCCGTAGACGACGGCCCGCTTGTTGAAGACGTATTTGTGGGCATCGACGTAGGCGTCGATCAGCCGCCCGCGCTGCTCTTGGTAGTGTGTGGGCATGGGCCGGCCGCTGAGTTCTTCCAGAAGATCGAAGAGCCGGTCGGTCTGAGTCACTCCCAGCGGCAGCGGAACCGCATGGCAGGGCACTCCGAATCGCTCTTTCAGGACCTTTCCCGCGGTCCGGCCCTCCTGCCACGCCGCGCCGAATTCGACGGTGGCCCGGGCGCTTCCCATGCGGCGGATCGAATCCAGCGGAGTGCCGCCCGGCGGAATCCGCTGATACTCGGACCAGGCCGGGCCGTCCATCGTGTCGGAGTAATCGGGCAGCAGGATGGGCTCCAGGCCGAAATCGCGAAAGACCGTCTTCAGCGAGCGCAGATCGGCGGGCGAACCCATCGGCGCGATCACGTTGATGGCCTCGTGGCGCGGGCCTTCCTTGGCCAGCGCCTCGACCAGCGCGACCACGGTGGCGTGATAGCCTTCCTCGTGGCTGCCCGAGTAGCTCGGCGTCGAGACGTGAACCACCTCGGGAAGAACCGCACGGCCCTCGGCGACGATCTCGCGGAGATACATCGCAACGTCGTCGCCGATGGTCTCGGCCAGACAGGTCGTGGCGATGCCGATCAAGCGGGGTGCGTATTGGCGGACCACGTTTTCCAGGCCGACGCGCAGGTTTTCGCGGCCGCCGAAGATGGCCGCTTCTTCGCTGAAGTTCGAGGAGGCGATATCCAGCGGCTCGCGGAAATGGCTGATCATGTAGCGGCGGATGTAGGTGGCGCAGCCTTGCGAGCCGTGCAGCAGCGGCATGGCCCCCTCCACGCCGCGGAAGGCTAGGCACGCCCCCAACGGGGCGCAGAGCCGGCAGGCGTTGCACGTGGCCGACTTGGGCAACGACTCCGGCTGCGGTTTCGGCGGGGCAACGACCCTGATCATGGACGGCCTCCTTCCTTCGCCTTTCGCTTTCCCGCGCGGCAGAGTTTCCACACCGGCGACATCACCGAACAGTGGACCTCGCGGGCGAAGTTCAGCATCCCCTGGAAGCCGGCCAGGACGATCTTCCGCTCGTGGTTGTGATCGCAAAAACCGATCCCCAGCTTGTAGGCGATGGGCCGCTCCTTCACGCCGCCGATGAGCAGGTCCGCATGCTTTTCCTGGAGGAAGCGGGAAAGCTCCAGCGGGTTGGTGTCGTCGACGAGGATCGTGCCCTCGTCGCAAAGCTCGCGGAGCAGTTCGTAGTCCTCGCGATTGCCGGTTTGCGAGCCGACCAGGACGGTCTGCATTCCCAGGGTCCGCAGCGAGCGGACCAGCGAGAATGCCTTGAAGGCCCCCCCGGTGTAGACGGCGGCCCGGCGTCCTTCCAAGACGCGGCGATACTCGCGCAGCTCGGGCAGGATGGCCGCCACTTCGTCGCGGACCAACTCTCGGGCACGCTCGGCAATGGCCGAATCGCCGAAGTGATCGGCCACGTCGTAGAGCGCCTTGGACATGTCTTCCAGGCCAAAATAGGAGACGCGAAGGAAGGGGATGCCGTATCGCTCCTGCATCGAGCGGGCCAGATGGATCATCGAGCCGGAGCACTGCACGACGTTGAGCTTGGCGCCGTGGGCGCGGCGGATGGCGTCCACGCGCCCGTCGCCGGTGATGGTGGCCACCACCTCCACGCCGATCCGCTGATAGTAGTCGCGGATCATCCACGTCTCGCCGGCGATGTTGAAATCGCCGAGGATGTTGATGCTGCGGCTGCCGATGCCATCCGTGGCGCCGGTGCCGACGAGCCGGGCCAGCCCGTCGCACGCCGCCCGGTAGCCGTCCTTCTTGCTGCCGCGAAAGCCTTCGCAATGGATCGGCAGCACGGGAATGCCCTTCTCGGCCTCGACGCGGCGGCAGACCGCGGCCACGTCGTCGCCGATCAGGCCGACGATGCACGTCGAATAGATGAACGCCGCGTTGGGCCGGTAGCGGTCGATCAATTCGACCAGGGCCGCATAAAGCTTCTTCTCGCCGCCGTAGATGACGTCCTTTTCGCGGAGGTCGGTCGAAAAGCTCATGCGGTGGAGTTCCGGCCCGGAACTCAGCGCCCCGCGGATGTCCCAGGTATAGACCGCGCAGCCCACGGGGCCGTGGACCAGGTGGACCGCGTCGGCGATCGGGTAGAGGACCACCCGCGACCCGCAGAATACGCAGGCCCGCTGGCTCACCGCCCCGGCGAGACTCTGCTTCTCGCAGGCCATGGCGAAGGGCTCGGTCCCCTTTTCGTGGATCTGCGCCTTGCGGGCTTCAAGGATCTCGACCATCACATCACCAACTCGAAGCTTTCTTCCGGGCTGCCGCGGTCCTTGTGGTCCAGCACCGCATTGAGGATCATTTCCAGGAGGCGAATGCCGCCCTGGTAGCCGACCGTGGGGAAGTAGGAGTGCCCGACGCGGTCGAGGATCGGAAACCCGTGCCGCACGAAGGGGATGTTTTCATCGCGGGCGATGTACTTGCCATAGGTGTTGCCGATGAGCAGATCGACCGGCTCTTGCTTGATCCATTGGTGCATGAGGAACATGTCGGCGCCGGCGCCTTGGCGGATTTGGGCCTCGGGGACGCGGCCGGCCAGCGCGGCCGCGACGCGTTGCTCGAATCGTTTGCCCGGCGTGCCAGTGACGACATAGACGGGCCGCATGTCGAGATCGGCGAGGAACTCGATGAGCGAGACGAGCTGATCGGGGTCGCCCCAGAGCGCCACGCGTTTGCCGTAGAAATATTGGTGCATGTCGGTCATCATGTCCAACAGCCGGCCGCGCTCCGCGTTGATTTCGGGGGGCACCTTGACGTGGGCCACGCTGCGCAGGGCATTGATGAAGCGGTCGGTCGCCCGCAGCCCCAGGGGCAATTCCAGCACCCGCGCGGGGACCTGAAACTTCGTCTGCAATTTCCGCGCGGCGGCCTCGGACGCGGTCGGGCCCAACGCGAAAGTGGCCTGGCTGGCCCCGGTCCGGCGCAGGGCGTCGATCGTCGTGCCGCCTTGCGGGTAAAAGACGTGCCGGCCGGTTTGCGGGGCGTCCAGCACATCGGACGTGTCGGGGAACATGATCGTGGAAACCCCGAGCATGCCGGCCAGCCGCTTGATCTCGCGCATGTCGGCCGGCTCGACCCAGCCGGGGATGAGGTTGATCGCCGCCGTGCGGGCCTCGGCCGGCTCGGCGAAGTAATCGACCATGGCCCGGACCATGCCGGAAAAGCCCGTGACGTGCGAGCCGACGTAGCTGGGCGTGTTGACGTGGATGACGAACTTGCCCGGCGGAATCTTTTTCTCGTCGCGGGCCTTGGCGATGATCTGCGGGATGTCGTCGCCGATGGTCTCGGAGAGACAGGTCGTATGAACGGCGATCACGTCGGGCTCGTAGATGGCAAAGATGTTTTGAATAGCCTGAAGGAGGTTGGCCTGGCCGCCGAAGACCGAGGAGCCCTCGGTGAACGAACTGCTGGCGGCCATGACCGGCTCCTTGTAGTGCCGCGTGAGCGTACTGCGATGATAGGCGCAGCAGCCCTGCGATCCGTGACTGTGGGGCAGGCAGCGATGGATGCCCAAGGCCGCGTACATGGCCCCGATCGGCTGACAGGTCTTGGCCGGATTGACCGTCAGCGCGTGGCGCGGGGTGATTTCGGCGGTTGTGTGTCGCAAGAGCATGGGCGTCCCTTTTATCCGTTGACGAAGGTGGCTTCCAAAGTGGCGTCGGCCGTTTCCCAGGGGGCGCGGATCATCGACCAGATCCGCGTGTTGACCATGCGGTCGATCTCCCGGTAGAAGTTGATGGCCCCGCGGAAGCCGGCATAGGGGCCGCCATAGTCGTAGCTGTGCAATTGCTTGCAGGGAATGCCCATCTTCTGCACCACGTACTTCTCCTTGATTCCCGCGCAGAACACGTCGGGCCGATAGATTTCAATGAGCCGCTCCGTCTCGTAGTGGCTGACGTCGTCGACGACCAAAGCCCGGTGGTCCATCTCGGGCATCATCCCCTCGTAGTCGTTCAACGGGATGCCCTTGTGCTCCAGCCGCCGCAGATCCTCGTCGTCGATACGGGGGCGATACTTCTCCGGGTCGGCCTCGACGTGCAACTCCTCGATGTTGCGGCTGTCGGCGTCGACCTTGATCGTGGGAAGCACGCGGCGGCCCTCGTAGTCGTCGCGATGGGCGAATTCGTAGCCGGCCGCCACGGTGCGAATGCCGATCTCGGCCAGCAACTCCTGGTAGTGATGTGCCCGGCTGCCGCCGACGAAGAGCATCGCCGTCTTCCCCTGGCAGCGCGGCCGGATTTCGTCCTGGACCTTGCGCACCGCGGCCAGTTCCTCGGCCACGACCGCCTCGGTCCGCCGGATCAACTCGGCGTCGTCGAAGTAGCGGGCGATCTTGCCGAGCGACTTGGCCGAGGCCGCCGCCCCGATGAAGTTCACCTTGAACCAGGGAATGCCGTATTTCTTCTCGATCATGTCCGCGACGTAGTTGATCGAGCGGTGGCACATGACCACGTTGAGGTCGGCGGTGTGGGCGTTCTCGAAGCGCTCGATGCTGGAATTGCCGCTGAAGGTGGCCACCAGGGTGATGCCGCAGCGCTCCAGCAGGTCTTCGAGCACGAAGGCGTCGCCGCCGATGTTGTATTCGCCGAGCATGCCCAGGCGGAAGCGGCCGGGCCCCACCGTGTCGTTTCGCCCGATCACGTGCTTGAACAACTGGTTGTTGGCGATGTGGTGGCCGGCCGACTGGCTCACGCCCTTGTAGCCCTCGCAACTGAAGCCGAAGACGTTGATTCCCAGCTTCTCCTTCATCTCCCGCGTGACGGCGTGCACGTCGTCGCCGATCAGTCCGACCGGGCAGGTGGAGAAGACGGCGATCGACTGGGGATGGAAGAGGTCGAAGGCCTCCTGGATCGCGGCGCGGAGCTTCTTCTCGCCGCCGAAGATAATCTCCTCTTCCTGCATGTCGGTCGAGAAGCAGTAGGTGATGAAGTTGGCGTCTTCGGCGGTGGGGGGGCGGGTCTGGTTCCGCCGCGTCAGCCAGGAATAGAATCCGCAGCCGATCGGACCGTGGGTGATGTTGACGATGTCGCGCGTGGGGCCGAGCACGACGCCCTTGCAGCCGGCATAGGTGCAGCCCCGCTGCGTGATGATTCCCGGCGTGGTCCGCACGTTGGCCAGGATCTCGGGGACCGCCTGGTCGTCCCCCCGTTCATTGACCACGATCTGCTGAGACCGCTTGCGGGCGACCTTGGGCGGATAGATCTTCAGCAGGTCTTGCCGGACTTCGGCGGCATCGACGGTCGGCTCGCTCGACATGGTTCCGTGGGGCTCCTTCACAGGGTTTCGTCCAAGGCCGCGTCGCCGCACTCGCCCGTCCGCACGCGGATGGAGTCCGTCACGGGCATGACGATGATCTTGCCGTCGCCGGGATTGCCCGTCTGGTTCACCTCGATGATCGTCCGCACGACCGAGGGCACCAGGTCATCGGGCACGACGAAGATGAGCAATCGCTTGGGCAGGAGCTTTGGCCCCGGACCGAGCTGCGCGATGGCCTCCTCGCACCCTGCCTCGGCCCCTTTCATGAGCAGGTAGCTCACCTTCCCCTTTCCTCGCCCCGCCACGCGCCGCGCGGTGAGCGAGGCCACGCCGGCGTCGGCCAACGCCTGTTTCGTCTGGTTCATCTTATTCATGCGGATGATCGCCATGACCTCTTTCATGCCGCGGCTCCTTTCAGCTCGATGACGCGGTGTCGGCCGATTCGGGGGCCATCGACGCCACGTCATCCCGGGCGCCGGTGCGAACGGTGTAGACCTCGTCCACGGGGGAGACGAAGATCTTGCCGTCGCCGAAGGCGCCTTCCGCGGAGGTCCGCGCGCTGTTGATGATCACGCCGACCACGAAGTCCTTGTCGGCGTCGTTGACCACCATCAGGATCAGTTCCTTGGGCAACTCGTCGTAGGTCACCTCGCCGATTTTCATCCCGCGTTGTTTGCCGCGGCCGTAGACGTCCATCTTTGTAACGGCCGAAAAGCCGGCCTCCAACAGCGCGGCCAGAACGGCCTCCGCCTTCTCGGGACGAATGATGGCGCGAATCAAGATCATGGGAATATCCTTGGGACTATGAATCGAGAGGAAATGGGGCTCACCACGGAGGCACGGAGATCACGGAGGAGTCGGGAGAAAATGATCGGTTGATCCTGTCAGATCGGGCTCATCTGACGATTGCCGGTATTTTCTGTTATCGCCAGTTCGGAAGCGCGTTGCGCGGCACGCCCCTCCTTTCCAACAAGCCCCCGCGCAAGCTCTTTCGATCGTGATGTCTGGCCTCCGTGATCTCCGTGTCTCCGTGGTGAGATTTGTGTTCGTAATGTTTCTCGCCGGGCTACACGACGGCCAGGCCGAATTCCATCAGCAGGCTCTCCAATTCGTTGATCGCCAGGGGGTGGGGAATCACGAACATCGGGTTCTCGTCGATGGCGCGGGCGAGGGTGCGATACTCGTCGGCCTGCGGGCACTCGGGATTCCACTCGATGACGGTTTTTTTGTTGATCTCGGCGCGCTGCACGTCGTTGTCGCGGGGCAGGAAGTGGATCATCTGCGTGCCCAACTGCCGCGCGAATTCCTCGATCATTTCCCGCTCGTTATCCACGCAGCGACTGTTGCAGATCAGCCCGCCCAGCCGCACGCCGCCGGCCTCGGCGAACTTCATGATGCCCTTGCAGATGTTGTTGGCGGCGTACATGGCCATCATCTCGCCCGAGCAGACAATGTAGATTTCCTGGGCCTTTCCTTCGCGGATGGGCATGGCGAAGCCGCCGCAGACCACGTCGCCCAGCACGTCGTAGAAGATATAGTCCAGGTTTTGCTCCTTGTTGTAGGCGCCGAGCTGCTCCAGGAGGTTGATGGAGGTGATGATCCCGCGTCCCGCGCAGCCCACTCCCGGTTCCGGCCCCCCCGACTCCGTGCACAGGCAATTGCCAAAGCCCACGCGGCGGATGTCGTCCAGATCGACGTCCTCGCCCTCCTCGCGGAGCGTGTCGAGCACCGTCTTCTGGGCCAGTCCGCCCAAAAGCAGTCGCGTCGAATCGGACTTCGGGTCGCATCCTACGACCATCACCTTTCGGCCCATCTCCGTCAGCGCCGCGACGGTGTTTTGCGTCGTGGTGGACTTGCCGATGCCGCCTTTGCCATAAATGGCGATCTTCCGCATGTTCGTGGACTCCTGGTGGTGTCTTGCGACTGCGATGCCGCCGCGTTTGACACGCGTGCGTGCGTCGCAGAGTTGGCTGGAAACAATCTCGGTGAAATGCAATCGATGTGCCAAAGAGCGCATCGCGAAAGGAATCGCGTCGAAAGCCTGGATTTCACGGGGAAAACGCCGCTACTAATTCGAGAGGGACGTGGGGCGGGGCCGGGAAGGAATTGTCGCGCCCCATGCGATCCGGTGGCCGCGACGCCCCAAGGCGATCGCACAACCGCTTGTCACCCCGTCATTTGCGTCGAGGGAAAGAAATGTCGCGCGGGGGAGTCGCACGGAAGGCGTTGTCGCGGAGAAAGGCGTGCGCGCTCAGCCCTTACCGGGCCGGGAGAAGAGCCGCGAGTCAATGCCCAGCTTCTTCATCTTGTAGCGGACCATGCGCGGCGTAATGCCAAGCTGCTCGGCCACCATGGCCACACTCCCGGAGTAGCTCTTCAAGGCGTCGGTGATCATGTCGCGCTCTAACAGGTCGACCCTTGCCCGAAGCCGTCCCTGCCGCGCCGAGTCGCTTCGCCCGGGCAGTTGGAGCGTCGGCGGCAGACTGTGGCCGTGGATTGCCCCGTCGGAGGCCAACAACACGGCATACTCGATACAGTTTTCGAGTTCCCGGACATTGCCCGGCCAGTGGTAGGCCAGCATCATGTTGATCGCGGGCGTGCTGATTCGCCGCAGCTTTTTCCCCATTTTCTTTGCATACTCGGCGACGAAATGGTCGGCCAAGAGCAGGATGTCGTCCTTCCGCTCGCGAAGCGGCGGCAGCGTGATGGGGAAGACGTTGATCCGGTAGTAGAGATCCTGCCGGAAGAGGCCGTCGGCAAGCCGGGCCTCCAAATCCTGATTCGTGGCGGCCACGATCCGCACGTTGGCCTTCAGCGTGCGGTTGCTGCCCACGCGCTCGAATTCGCGCTCCTGCAATACCCGCAGCAGCTTGATCTGAATGGCCGGCGAGAAATCGCCGATTTCGTCGAGGAACAGGGTGCCGCCCTCGGCTTCCTCCAGCCGTCCGGTCCGCGCGCACAGGGCCCCGGTGAAGGCCCCCTTCTCGTGGCCGAACAACTCGCTCTCCAGGAGGTTCTCGTTCAGCGCCGCGCAGTTCACCTTGACGAAGGGCATCTTCGCCCGCGGACTGGTGTAATGGACGGCGGAGGCCACGAGTTCCTTGCCGGTGCCCGATTCGCCGCGGATCAAGACCGTGGTGTCGCTGACGGCGACTTGCTTGATCTTCACGTAGACCTCGCGCATGAGCCGCGAGTTGCCGAGGATGTTTTCGGGGCGGAACTGCTCCTGAAGTGCGTCGCGCAAACGGAGGTTCTCTGCCTCCAGCGACTGCCGGCGCATCGCTTCGCCCTGTCGCGAGCGCACGTCGCAGGAGATCATGCTGGCCACAATTTCCAACACGCGCACGCGCTCGGCCAGCAACTCTGGCGGCGTGGCCGGCAGGTCCACGGAGAGCGTGCCGATCACTTCGCCGTCCAGGCGGACCGGCACGCACAGGAAGCTGACCTCGTCGCAGTCTTTTGTCGGCCGATTATGGATCCGGTTCTGGAATCGCGGCTCTTCCGAGACCCGCGGAATAACCGCCGGCTGGGCGGTCTGGGCCACCCGGCCGATCACGCCTTCGCCGGCACCGTAGCGTACCGTGCTCACTATCGCCTCGGGACCACCCCGGACCGCTTCCACAAGGAGTTCCTTGCCGTCCGGCAACAGCAGCATCACCGTTCCGCGGAGCATTCCAAGTCTCCGCTCTAGAACGGTCAAGACCAATGTTAGTAATTGCTGTGGCTCCGACTGCTGCGAGACTAGGTCGGCGATCTCTGCAAGGACATCCAAGTCCGCCTCCCGCTGCTCCAGGTGAGAGGCTGATTCTTCGCCCACGTCCACTTCCATATGCGATCGTGCCCTCTCCCGCCCCATCCATTCGCATGTCCCGTCTGGATTTGTCCCATCCAGCCCGCCGTGTTCGTCACAACGCTTGGTAAATAAGCACTACGTGCGCGCGATCCGGGCATATCGACGCATTGTGGCACCACTGCGATGCGCTTTTTAAGGAGAGCAAATGTTGTACCATGACCTCCCGTGCGATGCTTCCGCGCATGTGCTCGACTGGTCAGCGCGAAGAAGAAGTCACGACGTCAAGAATGGCATGGCCGGGGGCGGTGGGGTAGGTTGGGGGGGGTATTCTGGCTACCCCCCCCGTCCCCGCCACGGCTCGCCAAGCAGGGGAATCTGCGGAGCCGCACATACAGATTCCACTCCTCGTCCGTCATCTTGATCCACTCGGGCCGAGGTTTGCTCTCGGGATGTTCTCCTTGAGCAGGCCCAGTTCACGGTACTTGCGTAGCACTGGGCGGGTGTCACGGAAGACGTGGCGGTGAAGCGGCGTGTGCCGACCGGCGAGCTGCCGAAGCACGCCCAGAGCCTGACCGTCAAGTTGGCGGATGACGGTCTCGGCGTTGCGGGATCGGGGCAACGTGCGAATCTGGTCCCAGGCCACGGCCCCGACACGCCCCTCGGCCACGCGGCAAAAGGCACCCGGTTCTGGTGCGGCCAGGGCTTCACCGTGCAGGTGTCTATGCCCAGGCGGTCGGCGTTCAGCAGCAAGGGCACGTCCCGAAGGAACTGAAAGATGATCCGCTCCCGTTGGTCGGCGCCGTGGCCATCGGGCGGGATCACGGTGTCCTGGTCTTCTTCCTCCGGCTCCCCAGGGGTACTCGACTGTGGGCGCCCATGCTGGCCGGTACGTCAGCAACTCCAACTTCACGGCCTCGGGGATCGGCATGGCGATCCAGTTCTTCTCCTTCTTGTCCCATAGCCGGTCGAACTTATGGCGGATGTTGGCCAGGTAGGGGGCGGTCTCCCAGGAGTTGAAGACCATGAAGGACTCGTAGTTGTCCTCCAGGGCCGTGGCCGACGAAACGGGCAGTCGGAAGACTCCCGAGGTTGCTCACAAGAGCCTTTACGACCTCACTGTAGCACCGCATACAGTGCGTTGGCGGGGAACTTCAGCGTCTTCAACCCGGCCGACGTGGTCAACGGAACCTCTTGGACCGACATGCCGTTGGCGTCCAGAACACGGGCCTTGGTGATTTCCGTATTTTTCAGGGCGAGTGTTACGTCGCCATTGACGATCATCCAGGGCGCGTGGCCGAAGCTCATCACTTCTTCACCCGCGCGGCCCTGGACTTGGGCCGGCCTGGTCTTCCAGCCCAGCGGTCGCTCCGTGGTGCCCACCTGCACCAGAATCTTGCCGGAGCTTCTCAGTGGCTTGTCGTCCATGGCGACGACCAGCACGGTGGCGTAGTCGTTGCCAGACTGGATTTCGACGTCGGCGCATTTGACGGTTCCGGCTTTTTTGAGAAACCCGGTCACGCCCTGTGCCTTGGGGGCGTTGAGCACACACAGCCCCCGGCCGTAGTCCAGGTGCAACTGGCCGGTGATCGACCGAATCACCTTCTTGTCTTCCCGAATGTACGGGCTAAGGTCGATCGCACGGCTCTTTGCAGGGTCGCCGCCGTATTTCACCAGGACCGGGCCGACGAGGTATGCCAGCGGATTGACGCCGTCCTTGACGTTGGACTCCTTGGACATGCCGGCCTTGTCGCGGTTGGGATCGTAACCTGCGTCTTCCGCGATGATCGGCATCCGCCGCCGCCAGAGGTCTTCCAACGGCCGCTGCTCGTAGACCACCGGTTCTCCTTGCTTGATGTAGCCCAGGCGGTACATCAGTGCCGCCGCGGGCCACTGGCCCATGAGCATAGGCGTGGCGCACACCCACTTGCCCTCGGAGGGGAGAAAACCGTTGGCGGAGCCGGGCTGTCGCCAGTCTTCCTCGGCCGTCGCAAACCAGTAGAAGGCATCGATGCCGGTGAGCGATTGATACGCCGCGACGAGAAACGGCCCTTCCGACTGGTAGCCCTGGGGCGGCACCCAGGAGCTTTCGGTGATCATCATGGGAAAGCCGTCCACCTGCTTGAGCGCGAGCGGCATCTCGCGCGGGTGGAGCAGGGCGCTCTGGTCGGTAAAGCGGTCGCCGCTCATGATGGCCCAACCGTTGTTTTGCCCTTCGTGGACGCCGCCATAGTAGCGGTTGACGGCCATCACCTCGTTGGCCGTGTAGGACCACCGCTCGGCGTCGAGCATCGTCACGTTGTCGGCGGTCCGCCAGTTGCCGGCATTGATCAGTTGCTTGCAGCCGAGTTCCTTCTTGAGGTAATCGCCGATCATCTTGTTGAAGGCGTGCATCGTCTCGGTGAAGAACTGCATCTGGTCGGCACACCGCTGCTGCTGGCCTTCGTGGCCGCGGTGCTGCGTCAATTCCCAGATGATGTACAGGGCGGCTTCGCCCTGGGCGAAGTTGTCGGGGCTGTCCTGGTCTGCGGAGGGCGCCGCGTCACGCCACGCCTGTTTGGCCTTCTCCAGCGATCCGTATTTCTTTGTGAGGAACTCGCCGAATTGCCGGCGGAGTTCCTTCTTCGCAGAGCCCTTGATGCCCTGGCTCGTCCAGAACAGGAGCGAGTCTTCATTCTGGATCTGAATAATCGCCAGGGCCGGGTCTCGGGCAAGGGGGATGCCGGTGTAGGGGTTCTTCTCGGTGAGCACCTGTTTCATCCAGTGTTTGTAGGCCGCCTGTAGTTTCTTGTCGAAGAACAGCAGGCCCCAGTTGCCCCCGCCCCCGGTGTCGAGGACGCCCATCGACGGCTTGACGCGAGCTGGTCCGGCCCAGTAGGGCGAGTAGGTGACGTAAATGCCCTCCTTCTTCATCGCCGCCAGGCCCTTCCAGAGGTGGTCGCGGTCGGCCCGGTCGATGCCCATCAGGTCGCCGCCGGTAGGCGTGATGTTGCTGTGAAAGCGCACCATGTTGATGCCGCGCTTGGCGAGGAAGCGGGCATGGCGCGGGAGGTCCTTGTCGAAGGCCCCGTCATTGACCGCCCAGAAGCGCGCGGGTGTGCCGTCGGCAAAGGCGAAGTCGTTGCCGTCTTTGGACCGGGTGACGAAACCGTGTTGGCCGGCGAACTTCTCGTTGAGGCTGCGCAGGTCCAACAGCGCCCTGGGACTGAACTCGTCGCGCGGCGGCTGGAACGCCCAGCGGCCCTCGGCGGCGACTTCGCTGGCGGCGGATTTCTCGCCAGGCTTCCGCTTTCCCTCGGGCGTAAAGGGGCCGTTGGCAAACACGAAGCAGTCGAGCATCCCGTGATTGTTATTGTCGCTGTGCATCTTAAACTTGATGCTATGGGCGCCCTTGGTGAGATGGACGGTGCCCACCTTGATCCATGCGATAAACCGCAGGTCGATCTTGCCGTCGTCGGCGATGTTGGTGTTCTCCTGGGGGGACTTCATGTCGATGAGTTGCCACCGGCCGCCGTCGAGTTGGTAGGAAAGCTTCGTCGCCACCGGGTTGGCGCGGACCCAGAAGACATACTTGCCCCCGGAGCTTGCTCGAAATGCGTAGGTCGCTTCGCCGGGCCGCTTGTCGCTCCAGTTGCTGATGAAGTCGCCGCCCGAAAGCTGGTCCTTCTTCACCTTGTCATACCACCAGGGGTGGCGTGTCATGGTCTGCGATCTCGGCGATTCGCCTTCGATCCAGATATAGTCGGTGGCCCGAGCCGTCGGCCCGGCCCAAATGGTCAGCAGAGCGGCGAAGAGAAGGATATTCACGAGTCGGCGAATTACTCTTGAAGTCATGATGGGCGTCATCCTCTTCCCGTGCAGCGCGGCCCACCCATAACCATAGGGCATGGCCGGCCCCGCCGCAAGTTTTTTTCCCTGCATGACCTCTTGCGGGCGATGGCATGCACCGCAGCAGGGGTATGGCATGCGGCTTCGAGGCGAACGACAATGAGTGTTTGGGCGTAAAAGCGTCCGCGAGTGCGAGCCTGGGTTGATTTCGGGCTTGGTGCAGGAGAGAAAACTCGGTTCACAAGGAGCGTGGTATGTCGAGGACTTCGTGGCTCGATGCGGCGGCGGTGGCGATCTTGGTCCTCGCTGTCGGAGCGGCCCCGGCGGACCAGAAGGCCGTAAGAGCGAAGACCGCGGCCGGCAGGCCGATCATCGGCGTGGACCGGTCGTACATGGATCTCAGCGTCTCGCCCTGCAAAGACTTCTACGCCTATGCCAACGGCGCCTTCGAGAAGGTGCCGATCCCCGGCGAATATGCCGCCTATGGCGTGAACCAGGAACTCGACGAGCGCAACTTTGCCATCCTCAAGGAAATCCTCGATAATTCGGCGCGGGTCGGCGGACCCAAGGGCAGCGTGGTCCAGCGCGTCGGCGACTTCTACGCGTCCGGCATGGATGAGGCCGGAATCGACCGCGAAGGATTGCGGCCGCTGGCGCCGTGGTTGGGCCGCATCGAGGCGATCGCCGGCGTGAAGGAACTGGTGGCGACGATCGCCCGGTTGCAGCGCCAGGGTCTGAACGTCGGATTCCACTTCGACGTGGAGATCGACGACAAGGATACCACGGCCATGATCGCGAGTTTTAGTCAAGGCGGCCTTGGGCTGCCGGAGCGCGACTACTATTTTCGCGCGGGGAAGAACGCCGAGGACATCCGCGCCGCCTACGTGGCGCACATCGCCCGCACGCTCGAACTGGCCGGAGACAGCGCCCCGCAGGCCCGGTCCGCCGCTGCATCGATCATGGCCTTTGAGACCAAGTTGGCGAAGGCCTCTCGCACGCTGGTGGAACTGCGCGACCCCGAGAAGAACTACAACAAGTTTCCGCGGACCCTGCTGCCCAAGCTGGCTCCCGGCCTCGATTGGGACGGCTATTTCGCCACGATCGCGTTTCCGCGCAGCGAAGCCACGGTGCTGGTTCGCCAGCCGGAGTTTTTCACCGCCCTCGGCGTCCTGCTGGGCTCCGAGCCGCTGGCGGTCTGGAAGAGCTACCTGCGCTGGCACCTCGTGTCCGAGACGGCCGCCTATCTGAGCAAGCCGTTGGTGGAGGAACGTTTCGCTTTCTACGGGAAGAAGCTCTCCGGCGCCACGGAGCTGCGGCCTCGCTGGAAGCGCGTGCTCGCCGCGGAGGACGCCGCCATCGGAGAGGATTTGGGCCAACTTTACGTCCAAAAGGCATTCAGTCCGGCCGCCAAGGCCCGCGCTTTGACCATGGTCAACTTTTGCAAGGACGCCATGCGGCAGCGGATCCGCGTCGCCCAGTGGATGAGCCAGGCAACCAAGGCCCAGGCTTACAAGAAGCTCGACACCATGCGGAGCAAGGTGGGCTATCCGGACACGTGGCGCGACTACGGCAAACTCGACCTGGCGCGGCGGCCTTACGTGCAGAACGTGCTGGCGGCCAACGTCTTTGAGTTCCGGCGCAGCCTGGCCAAGCTCGGCAAACCCGTGGACCGCAACGAGTGGGAGATGACACCCCAGACCAACAACGCCTATTACGAGCCGACGCTGAACGAAATGTGTTTTCCCGCCGGCATCTTGCAACCACCCTTCTTCGACGAGAAGGCGGACGACGCGACCAACTACGGCGCCATCGGCTCGACGATGGGACACGAGCTTACGCACGGCTTCGACGATCAGGGCCGGCTGTACGACGCGCAAGGCAACTTGAAGAACTGGTGGACCGACGATGACGCCAAGGGCTTTCAATCGCGGGCCGAGCGCGTGGCACGACAGTACGACGCCTTCGAGGTCCTGCCCGGGCTCCACATCAACGGCCATCAGACACTCGGCGAGAATATCGCCGACGTGGGCGGGCTACGCGTGTGCTACGTGGCCTACAAGCTCGCAACCAAGGGCAAGGAACAGGCGCCTGCCGACGGTTTCACGCCGGAGCAGCGATTCTTCATCGCCTTCGCCCAGAGTTGGCGGACCAACGAGCGTCCCGAGGTGGTGCGTTTGCACGTCACCAGCGACGTGCATAGCCCCGTCCGCTGGCGCGTGCTGGGGTCGGTCGCCAATTTTCCCGAGTTTTGTCGGGCGTTCGGCTGTGCGAAGCCAGCGGAGAGTTGGCCGCCGATCTGGTAGCCAACGCCTGCGCTGGTCGGCGGAGTTCGGCGACGGCTACCCGAAATACAGGCCCGTCGTCCCCTTAGCCAGCAACCACGGGATTTGAGCCAATCCCATATACTGGGCCCTCGCAAGGCGCCCACCGGCGTAAACGTCAAAGAATCGCCATCCTCTATCGCAGCCCGAACTCCGAGAAAGGGGTCGATTTTCAGGATGTCCGAGAATACGGATGACTTGATGCGACAGCAGTGCGACTCCCGAAGACTGAATGGCAAGGTTAGCGTCCGGCGAGTTGCGTCCTCCAACTCGGCGTCGGCGCCGACCGGGCCACCAGCGTCTGCACGAATCCCGCACCCTATGCATTCCTGCACGATGGGTTTCCATTTCCAGTCCATGGGTTACCAGGACCACGACGACCAAGTGCATGTCCACGGTCAAGATGTGAACAGCCTCCACAATTCAATGGACACCCGCAGCGAAGCGTGCTTTTCGAACGACTGGTGGTAGCCTTGGACGATTGCAATTATCGAGGCCAGGATGCCTGCAACAACCGAACTGTTCAGCAGGTCTTGCAGAGTCCAGACCTCGGGGGCTTTGGTGACCTCGCGTTCGGTCATTGCTTGTCTTCTGAAAGAAAATGCATTCGGTCCTAATCCTCCAGGACTTCCGACACCAACTCGCGTAGTTTTTCGCGTGCGTCGTTCAAGAGTTTCCGTCCAGATTTGGTGATCCGGTAGTTCTTCCTTCGCTTGCCGGAAACCACTGTGGTCTTGGCAGTCAAATAACCGGCCGCCTCCAGGTGATGCAGGATCGGATAGAGCGTGCCGGACGTGAGTCGATAGCCGTGCCGCTCTAGTTCGGCCATGATTGCCGCCCCCCACACGGGTTCCTTGGCGGCGTGGTAGAGGACGTGCATCCGCACGAAGCCCCCAAAAAAGTGCCGCAGAAGATCTTCAGCCATTTTATAGCATCCCGATATTGACTTTCAACATTGTAGCGCTAGGATGCATTGTCGGCAAGGGCTGGAACGGACTGGCGTGAAAATGTCCCAGGTCAGCGGGAGAATCCTGGTCCGGTTCAACTACATTGGCAAAGGCGCGCTCCAATGGCTATCAACACGCGCCGTGAGTTCCTCTTGGCTGTGATTCCGGCGATTGGCATCGATGAGTTTTACTCGCTTGCGACCATTTAACCTCGTTATCAGCGAGGGACAGTTTTCATGTGGTTGATCCGATTCGCATTGAATCGTCCCATCACCGTGATCGTCGCTCTCGTCGGTGTTACGCTGGGCTGCGTCCTGGCGATTCGCCAGATGCCCATCGACATCTTCCCCAGTCTGAACTTACCGGTCATGTACGTTTGCCAGCCCTACGGCGGCATGGACCCCGCGCAGATGGAGGGATACCTGGCAAACTACTACGAGTACCACTTTCTTTACATCAACGGCATCCATCACGTCGAGTCCAAGAACGTCCAGGGCATGTCGCTGATGAAACTGTACTTCCATCCGGGCACGAACATGGCCCAGGCTATGGCTGAGACCGTCGGCTACGTCAATCGTGCTCGGGCGTTCATGCCGCCCGGCACGGTGCCTCCATTCATCATGCGATTTGACACAGGCAGTGTGCCGGTTGGCTACCTGGTGCTGTCCAGCGAGACCCGCAGTATTGGCGAAATCCAGGATTTGGCCTTGTTCCGTGTGCGGCCGATGTTTGCCAGCCTGCCAGGCGTGTCCGCGCCGCCTCCTTTTGGCGGCAATCAGCGCACCGTGGTCATCACCGTCGATCCGCAACGGCTGCGGGCCTACGATATGACTCCGGATGATGTCGTCAGCGCCTTGTCCGAAAACAACGTGATTAGCCCGTCCGGCAACCTTCCATTGGACGGCAAATATCCTTTTGTGCCGGTGAACTCGGTGGTGCGCGATGTTCGCGACTTGGAGACCATTGCCCTGCGAAGCGGTCCCAAAGCGCCCGTGTACATTCAGGACGTGGGATACGTCCAGGATAGTTCGGATGCTCCCACGGGGTATGCATTGGCCAACGGTCGTCGCGCTGTCTACATCCTCGTGACCAAGCGCGCCGACGCCTCGACCATGAGCGTGGTCAACGCAGTGAAGGCGGCGTTGCCCGACATGCAGGCAGTCCTCCCGCCCGACATCCACGTTCGTTACGAGTTCGATCAGTCGCCCTACGTGACCCGGGCCATTTGGGGCGTGGTGAGCGAAGGGGCGTTGGGGGCCATGCTGGTCGGTTTGATGATTCTATTATTTCTGCACGATTGGCGGAGCGCGATCGTCGTCTTGTTGAATATCCCCTTGGCGCTGATGGCGGCGGTGGTCGCGCTCTGGCTTACCGGCCAGACGATCAACGTGATGACCCTGGGCGGGTTGGCGCTGGCCATTGGCATTCTCGTGGATGAAGCGACGGTGGAGATCGAAAACATCCACACCCAGATGGGCCACGCCCTCTCGATTGCCAGAGCAGTGCGTCTGGGAAACGCCCAAACTGCCATCCCGCGGCTCTTGGCGATGGTCTGTATCCTGGCGGTGTTCATTTCCTCGTTCTTCATGCAGGGCGCGGTTCGCTCGATGTTCGTGCCCTTGTCGCTGGCGGTCGGATTTTCGATGGTCGCCTCGTACCTTCTGTCGAGTACATTCGTGCCCGTGCTCTCCGTTTGGCTCTTGCGTCACGTCCATCTTGACGATTCGCACGCCGCTTCTCCCCCTGCCGGCTCCCCAACTCGCCGTCGTCTCTTGTTCGTCGGTTGGCTTCGGGCATTTTCCTTTGAGCGATTCCGTCGCGGCTACGAATGGCTTTTGACGCGGATTGTCCGCTTCCGGTGGGGCCTTTTGACCGCGTACCTTGTTGTATGTGGTACGGTCATCTGGGGACTGGGTTCGCGGCTGGGGACGGAGATTTTCCCGACCATCGACACCGGGCAATTACGCCTTCGCATCCGCGCTCCGGACGGAACGGACATCGACCGGACCGAACAAATAGTTCTGAAGGCACTTAAAGTTGTTAAAAATGCTGCGGGCGGAGACAACGTGCAAACGAGCCTGGGCTATCTCGGCACTATCGGCTCCAGTTACCCAATCAATGCCGTGTATCAATGGATGCGGGGGCCGGAGGACGCCGTGATGTTGATCGCATTGAAGAAGGACAGTGGCATCCAGGTCGAGCAATTCAAAGAGACGCTTCGTGGAAGACTGGCCGAGGCAATTCCCGGCGTCCAGTTCTCCTTTGAACCGGCCGACATAATTAACGACGTCATGAGCTTCGGCTCACCTACTCCCGTGGAGGTGGCTGTCAATGGGCCAGATTTTGCGGAAACCCGCGTCTACGCGACTAAACTGATGGAGGAGTTGGGCAAACTGCCTGGGGTGCGCGACCTCCAAATCGTTCAGTCGCTTGATTATCCGATGATCCAAGTTGACGTAGACCGGAAGAAAGCGGCGACGGTGTACGTTACGCCAAACGATGTCGCAAAGTCCCTGGCCGAGGCCACGTCGTCCAGTCGCTTCACAGTGCCGAATTATTGGGGTGACCCGAAAACGGGAATCGGGTATCAAGTGCAGGTGGAAGTGCCGCGCCCGGTCGTGCGTTCGCCACGGGGAATTAAACCAGTGGGCTCGATTGACGACTTGAAGATGGTTCCGGTGAAGCAGAATGCCGCGGGCCGGGTCTTGGTTCGAGACGTGGCTACAGTTTCCACCGGAACGATGCCCGGCGAAATCGACCGCTACAACATGAGGCGTCAGGTGAGCATGACGGCGAACATCGCCGGCACCGACCTTGGCTCCATCTCACGGCAGGTGACCGAGGCATTGCGGCGGGCGGGAGAGCCCCCGCGCGGCGTCAAGGTTGAGGTTCGCGGGCAGATTCCGCCGATGCGCGACATGCTCGGCGGCCTGGGACTCGGGTTGGCGATGGCCATCCTCGTCATCTTTCTTTTGTTGTCCGCCAATTTTCAGTCGTTGCGGTTGTCGCTCGTCACTGTTTCCACGGCCCCCGCGGTCATCGCCGGCGTGGTGGTGATGCTTTTCCTGACCCGAACCACGTTGAACATCCAGTCCTTAATTGGCGCGATCATGGCCGTGGGCGTGGCGATGGCCAACGCCATCCTGCTGGTCACGTTCGCCGAAAGCCGACGCCGGCGCGGCGAGGCCGCGTTGGACTCGGCTATCGAGGGCGCGGCAAGTCGGCTGCGTCCCATTTTAATGACAACTTGTGCCATGACGGCAGGTATGCTGCCGATGGCGTTGGCATTGGGTGAATCCGGACAGCAGAACGCTCCCTTGGGCCGAGCCGTCATCGGCGGTCTTGCGGCTGCCACGGCTGCCACCCTGTTTGTGCTCCCCTCGGTGTTTGCTTTAATGCAGTCGCGTGCAACGACCGAGTCGGCATCCCTCGATCCCGACAACCCTGAAAGTCCCTACTACATGCCTTCCGCTGCCCCAGGAGCCCCCTGAGATGAATCGCGTTGTATATGCCCTGAGTTTGGCCGTGGCTGCCGCCGTGCTGGTTTCCATCGTCGGCTGCAATTCTCCCTCTTCGACGGCGCAACAAGTTCGAGCCTTGCCGTCTGCGACTTCTACGATGGCGCGCGTCGTCGTCGCCCGGCCCGTGCGAAAAACGCTCCGCCGGGAGAGCGTGCAGCCGGGTCAGATCGAGGCATTCGAGCAGACGCCGTTGTTCGCCAAGCTGCCCGCCTACGTCGAGAAGCTCTACGTGGACATCGGCGACCGCGTGGAGGCCAATCAGCTCCTCGTGGAGTTGTTCCTTCCGGAGTTGAAAGACGAACTTCGCCAGAAGGAGGCGGCGAAAGCACAAGCCCAGGCGGAGATCGAGCTAGCCACGGCCGCGGTCCGTGCTGCCGTGGCCGCTGTGGCAACTGCCCAAGCCAACATCAGCCTGATGGAGGCTGGTAACATTCGCGCCGAGGCGGATGTCACGCGCTGGCAATCCCAGTACAAGCGGATCAAGCAACTGGCGGCGGACGGCGCGCTCGACCGCAAACTCGAAGACGAAACTCGCGACGCCCTCAAGGCCGCAGAGGCGACACGCGGAGAGGTCCTGGCCAAAGTGGAAGCGGCCAAGGCGGCGTTCGTTCAAAGCCAAGCTGATTTGGCGAAGGCAAACGCCAACGAAGCCGTGTCCCGCGCTCGCCACGCCAATGCGGAAGCCGACCTCTCTCGCGTAAAGACCCTTCTCCAGTACACGCAAATCCGCGCCCCGTATGCCGGAGTCGTGACGGAACGGAACGTGAATCGCGGGGATTTCGTCCAACCGGCCAGCACCATGACCGCCAATCCGCTCTTGGCCGTCGCCCGAACCGATATTGTCCGCATCTTCGTGGATGTCCCGGAAATGGACTCTCCGTGGGTTGAGGCGGGGCAGACGGGGTACGTCAGCGTGCAGGCCCTTCCCGACCGGATCGTGGAAGGGAAGGTGACGCGGACGAGTTGGGTCCTGGGCGCAAATCGGACCTTGCACACGGAATTGGACCTTCCTAATCCGAACGGCCTGCTGCGGCCGGGGATGTACGCCACCGCCCACATTCTTCTCCAAGAGCGTCCCAATGTCTACGTTGTCCCCCTCTCGGCCATTGTTCGCGAGGGCAAGCAAGCCTTCTGCTGGCTGGCCAGGGGCGGACAGGCGGCACGAACCCCGATTACCCTCGGGCTCCAGGTCGGAACCGATGTGGAGGTTGTCTCCGGTCTGAAGGGGGATGAACTGGTTGTCCAATCGCAGGCAGGCTCGCTCCAGGAAGGGCAGCCCGTTGCAGTGGTGCAGCCGGACGGTCGCTAACGGCTTGTCGCCTGCGGTTGGATTGGCGGTTCGTTGACACAACTTCTGCTCGTTATGGCACTTCGGACCTGGACAGGAGCCGCAGAGGCGATCCGGTTATAGCGGTTCTGCGGATTTTTCCTGATGTGGAAAGAAGCCCCTTGACGAAGACCCATGAGGGACGCCATTGTCTCTCCGTGGTGGGATGCGCGCAGCATTCGGCGGTTCCCAGCGTTCTTCCTCGCCAGGCGGCGGCACATGACAGAGAAAAAAGCGGCGACGCCGACCATCGGCTGGCGCGCACGATTGGTCGCGCGGCTTGCACTGCTAGCCGTTGTATGCGCTGGCATGGACAATCGATTCGCGCGCGCTCAGGACGCGCAGGGGAATGGCCGAGAAGTTCTCATCGCCCCAATGCCTTCGGACATTCCCCCGTCGCAAGATCGCATCGCACGGGCGGAGCACGAGGAAGTCATCACTTTCCCCAGGGCCCTGGCGCTGGCCTCCGGCCAGAACCCGCAGATCGCCTTTGCAAATGAACAAGTCAAAGAAGCCTTTGCCCAGTTGCAGGGAGCACGGGTGTTGTGGCTGCCGACCATTCGCGCCGGCGTCGGCTACATCAACCATGACGGGCCATTGCAGAACAGCGATGGCACGATCACCGTGGCCAACCGTTCGGCGTTGGAAGCCGGCTTGGGAATGTATGCGGTGGGCGGCGGCGCGCCGGCAATTCCTGGCGTATCGGCCAAGTTCGCCTTTGCGGACGCCGTTTTCCAGCCTCGCATTACGGACCAGGAGGCGGCAGCTCGGCGGCACGCGGTCGCGGCCACCACCAACGACCTGCTTCTTTTCACAGCGGTGGCGTATCTCGATCTCTTGCGGGCGTTCCAGCAGCAGGCGATTGCGCAAGAGACGCTCAACCACACGGAACGACTTGCTGAACTAACGGCTGCCTTCGCCCGCAGCGGCCAAGGCAATCAGGCCGACGCCGATCGCGCGCAAACGGAGGTTGCCCTGCGGAAGAACGCTTTGTCGCAGGCCGCCGCGCAAACCAAAGTCACCTCGGCCCGCTTGGTGGAATTGCTGCATCTGGAGCCGACTTGCGTCCTGACGCCGCAGGAGCCGACGATTGTGCCCATCGAGTTGGTTTCGCCCGATGCGAGAGTGGCTCAACTGGTTGCCGGCGGGTTGTCGAGCCGACCGGAGTTGGCCCAGAGCGGCCATCTAGTGGAAGCGGCCGTCAATCGCTTGCATCGCGAGCAGTGCGCGCCGCTGCTGCCTAGTCTGCTCCTGGATGTGAGCCAGAGCGGATATGGCGGCGGACCGGACTCCGTCATCGGCGATTATCGCGGCCGATTTGATTTCGACGCTGCCGTGTATTGGGAACTCCACAACTTTGGCTTGGCAGACGCCGCCGCTGAGAAGGCCGCCCGCTCACGCTTGGAGCAGTCCAGGCAACTTCAGATTCAGCTTATGGACCGGGTGGCTCGGGAGATTGTCGAGGCGCACGCCCAATCCGACTCCCTTCGCGGCCAGATTGCCGTGGCACAGTCTGGAATCCGCGTGGCGAGCGAGTCATACCGGCGGAATCTGGAACGCATCCGAGGCGGCCAAGGGCTGCCGTTGGAAGTGCTCCAGTCGCTGCAAGCGCTCGACCAAAGCTGCCGAGAGTACCTGCGGGCGGTCGGCGATTACGATGAGTGGCAGTTCCGGCTTTACCGCGCCATGGGCTGTCCGATCCCGCAAGAAGCAAGCCCTGCGAAATAGGATTGAGAGACCTGTGGCGAAGTAGAGCGTGTTTTCATCCTTCACCAGCCGCGCCAATTATCTGGCCTGCCCGTCGCTGGCAGCCCCTGCGGGCACCAGAACGTTCGCTAGGCGGCTGTGGCCATTGATCCGTCCGCCCACGACTGGGTTCGTTGCCTCGGCGCTGAAGCGGTCCCTCGTACCGTTTGCACGGCGGTCGCGTGTTTGGGGCTGCTTACCATTGGCCTTGGGCAGGCTGGGTGCTGCCGGCGAATGGACCATCGGCGGATTGAGCAGTTCGATCTGGATCGTCTGCGTCCGTGCGATCAGGTTGCGGACCGTGGCAAGCATCTTAACAGCCGACAAAAACTGCCGGTGGGCCTGGTCGCGGCGATCGATGCGGTAGCGGGCTATCCGCATGTTCTCGGCGGTTGGGTCCATGGTCTCCATCGCCCCGAAATACAACCCCTCTACATGAGTGGCGAGGATGCGGTCGATCAGAAGACGGTCCAGCGATGCTGATGTCCCAAGCCCTGTGGTGGCTGTCGCTGGGCAAACACGGTAAGCCTCGGGCACGCCTGGTTCGCGAGGGCTGCCGCTGGGTCTTCAAGAGTCTGCGGAAGTGGGCGATGGAAATCGGCGGCGACAGCAGTGACGTCTCCGCGTACATCGACTACCTAGTCAAAAAGAAGTTCTTCATGAAACAGGTGTGGGGATACAAGGGTCGGGACGTCATCCACCTCAGCCCCAGGATCGCCACGATCGAAAAGGCGTCTCTTGAGGCGGCAGCAAGAGCAAATCGGCTCGCCGAAGACAGGTTCCTGGACAAACAGGACCAGGGGAACGCAGAGGATGAGGACGCGGCGTGAGGCGAATTCTACCTCCAATGGGAGTATGGGCGGTTTCCCATCAGTACCTGGGCGGTTTCCCATCGACATTTACATAAGACCTATACATAAGACTTCCCAGGACAGCTAAGAGAACTTGCCGAACGGCTGCGCTCGTTCGGCTTTCCATTACAAGAAGGTACATACAACTGCTTCTACTCCTGTCCCCGAGCCGCGACTTCCACCTCGCGACTACCAGTTACCTGCGACCTCATGACCAAGGAGTACGTTCTCATGTCCAGCGACTTCCGCGACTGCTTGCGCAGCGCCCTCCAACACTGCGACGGCCTCGACCGCAACCTCGACACCCTCCGCCAGCTCCTCGACGTCGACCGTGGGTGGCTCCGCGACCGCCTCGACGACGTCGGCCATCACTGCGGAGGGCCGGTGGTCGTGGAGCTGGGCTAGCGTCGTTGCGTCGAGCTTGGTGCAGACCGCCCGCGCCTTGTTCACTGCCGCAGACTCCACAGCGATGGCCAGTGGGACCGCCGGCAGATGATCATCGGCGATCGGCCGCGGCCACAGAACGGGATCCCGGGGCCGGCTGCCGCGCCGACAGCACGTAGGGGCGGATTGGCCGACGCCGTCGAGGGCATGACCCGCGCTACGGAGGGCTGGCGGCCACGAGCTGGGCTAGCAAGGTGCAGGCCACCCGGGGCCTTGTTCGCCGCGGCGGACCCCACGGTGCTGGACGGTGGGCCCACCAGCAGAAGATCATCGGCGATCCACCATGGCCAGCGACAGGACGGGATACCCTGAACGGGCGCCGCGGCGGCGCGACGAGGGGCCTGGGTAGCGTGCTTGGCCGGCGGACCTGGCGAGCGGGGGCAAAGGGCCTTCGATCTGGCATGCCGTGACGAGGAAAGAGGCGGGCGGCAGCGATTCCGCAAGTAGCTGGGTGTTGAAGCAGTAAGTGCCGAACTGGTCCCTGGTTATCGCCTGTTCGCTGGCCGCAGGCAAATTCGCATTCGAGAACCTCTTGCTATGCGCCGGCATATCTGAT
>JBKQVT010000033.1:0-12307 GCA_052139835.1 Thermoguttaceae bacterium
AGATGGTGACCCTCAACAACGTGGTGAACAAGATGATCGCTCCGTTCGAGCGGGTGCTGGGCTTCACGAGTCTGGGCAGTTCCACCGCCCGCAGCCTCCAGACGATGGGCCGCGACTACAACCACCCCCAAACCAATCCAACTTTCTAGCGTGATGGATGGCCCCCGGAATGATTATGCCGCGCGACCAAGAGGGGTGTTGCTTTCCAGCGGGAGGGTTTATACAATGGTGAATGGAGTGGGCTAGGACCATCGAGGCGTTTTTCGGGCAAGAAAACAAGCGGCGCGGCGTTTTGCCGGCCGGTGAAGGAGGATGACCATGAATGTAGCCATAGGGGTCTGGGTCTTGCTGGTGGGCGGTTGGGCTCTTCCCAGTAGCGATGATCCGACGGATCCGTCGTCGATTCCTCGCGCCGGCGTGTATAATGCGACCGAGCCATCGGATCCGGGCAGTCATGTGAGAGACGCCCTGAGCCTTCCGACGCGCGAGCCTCAGATGTCGCAGCCCTCGACAGGGGGCGTTAACAGGCAGCCGATGCCTGGATATGCGCCAGCGCCGCGGCGGCCGTCCGCCTTCGGCGGCTCGACGATGCGGGGAATGATGCCCATGTCGCCGACGGACGCGTCGGCGCGGAGAATGATGTACTTTCCCTCGGCGCCGACGGACTTTGGGGCGGGCGGAGCGATGCCCATGCCGCCGACCATGGCGGGCGGGTCGTACGGCGGCGGCGGCCCGCGCCCCGGTTTTGGCGGGCCCAGCGCATTTGGCAGGTCGTCCGGCGGGTTCGGCAACACGGGGCAGGCGTCTCCCATGATGAGGTCGTATACGTCGATGGAGACGCCGCGCTACGCGTCCAATGTGCCTGCGCAAATCGGCTCATTCGGTTCCAATGCAGGGGCGCCCTCGGGCAAGGCATTTTCCGATTTTCGCGCCAAGCCGGCCGTCAGTCCCTACATGAATATTTTCAACACCGGAACCGCGGGAGGAACCATCAGCCCGTACAACTCGCTGGTCAGGCCGCAACTGGACCAGAACCAGCAGAACCAGCAGCTCAACACCGGGCTGGGCGACCTGCAGAACCAACTCGCTCCGCTGACGGCGCCCCCGCAGTTGCAGAACTCACCGAACTCGGCGATCCCGCAGTATAACCTCCCCCAGGGCAATAACTATACCGGGAACGGCCAGCAGCCGTAGCCTTCCGTTGCCCGTCGTTGAGCATCATCCACCGGGGCAGGGGCGGCCACGGGCGCAGGCCAAGGGTCGCGCTCAGGGAAGCGCCATCGTCGCGATCTCGCGGCGGGTCGGCGCGGGGGGCGTCACCGGATGTCCCAACGGGCGCGGAGTGACGCAGCGGCAGCGGGACGCGGCAGCCAGTTCGGCGCAGGCCTCGTTTTTTTCGTAGTAGGTGGGCGGCTCGTAGGTCCAGCCGGATGCCAGCCGCTTCTCTTCCCGGCGGATCTTCCACAAGACGTACCAGCCGCCGACGGCGGAGAAGAGCCGCGACTTCCAGCCGAACTCGCGGTGCAAGTCGGCGAGGATGGCCGAGAGCTTGGCACGCATCTGGGGATTGTTGCGATAGTAGCGCACCGCGCCGGCGAGAGCGGCTGAAAAGGTAGTGGCCAACTCGCGGGCCTCAAAGGCGTAACGCCGCCGGATGCGCTCGTCGGGGTGGTTCTTATAGCGCTTCCAGCCGGCCAGGGTGGTGCGCACGATCCGCATCGTGCTGGGACCGTTGCGCTGGAAGTCGCGGGTGAAGGCGCGGAGCATCATCTCGCCCTCCTGCCCCTCGGGAATGTGCGGATGCCGGTAGTTCAAGATGAGTTGTCCGTGGATGTCGCCGGGATGATAGCTCCCCGGGTCTTTCATCCGCCCCTGGGCCGAAAGCTCGGCGTGCAGCGGCGTGCCGGGGATGGGGGTGTAAAGCATGAACTGGTGGAAGTCGGTGTCGTGGCGGGCGGCGTGCTCGATGGCCTCGCCGATGTTTTCCGGCGTGTGGTTTTCCAGTCCGATGATCGTCGAGCCCAGCACGCGGATGCCGTGCGACTGCAAGTCGCGGACCAGGGCGAAGGTGTCGATGCCTTGGAGTTTGCTGTACTGGCTGTTGCAGCCCTCGATGCCCATCCACACCCACGAGATGCCCAGGCCGACGAGCTGTTCGATGCTGTAGGAGCGGATGACGTTGGCGGAACTGAAGACGTAGAGCGCCCAACTCTTGTGGTGCTGCCGCATCAGCTCCAGGAGGCGGAGGGCTCGCTTTCGATAGAGAAGGAAGTTTTCGTCCATGACGAAGAAGGAGGAGACCTTCATGTCGCGCTCCAGTTGGCACATGACGTCGAAGAGTTCGTCGCCGGTCTGGTAGAAGTTGACCGACTTGCCTTTGCCGCCGAACATGGCGGAGGTGGAGCAGAAGTTGCAGCCCAACGGGCAACCGACCGAGGGGATGAGCGTGGCCGCCACGTCTCCCGGCCGGTCCCGCACCGCGACGCCCATGTTGCGCGTGCCAATGCCGGAGACCACCGCCGGGTGGCGGATGGGGCGGTCCGGTTCTTCGCCCAGGAAGCGGCGAAACCAGGCCACGCCGTCCCCCTTGACCACGTGATCGGCGTCGACGCGCTGGCCCAGTCCGGGCATGTTGGCGATATGACCGCCGATGACGATCATGGCGCCGGGCTGGTGCTGCCGGATCAACTCGCACATCTTCTCGACCTTGGCCAGGTTCGGCAAGATGGACGTAATGCCGATGACGTCGTACTGCTGAGTGCGAAGTTCCTCGACGAAGCGGTCCAGCGTGGGGAAGTCCAGCAACGTGCAGGGGGCCTCGATGTTGGCCTGGATCAGCATGATGCCCCAACTGCGGTGAAACATCCGCAGGGAGAAGGCGCCCTGGGTTCGCGTCACCTGGTTGTGGTACAACTCCATGGGATTCATCTGCCGGCTGCCGTACTCGTCATCCTGGCCGTAGGGCCCGAAAACACTGGTGAGGAGCACTTTGGCCCGTGCGCCCAGGGGGTGGACGGCCTGTGGGGCGGTCGTTGCCGCGGCATGATCTTTGGTGTATTGCTCTAAGTCTAAGTTCTTCATGATCGGCGGGCTCCCTGCCGGTAATGGCTTGCGTTGGGGTGTTAGTCTACCATGATGTCTGTCAACCGAAGGACGAAAACCGGGCCAATGGCCGTGAACCTTCTCCGCGCTATTATAGATTTTGTCGCCCCGGCAAGAACCTGAACTCCGTATCGGTTGTGTAATAGATAGGTAACAGTTGCGCGGCGACGGTCGGCGGCGGCAGTCGGGAGGCAAAAACCCTCCGCCCAGGGGTAAAATCAAGGGCATTTACCCGACCACCTTGGCAATTTGATCCGCCTGGAGAAGCCTTGCTTGCTGGGGGCATGGACACCCTGTGGAAAAATGGGCGTTGGCGGCAGCAGCGCGCCGGGCGGCAACTTGACGGTCTGCCGGCCGGCTTGTTATGCTCCAAGGGTACCCACGCAGCCCGGTAACTGCCCCCAGGGGGTCCGTCTTCCTCGACTGCTGTCCAGCCCTCGACGACCATGTTGACGCGCCGCTCCTTGCGTTTGCCCATCCTGCTGGCCATCGTCATGATTGCGCTGCTGGTGGTGCTGACCGTCGGCTGGGTGTTGCTCAGCGTGTTCGGGGCGCTGCGGAGCGGGCCGCGGGCGCCCCTGTTTTGGGTCCTGCTGTCGCTGGGCGCCACGTTCATCGGGATGCTGCTGGCCGGCGTGGTCATCTACCTGGTCCTCTCGGTCAAGGCGATCAATCTCAACCGGCGGCAATCCAACTTCATCGACAGCGTCACCCACGAATTGAAATCCCCCATCGCCTCCATGAAGCTCTACCTGCAAACGCTCCACCGCCGCCAAGTGCCTCAGGAGGAGCAGGCGAGCTTCTATCAATTCATGCTGGAAGACCTCGACCGGCTGGACCGCCTCATCACCCAGTTGCTCGACGCGGGCCGCCTCGATGCCAGCCGCACCGACACCGACGTGGAAGACATTTTTCTCGGGCCGCTGCTGCAAGACTGCGCGCGGACCGTCTGCCTCCGCTATCGCGTGCCGATCGACACGGTCCAGTTCGACCTGGAGCTTTGCGCCGTGCGGGCGCGGCACGTGGACCTGGACATTATCTTCCGCAACCTGATCGACAACGCGGTCAAGTACGCGGCCGAGCAGCCCCACGTCGAAGTAAAGCTGCGCACGAGCGGCGACCGCCGGGTCCTGGTCCGCATTGCCGACAATGGCCGCGGCATCCCCCACCATCTCCGCCGCCGGATTTTCGGCCGCTTCGAGCGGCTGGGCCTGGAGTTGGAGCGCGAGAAGCCCGGCACCGGCCTGGGATTGTACCTGGCCCGCAACCTCGTGCGGCAACTTCGCGGCCGCATCCGCGTCCGCGATCCCCTGCAAGGGTCGGGCGCGGTCTTCGAGGTGCAATTGCCGGGCGCCACGGCCGCTTTGCCCGCCGCCGAGGACGAACTTGCCGCGGACAGGGAGAATCCCGCGGCGCCGCCGGCCGCGGAACCACTGGTCCCGCAGGAATGAAGCCATGCCCGCCGCAGAGCACATCCTGGTCGTCGAAGACGAGGCCCACCTCGCCACCGGCATCAAGTACAACCTGGTCGCGGAAGGCTACCGCGTGACGATCGCGGGCGACGGCCCGGCGGCGCTGAAAATCCTCGAGGAGTCGCCCGGCGGCGTGGACCTGGTCGTGCTGGACCTCATGCTGCCGGGGATGAGCGGCTACGCCGTGTGCGAGCGGATCCGCGAGGCCGACCGGGAAATGCCCGTGCTGATCCTCAGCGCCCGCACCCTGGCCGAGGACCGCGCCCGCGGCTTCGACCTGGGCGCCAACCAGTACATGACCAAGCCGTTCGATCTGGACGAGTTTCTCAGCCGGGTGCGGAACCTGTTGGGCTTCCATCGCCGCCGCATCGAGGGCCGCGCGCAGAATCCGCAGGGCATCGTCTCCTACGAGTTCGCCGAGGCGAAGATCAACTTCGAGACCTTCCGCGTGACCGTCAAGGACGAGGCCGTGCGGATGACGCAGTTGGAGCTGAGCCTGCTGCGCTACTTCGTCGAGAACGAGGGGCGCGTCATTCCCCGCCGCGAGCTGCTGGAGAACGTGTGGGGGATGCCGGGCAATTTGAACACGCGGGCCCCGGACCAGTTCATCCGCCGGCTGCGGAAGCTCTTCGAGCCCGATCCGGCCCAGCCCCGCCACTTTCTCACCGTCCGCGACGCCGGCTATCGCTTCGTGGCCGCCGGCGAAGAGGAGGCGTAGCTGCGGTGCGACTCAAGCTCATTGCCTGCGAAATCCTCTTCCGCGAGTTGTGCGCGGCCGTGGCCCGCTCGCCCAACCACGTCGACCTGGAATTCCTTCCCAAGGGTCTGCACGACATCGGGCAGTCGGGCATGACGGCGCGGCTGGCCGAGGCCCTGGCCGCCGTGGATGAGTCGAAATACGACGCCGTCGTGCTCGGCTACGCCCTGTGCAGCAACGGCGTCGTCGGGCTGACCGCCCACAACGTCCCCCTGGTCGTCCCCCGCGGCCATGATTGCATCACCCTCTTCTTCGGCAGCAAGGAGCGTTACCTCGACTACTTCCGTGCCAACCCGGGCGTCTACTTCAAGACCACCGGCTGGATCGAGCGCGGCGAGGGCCTGGAGCAGTATTCCGCCGAGTCGATCGGGCGGAAGGCCGGCATGACGCAGTCGTTTGAGGAACTGGCGGCCAAGTACGGCGAGGACAACGCCCGCTTCCTCCGCGACGAACTGGCCAACATGACCCGCCATTACGGCAAGCTCACCTTCATCGAGATGGGCATCGAGCCGGACGACCGCTTCGAGCAACTCACCCGCCAACAGGCGGCCGAGCACGGCTGGCAGTTTGAAAAGGTTGCCGGCGATATGCGTTTGCTGCAGGCGTTGGTTGACGGGCCCTGGGACGCGGAGCGCTTTCTCGTGGTGCAGCCGGGCCAGCGGATCGCCGCCAGCTTCGACGAGCGGATCATCAAGGCCGTCGAGCAGTAGCCTTGCCCGAAGAAACCAAGGGGAACTCCTGCGGGCGCTCTAGCGCGGCCAGGTCGAGATCGACGTCCAGCTTCGGCCAGTGCAAGTGGAACCCGTGGAGCAACTCCACTTCGAGGATCGCGCTCAGCCGGGCATCGCGGAACCAGGGGAAGTCCTGGTACGGGAGAAAATACTCCTTGTCTCGCAGCAGGACCCAGAGCCCCAGCCGCGAGACGTTGGTCACTTCAACCTCGGAAGTGTTCTTCCCAAGCTCGTGCGATTTCATCGTGCCGTTCCTCGATGATCTGCTTCAGTTCCGACAACTGTTTGTCTGTCAGCCGCGAGGTCCCTCCATCCAACCTTCTGCCCCTATTCTATGCGCCCTTGGGCGTTTCTCCAATACAAACCAACGGGTATTGTGGCCGTCTTGGTGTCCGCCCCCGCAACGGGTATAATGGTGCTGTTGCCGCGGAAAGCCATGGCAGCCGCGGCCGGGACAACGAATCGCCGCCACCTTCGACGAGAGAATCATCGAGGCCCTGGGGGGTGGCGAAGTCGTTGGCCTTGAGACCGGTACGCCTACAAGAGAAGTGCCTCAACACCAACACGCGATAACAGGGGCAACCGACAATATGGCGACGGAAAAATCGTTTGCCGACTATAAAGGGGAAGGCCATCTATGGATAACCCTGGCGAGCGGGGAATACTACCCGGACGTTCTGCCGTTGGCGTGTGAACTTTACAAGCCGGTTCTCATCCTGTTCGGGCAATTGGTGCGTTCATCGCATTCGTCAACCGACCTGTTCATGGCGATCTCAGGTATCAAAGAGCAGTGGATGCGGGTGCAGTTGTCGCGAGTGTTTAGGAAGTACGTCAGCCCCGAAACGCCCGTCGAAATGCTGAAGCGGAAGTGCGCCAGTGCCGAGATATGCGAGCACTTTGGAAGCCGGTTCCGACCGATTGCCGAGGTTCAGCGGGCCTTTGAGGGACGCCCCATGCCGGACGAAGCTCTTTGCGCTGTCCTTTGGGAATACAAGGATCGCGGGAAGAAGGGATACGACTTGACGGAGCGCTTGTTCTCGCTCTTGCGCGGCCAGTTGCCCGGACTGAAGATCGTCGGGCCGGAACGTGCTGGAAGGGACGTTTTCATGCGGGAGGTCTTCCCGGACTACCCAAAGCCTGATCGGCCCGTCGATTTCGTGATCTACGAGGGCGGAAACGTTCTTGCGGTCGGGCTCGCCCGGTACGATTCGGATCGGGGCGGCGCCCAAGAAGACGACCGGCCCGGGCAATACCGTGAGTGTGCCCAGGAGGTCATACAATTCGCCGATTCCAAGGGGCTGTCGACCAAGGTGATCTTTCTGAACGATGGACCGGGACTCCTTCTGGGCTCGATGTGGAACGACTACGCCCATATCGAGGAGTCTTGGCCGGGTCGCGTCAAGGTGGTAACATTGCGAATGGTCGGCAACAGAATCAACCCGAACTGGCTCAGGTCGAAGAGAAAGAAGCGGTAAGGGATATGGCAACCGGAGTGCCCAAGAAGCGTCGCAGGGGAGAACCGCGTTGGCAGTCCCGCGGCATAACCGCGGAGCGCGCCCCACCAATGCATTTGGAGTACGCTGGGAAGGCGGCCGGTGGCGCGATTCTGGCCCAAAGTCCCTCCGAGGTTGCACGCTTATGGCCCCATGCCGAGCAATGTCGGGAAAATCGCCTTTACTTTGGCGACAATCTGGGGATTCTGGCCTCGCTTCTTCGCGACAAAGAGGTTTTGGGCAAAGTGCGGCTCGTCTACATTGACCCGCCCTTTGCGACCCAGACAATGTTTCATTCGCGCAAGCTGGATCACGCTTACGAGGACGTCCTTTCAGGGGCCGAGTTCGTCGAGTCGCTTCGTAAACGGCTGGTCATCCTGCACGAGCTAATGGCGAGAGATGGTTCCATCTACCTTCACCTTGATGAAAAGATGATCTTTCACATGAAGATTGTCTTGGACGAAATCTTCGGACCGGAGAACTACCGGAATTGCATCACCAGGAAAAAGTGCAATCCGAAGAACTATACGCGGAAAACATACGGGAACGTCTCGGACTACGTTCTCTTTTATACGAAATCCGAAAGCTACGTTTGGAACCGTCCCGTGGAGGCATGGACGGAAGGGCGCGACAAGGAATACCAATACGTGGAACCCGAGACCGGCCGGCGGTTCATGAAAGTCCCCGTGCATGCCCCCGGCGTTCGTAACGGCGCCACAGGGACCTCGTGGCGCGGGGTTCCTCCCCCTCCCGGAAAACACTGGCAATTTCCCCCGAAAACGCTCGACCAAATGGACGCACGCGGCGAAATCTTCTGGTCGGCAAACGGCAATCCTAGGCGGAAGGTCTATCTCGATGAGAGCCCAGGTGTCGGTGTACAAGATATCTGGTTGGATTTCCGCGATGCCCACAACCAGAATATCCGAATTACCGGGTATCCAACGGAGAAAAATCCGGAATTGCTGAAGCGAATCATTGCCGCATCCTCGAACGCCGGCGATCTGGTCCTCGATTGCTATTGCGGCTCCGGCACGACGTTGGCGGCGGCCTCGCAGCTCGGGCGACGGTGGATCGGCGTCGATAACAGCCTTGAGGCCATCCGCACTGCTTTGCGGCGATTCGCCGTCGGTACTGAGCCTATGGGGGACTTCGTAAGCCAACGCAAGGAACTGCCGCCCTCGCCTAAAGCCGGCAAGATCAAGCAGCGGTCTCTGTTTCACGCCGTCGAGGACGATTCGGCGCTGCCCCCGGCAGAGCATGGGCATCATCCCATCCTGGACTTTGCCCTGCTCGCGGAAATCAGTGCGGCCGACGCCCTCGCGGAAATCGTGCGTGGCTGGGAGGATCAGCGAAAGAGCGTCACTGGCCTGAGAAGCCAAGGATGAATCGCCCTCTGGGTACTTCTGCATGGCCACCACCAGCCACATCATTATTCCCGCCCGGCTGGCTTCGACCAGGCTGCCGCGGAAACTGCTGCTGCGTGAGACGGGCAAAACCCTCTTGCAGCACACCTACGAAGCGGCCTCGCGGGCCAAACGGCCCGCGGGCGTCTGCGTCGCCGCCGATCACGCGGAAATCTTCGACGCCGTCCGCGCCTTCGGCGGAAACGTGGAAATGACCAATCCCCAGGCAGCCAGCGGCACCGATCGCGTCGCCGAAGTCGCCCGGCGCATGGACCACGTCGATATCATTGTCAATGTCCAGGGCGACGAGCCGGACCTGGCCGGGGAGTCGATCGACCTGGTCATCCGCCTTCTGGAAGAGCGGCCGGCCGCGGTGATGGCCACCCTGGCCACGCCCATCCGCAGCCGCAGGCAACTGGAAGACCGGAGCTGCGTGAAGGTGGTTTTCGACGCCGCCGGCCGGGCGCTCTACTTCAGCCGCAGCCCCATCCCCTGCGCCCGCGAGTGGGATGACCAACTGCTGGCCGCCGATCCGCCCCAGTTCTACCAGCACGTGGGCCTTTACGCCTATCGCCGCGACTTTCTCCTGCGACTGGCGGCCATGCCGGCCTCCCGGCTAGAGCAAGTCGAGAAGCTGGAGCAATTGCGGGTCTTGCAGGCCGGCTATTCCATCCTCGTCGGCGTGGTCGACGAGCCGACCTTCGGCATCGACACGCCGGAGGATTATCGGAAGTTCGTGGATCGCTGGCGGCAAACAAGGAGTTAGAAGTTAGGAGTTAGAAGCATTGACGGCCCACCGCTGCAGGATTCTAACTCCTAACTTCCCTGCCTCCCCTGGCCGCCGCTCCTGCCGATGGTATAATGAAGAGACGCTTGATTTTGTATTCCCCGGGGGCGAACTGGATTCGACCGGGCAGTGTGAAGTGCAGGTGGCGTGCCGTGGTTGGTCAGTGGGCCACGTAAAAAGCCGACCAATAATTTCAATTGCCGAGTCTCAACTCGCAATGGCTGCCTAATAACAGGCAACCCTGGCTGAGGGCCTTCGCCGGAGAGGTCCGACTGCTGGTCACAAATTCCGGATCGTTCCGGGTCGCTGCTGGCCACGCCCGGGATTAAAAAAGCTGCCGGCTAGTCTGCCTTTCACCCCGTCGGTTGGGGGTTTGGCGGGCGAAGGCGGAAATCATCCGACTACGCATGTAGAAGCCTGCATGGAAATGTCGCGGGACGCGGGTTCGATCCCCGCCGCCTCCACTAAAGCCGATTTGCGAGAAGTCGCAAGCCGGCTTTCTTTATTGGCTTCTTCGGGCCGGCGACGGCGCGGCGCCGCCCGGAGAGTGGGGTTGACGGCCGAGCGCGGCGCCCGCTATGATCCCCCTCATTCTTACTGCCGCTCGGCGGCATCGCATGTCTGCGGAAACGGCGCGCCGAATGTCACCTGCTGGTTCGCGTACGCGTTGGGCTGCCCTCGGCCAGGGATGGACGATCGTGCTGGTCATCGGCGTCTTGCTGGCGGCCAATCTCACGCTGATCCTCGGGCGGCACACGGGCCGCTTCGACGCCGCCGACTTCTTCTGCCCCTACTTCATTCTGATCGCCGACCACGCCCGCCATGGCCAGTTGCTGCTGTGGACGCCGTTGGTCGAGTGCGGCTGTCCGGCGGGCTTCGATCCTGAGCTGGGCGCCATGTCGCCCTTGACGGTCGGCCTGGCCGCCGTGTTGGGTCCCAGCGAGTGCGCCTTCCGCATCTATTGGCTGGTGATTTGGGGGCTGGGCGGATTGGGGGTCTTGTTTTTCGCCCGGCACCTCCGCGCCCCCGCGTGGATGGCCTCGGCGGCGGCCATCGGCTACATGTTCTCGGCCGCCTTCACCGGTCAGGCCGAGTATATGGCCTACCTGGTGGTGATGGCCTTGCTTCCCTGGACGCTGTGGCGGTTGGACGCCGCGCTGGACGAGCGCCGCTGGCTGCCCGCCGCCCAGGCCGGGGCGCTGTGGGGATTGGCCGCCCTGGCCGGCTATCCGGGGCTGATCATCATCGGCGAGTGCTATCTTGCGGCCTGGGTGCTGGGCCGCTGGATCTGCGCCAAGGGCGATCGACGCATGGCGGGCGATCTGCGGAGGCTGATCCTCTTCGCCGTGGTCAGCCTGGGGGCGATGGCACCGGTGTATTTCGGCTTCTTCCACGAGATGCGCGGCTATACCGATCGCAGCCGGGCGCTGCCGCGCGAGGAGGCCATCTCGGCCCAGGCGCTGGATGCGAAGGCCCTTTCCACCTTCGCCAGCCCGTACGTGGCGATCGTGGGCGCCACGCGGCCGAAGCGGCTTTGGACCACCGACATCGCCATGTGCAGCATCTATCTCTCGCCGGTGCTGCTGCTGTTGGGACTGGCCGCGCTCTGGCTGCGGCCGCGGGACGCCTTTCGCTGGTGGCTGGCGGGCATGGGAGTCCTCTGCCTGGCCGCCGCGCTGGGCGATCAATTGCCGCTGCGCGGCTGGCTCTACGACGCCCTGCCGCCGATGCGCTACTTCCGCCACGCCGCCATGTTCCGCTGCTATTATTTAGTGACCGTGGTGGTGCTGGCCATCTTCGCCGGCCGCGACCTGGCCGACTCGGCCGCCGGCCGGGCGACAGTGTGCTGGAAGCGGCTGGCGATCGTCTGCCTGGCGATGGCCCCGCTGGCCCTGGCGACGCTGGCGGCCGTCTGCTGGGCGGCCCAATTCGACCGCTCGGACATCGGGACCGTGGCGCTGGCCGCGGTCCATGGGCTGCTCGTCTGGCTGGGCACCGCGGTCCTGGCGATTCTGGCCTGGCGAATCGCCAATACTTCTGCCTTTGGGCCGTTGCTGGTCGTGCTCTGCATCCTCGACGGCGTGCTGACGATGATCCTCGGGCGGCCGGCGATTTATACCAAGCGCAGCGAGGTCTGGCCGGCGGTCGAGAAGCTGCACCGCAGCTCGATCGACTTAGATCCCCAGGGCCTCGATCGCGTGGCGTCCTGGACGGCCGGACCGGTCACGCCGCTGAACGGCTGCCTGGTGGTCAAGGTGCCCGTGCTTCGCTGTTTCAACGTCCTGCGCAACAAGTTGTATGAGGAGGAGACCGAGGATCGGGTGCTGGCGGCCGGCATGTTGGGAAGCGACCGCACGTGGTTTGCTTCCCGCGCGTCGTTGCAGCCGCTCAGCGCCACGACGTTGCGGCGCCTGGCGGCGCAGGCCGAGACGTTGGGCAGCCCGTGTCTGGTCGTTTCCGATCCACCGGCGCGTGATCCATCGGTTGGCCGTCAGGCGCCGCTGGCGACCGGTCCCCTCGTATTGTCCGTAGAAAAACTCCCGGCGGCCGAGAGGCTGCCCA
>JBKQVT010000034.1:0-15455 GCA_052139835.1 Thermoguttaceae bacterium
TTTCCGGCGCAGCCGGTGTTCGGCCCGGCGTTCACGCCGGGTGCGGGACAATCGCGGTTTTGTTGCTTATACTATCGCTTCGGGAATGTCAGCCGCGTTTACGCGGCTCCTCCAGCGCCGTCAAAAGGAGCCCGCTGAACCGGGCTGACGATATTGGTTTCACGCGTCTTCAACCCAGCGTAAACGCTGGGCCGAATACCGCCTGCGGCGGAAAGCCCGATGAATCGGGCTCCAGGCCTGGAACATATGACAAACGTCCAAAACGTGAACCGACGACCAATCGCGGAGAATCAAGATGTCCGCTTCCACTTCCTCAGCGCGGCTCTGGTTGTGGTTCGGCGCCGGCTTCCTGTCGGTCTTCGTTGCGATGGCGCTGTGCGTCACGATGTATACCACGCCTCCTTCCGGCATCGCCGTGGTTGCATGTCCGCTGTGGAAATATTACGCCATTGACCTCCGCCGGCAACTTGGTCCGGCCGTCCTCGGTCCGGCATCGGGCCGCGGCTCAGGACTCATCGAGACCATGTTCTTTCACGTCGTGATCTCGCTCCTCGGCGGCGGGGCGCTCGTGGAAGCGAGATTGCTGGTGCGTGGATCAAGACGCGGAGGGAATGCCGACGGGGCGTAGCGGCCGTCGTCGCTCAGCGACCCTGGGAAGCAGCGGCCGGGCAACCGCGGGGATAAACCCCGCGGCTCGCTTTTTCTTTTCCGCCTTCAAAAATCTGTTTCCCAGGCCCCGGCGGGGAGGACGGGAAGGACGAAGATCTTGCCGTCGCCCATCCGCCCGGTCCGCGCAATCTCGACGATGGTGCGCACCACCTCCTCGACCCGCAGGTCGTCGACCCAGAGCGTCAGCTCCACCTTGGGGAGGAAGGCCAGGGAATACTCGCTGCCGCGGTACTCGTCGAGATAGCTCTTCTGCCGGCCGTAGCCCTTCACCTCGCGGACCCCGCAGGCCTCCAGGGGCGCGTGCTTCAGGGCGCCGAGCACCTTCTCGACCATGTAGGGCTTGAGCACGGCAACGACTTGTTTCACGGTCGTGGCGATCCCGTGGCGAGGGTGGCAACCGTAGGCGGCACACGCCGTGTGCCGTCTTTCCGCACACGGCGTGTGCGGGATACTTCAACGGACAGCCCCCAGTCTACCGCATCGGCGGGCGGGCGCGAACCCTCCCCTCCGGAAGGCTACTGGCCGCCGCGGGCGGAAATGCCGATAATAGTGGCGGCATTTCTCCGTTCGTCAACTTAACCAAAGGGGACAGTCCCCAGCCCGAATCCAATGGCCAAACGATCTTCCTATCAGCAGCGGGTGATCCACAACTATTACCAGAACCAAGGCGCCATCCTCTTGCAGCGGCTGGGCGACCTGGTGACCGATTTGTATCTGGCCGAGGGCCAGGCCCGCGCGCGGCTCTGGAAGCGGGTTGCCCTCACGCTGGAGAAGCTCAAGCTGCCCCCGGAGCAGGTCCGGCACGTCCTGGCCAGCGACAATCCGGCCCTGCTGGCCAAGCTGCTCAAAGACCTTTTAGAGAAATCGTCATGAGCGACGAAGCATCGACCGTCGACGCCCTCCTGGAACTCAACCGCCGCCTGCTCCGCAGCATCGCCGAGGGCGACTGGAAGACGTACCAGGAATTGTGCGATCCGACGCTCACGGCGTTCGAGGCGGAATCGTGCGGCGAGTTGGTCGAGGGGATGGACTTTCACCGCTTCTACTTCGACCGCGGCGGCATCCAGGGCGGATACAACCTCACCCTCTGCTCCCCCCACGTCCGCCTGCTGGGCGACGTGGCGGTGCTGAGCTACGTCCGGCTGATGCAGGTGCAGGACGAGAGCGGCAAGCCGCTGACGCAGCGGTCGGAGGAGACCCGCATCTGGCAGCGTCAGGCGGCGGGCTGGCGGCTGGTGCATTTTCATCGCTCGAGCCAGGCGTAAGGATCAGGGAAACAGTAACCTCCGACTTCGTTGCCTTTCGCTCCGCGAAAGCCGCAACTTTCGCGGAGCGAAAGGCGACACTAAGGACTTTGCGGTTTGGGCGAAGTTTGCGGCCGGCTTGGCCGATAATGAAAAAGGATTGCGCCAATCCGCGCGAGAGGTTTCCCCTCGATAAGGGGACATAGAGGCCGCCGATGTCCGAACCGATTCCCCATGCCGGCCCGTCCGCCCCCGCGGGCGAATTGCCCCCCTACACCCGCAGCCTGTTGCGGATCCGCGTCCCCGTCGTGGTGACGTTGGCCCGGAAGCGGCAGGCGCTGGGGAAGATCGTCGAGTTGGGGCCGGGGTCGATCATCCAGTTCGACAAGTCGTGCGAGGAGTTGCTGGAGCTTTCGGTCGGCGATCATCCGGTCGCCAGCGGCGAGGCGGTCAAGGTGGGCGACAAGTTCGGCCTGCGGATCCTCTCGATGACCCTGCCCGGCGAGCGGTTTCAGGCGGTGGCGGGAAAGAAAGGATAAAGGATGAAGGAGGAAGGATGAAATCGGCCTTTTATCCTTGATCCTTCATCCTTCATCCTTATCTCCACTCCCCAATCCCTCCCTTTCCCCTGGCTTTTCGAGGCCAAACGGGGTAAACTGCCTGCCGTGATCCTGCTGATCGACAACTACGACTCGTTCACCTACAACCTGGTCCAGCGGCTGGGTGAGATCGACCCTTCGTTGGATTTGCAAGTCCATCGCAACGACCAGATCACGGTGGCGGAGATCGAGGCCCGGCGTCCCTCGCACCTGATCATCTCGCCGGGGCCGTGTACGCCGGACGAAGCCGGCATTTCGCTGGAGGCGGTGAAGCGGTTTGCCGGGCGGATTCCCCTGCTGGGCGTCTGTCTGGGGCACCAGGCGATCGGCCAGGCCTTCGGCGGGCGGATCGTCCGCGCGGGGCGGCTGATGCACGGCAAGACCGACATGATCCATCACGACGATCGCGGACTGTACGAGGGGTTGCCCAACCCCTTCGAGGCCACCCGCTATCACAGCCTGGTCATCGAGCCCGGCACGCTCAGCGACAAGTTCGAGGTGTGTGCCTGGAGCGATGCCCCGGATGGGACGCGGGAGATCATGGGCATTCGCCACCGCGGTCAGGCGGTCTTCGGCGTGCAGTTTCATCCGGAGAGTTTCCTCACCGGCTGCGGCACGACCATCCTGGAGCGATTCCTGGCGGTAACTCTTCAAGGATGAAGGATGAAGGATGAAGGATGCCGGGAGAAGAGCCTCGCAGCGACCATCTTCCCGCCTTGATCCTTCATCCTTCATCTTTCATCCTTGGCTTTGTTCCACCTTCGGCTATGCCGCGGTGGGCGGCGCGCTGTTGTGGGCGGCGCTGCCGCCGCTGGGGCTTTGGCCGCTGGCCTGGATCGCGCCGGCGTGGTGGGTGCTGCTGGTGCGAGGCCAAGCGCTGCCGCCGCTGGCGATCAGTCCGCCGAAGCGGCGCCGGCCGGTCTTGCTGCTGATCGCCTGGGCGGTGTGGTTTGCATTCTGCACGGCGGCGGCGGCGGTAGGGAACGAGTGGAAGTTTGAAGGGTTCTGGGTGGCGGAGCTGGTGATTTGGCCGGCGGCGGCCGGGCTGTTGGCGGCGTCGGCCCGCCGGTGGCGCGACCGGCCCTACTGCACGCTGTGGCTGGTGGGACTGGCCTTCTGGCTGGCGGCGCTCCACTGGCTGCGGCTGCCGCATTGGGCCACCTGCTTCGGCTGGCTGGCGATGTCGTTCTATTTCGCCTTCTATTTGCCCGTGTTCGTCTGGCTCTCTCGCGTGGCCGTCCATCGTTTGCGGGTGCCGGTGATCGTGGCGGCGCCGGTGGTCTGGACGGGGCTGGAATTGGCCCGCGCCCACCTGCTCACCGGCATGACCATGGCGAGCCTGGGCCACAGCCAATACCGCTGGGTCCAGTTGATTCAAGTGAGTGATCTGGCCGGGGCCTTTGGCGTGAGCTTTTTGGTGATGTTCGTGGCGGCGTGCCTGGGGCGGATGGCGCCCTGCGACGGCAAGCGCTGGGCCTTTTGGCCCATGGCGCCGGCAACGGCCGTGCTGGCGGCAGCGCTCGTCTACGGCCAGTTCCGCACGGCCGGCGAGTATACCGAGCCCGGCGGCCGGGTGGCCCTCGTCCAAGGCTCGATCGACACGCAGATGAAGTCCGATCCCACGAAAGATAAGGAGAACTTCGATCACTACTGGCAACGGTCGTACAGGGCGGTCCGCCGCTATGGCAAGGTCGATCTGATCGTCTGGCCGGAGACCATGTTCCCCTGTCCGTTGTTCACCCATGACGCCGGCTACAGCCAGCCGGCGGAGTTCGCCGAGCTGCCGCCGGAGCGGTTTCGCAAGCGGGTGGAGGAACTCGTGCAAACGTCGTCCGCAGCGCTGGGCGACACCGTCCGCAGCCTCGACACGGCCATGATCCTCGGCGTCGCCCGGCAGCACTTCGGGCCCTCGGGCGTGCAGACGTTCAACTCCGCCCAGTACGTCACGCGCGAGGGAAAACTGGCCGGCTGCTACGACAAGATGCATCCCGTCATGTTCGGCGAATACGTGCCTTGGGCCGATCGCTTCCCCTGGCTGCGACGCTTGACGCCGCTGGGCGACAACCTGAGCGCGGGCCGCGAGCCGGCGATGTTCACGCTGGGTCGCCTGCGGATCGCCCCGAACATCTGCTACGAGACCGTCTTGTCGCACGTCATCCGCGGCCAGATCAACGCCCTGGCGGCCCGCGGCGAAGAACCCAACGTGCTGGTGAACCTCACCAACGACGGCTGGTTCTGGGGCTCCAGCGAACTGGACATGCACCTGGCCTGCGGGGTGTTTCGCGCGGTCGAGTGCCGCAAGCCCTTGTTGATTGCGGCCAATACGGGTTTTTCGGCCTGGATCGACGGCGACGGATGCATCCTGCGCCAAGGGAATCGCCGCGCCGCCGACAGCCTGCTGGCCGAGGTCCGCTTGGACCAGCGGACGAGTTGGTACCTGGCCCATGGCGACTGGCTGGCCGGCCTCTGCTTGGCGGCCTGCATGGTGCTGGCGGTCCTGGGGGTGTGGAAGGGGAAGGGCTTAGAACTTAGGGCTTAGAACTTAGCGGCCTTGCCACCCTGCGGTTGGGTGGCCCCCTCCTGTCTCCTCCCCCCTGCCACCCTCCGCCCTCCGCCTTCCTTCCGGCCTTGGTGATTTCGGTTGACACCGCAAAATAGGCGAAGTTATACTAGCTAAGTAACCTAGCGGGAACGCCCCGTTAACCCCCCCGGTCGCATGGACCAGAGAAGGAGTGGGCCTCTATGAACCTCGTCGGCAAAATCTTCACCGTTCTGATCTTCGTCGTGAGCCTGACGATCATGGCGCTGACCGTCATGAGCTATGCGGTCCGAAAGAACTACCGACAGGTCGCCGACAATCCGAAACCGACGCTGGAGCAGCCTTTCGGTGGCCTGTCGCAGGAACTGGCCGAGGCGCGGAAGAAGAATCAGGCACTGCAAGACGAGAACGAGAAGGTCAACTCTCACCTGGCCGCCCAGGAGGCGGAAGACCGGCAGGTGCGGGCGGCCTTGGAACAGAAGAACGACCAACTCAGCACGGCGGCGGCGAAGGACGAACAGATCATCGCCGACAAGGAGAAGGCGGCCAATGAGGCCGTTGCCGCCTTGGAGCAGGCTCACCTGACGCTGGCCGCGCTGCGCAAGGAGTGTGAGACCCTGCGGGGTGAAATCAAGAAGGCCTATGAGGAGCGCAACGCCAGCTTCAAACAGGTGGTCAGCCTGACCGACCAACTCAGCAGCGCGGTCAACGAACGGACGCAGTTGGCGGAGCGCATCGTGCAGTTGTCGGCCGATCACGCCAAGGCCATGGAGGCTTTGCGCTGGTTCGGCATCAACTACAAGAGCGACTACAAGGCCAAGGGGCCGCCGAGTCCCACCCAGGGCACCGTCCTGGCGGTCCCCGAACAGAGCCTGGTGGAGATCAACATCGGCTCCGACGACGGGCTCCGCAAGGGCCACAAGCTGGAGGTCATGGGGATGAGCGGCGGCTACAGGGGCCGCATCGAAGTGCAGCAGACCACGCCCGATCGGGCCGTCTGCCGCGTCATCCCGGACATGCTCCGCAGCCCCATGCAGCGAGGGGACCGTGTCTATGACAAGCTCTGAGAAACCGGCGGTCTATCGCAGGCCGGGCCCCGACGTGTACACCGTGCTGCTGGTGATCGCGCTGTTGGCGATCATCGTCAGTTGCATCTTCCTCTATCTTTACATGGCGGACTACGAGTTCAAGTTCAAGGGGGGGCCCACGGCGTCACTCAGCGCGATCGGGGGAGCGCAGGTGGCGGCGGCCATGGTAAAGCTAAGGATGAAGGATGAAGGATGAAGGATAAAGGATGAAGGGAGGAACGGGCGGGCCTGTGGTGCCCCCCCTTTATCCTTCCTCCTTGATCCATTATCCTTAGCTCTCGTGCTCCGAGAGCTTCTGGAATACTTCCGCTACGACCTGGCCATCGACCTGGGGACGGCCAATACCCGCATCGCCGCCGTGGGCGAAGGCCTCCTGCTGGAAGAGCCGTCGGTGGTGGCGGTCGGGCAGGGCAAGGGGCGCATCCTCGCCGGGGGCTGCGCCGTGGGCAACCTCGCCCGCCAAATGGAAGGCCGCACCCCCGACAGCATCGCCGTGGTGCATCCCTTGGGCGACGGCGTGATCGCCGATTTCCATCTCTGCGAGGCGATGCTCCGCTATTTCCTCCGCAAGGCGCAGCCGCCCGGCAGGCGGCGGAAGCCGCGGGCGCTGGTCGGCGTGCCGGGGCGGATCACGCCGGTGGAGCGGCGGGCGGTCTTCAACAGCGTCCAGCGGGCCGGCGCCCGCCAGGTCTGGATCATCGGCAAGGCCCAGGCCGCCGCGGTGGGCGCCGGCCTGCCCGTGGCCGAGCCCCTGGCCAGCATGGTCTGCGACGTCGGCGGCGGCAACACGGAAATCGCCGTCCTCAGCCTCGCCCAGACGGTGGCCGCGCAATCCATCCGCACCGGCGGCGACCACATGGATCGGGCGATCGTCGCTTACCTCCGCCGCCACTACAGCCTCCGCATCGGACTGCCTGCCGCCGAACGGTTGCGGATCGAAATCGGCAGCGCCGCGCCGCTGGAGGAGGAACTGGCCGCCGAGGTGAGCGGCGTGGACACGGCCAGCGGACTGCCCCGCAAGGCCACCCTCACCAGCGAGGAGGTCCGCCAGGCGTTGGGCGATCCGCTGGAGGCGATCCTCGAAGCGGTCCATGCCACGCTCGACCAGCTCACTCCCGACCTGGCCGCCGACCTGGTCGATCACGGCATGGTCCTCTGCGGCGGCGGCGCCCTGCTGCGGCGGCTGGACCGCTTCCTGGCCGAGCAGACCGGGCTGCCGGTCCGCGTGGCCGCCGAGCCCCAACACACGGTGGCCCAGGGGCTGCTGCTCTGCCTGGAGCACCTGGCCCAGTGGCGGCCGTCGCTGCAATCGAGCGACGAGGACGTGTAAGGAGGCAGAGGGGAGAGGGATTAGGGATTGGGGATTGGAAAGAAGGATGAAGGATGAGAAACCGCGCCGCGGTCCGCTTGCGGTTTCGCATGTTCCCTTCCGCCCTTCCGCCCTTCCGCCCTCCCCCTTTTCCCCTTCTCGTGCGCGGTGGCACAAAATCTCCTCTTGAAATTGGGCCAGGCGTTCTGCTAAGGTCTATCTCACGCGCGGGTATCCGCAGAGCCTGACAACGACAGGCATCCACAAGAGCCCGCCGCCGGAAGCGACATTTCCGGCGGCGGGCTCTTTTTTTGCACTGGGAGGCAACCGATGCTGGCCCCGACCGTGGTGGACGAGGTTCGCCGTTTGTTGGCCGACGACGCGCTGAGCCATCGCCAGATCGCCCGGCTCACCGGCGTGAGCCGGGGGACGATCAGCGCCATTGCCTCGGGCAAGCGGCCCGACTACCAGCAGCTTCGCCGTGCCCGGCAGGGCGAACCGCTGGAGCCCGCCGAGCCGCCCGAGCGCTGTCCGGGCTGCGGGGGAATGGTCTATCAGCCCTGCCGCTATTGCCGTGCGCGGAGCCTGGCGGCGCGGCTGCCCCGGCCCGCCGCCCCGCCGCGCGACCAACCGCCAGGCGAACTGCTCGGCCTGCGATTGAAAGACGAACATCGGTTGCGCTATGAAGCGATCCACGAAGCCAAGCGCCGCGCCGGCGAAGAACGATCAACCGGCTGAATCGAAGCGGACAGACGTAAGTGCATGAAAACAATGCGGAATTCGGTGAATTGCCCCCGCGACGCAGTCGCGGGGCTTTTCCGATTCCTAATCCCCGATTCCTAATCCCTAATCCCTTAAGAAAGGTGTTCCCATGATCCGCACAAGAGTGTTCTCTTCCGCACTGGAGGTCACCGTGCTGACGGCCGCCAGCCTGGCCATGTTTCTCCAAAGCGGCGGCCTCTGCCAGGCGGCACTCTCCGAGTGCATCGACGCCACCTGCCGCATCACCACGGCCGAGGGCAGTTGCGGCAGCGGCTGCGTGTTCGAGATCGGCAACGGTTCGGTCTACGTGCTCACGGCCGGCCACGTCACGGGCAAGGCCGCCGCGGTGCAATGCGAGTTCTGGCGGCAGGGCCACCAGTCCTCCCCGCTGCCCGGCCGGGTGATCGGAAGCTCGACCGCCGCCGACGCCGCCGTGATCGCCGTGCCGGTGGCCGCGCTGGGCGGCCTGCTGCCCGCCGCCGTCCCGCTGGCCCCGCGGGCCGAAGCGGTCGGCGCCGGCGATACGCTCCTCTCGGTCGGATGCGCCAACGGCACCTGGTCCACCGGCTGGAAGGGACACTTGGTCAAGGCGGAGGACCATCCTTCGGACGGTGCCCGAGGGCGGAGGGGGGAAGGGGAAGAACTTCATTTCGTCCCCGCGCCGGCCAACGGACGGAGCGGCTCGGCCCTCTTCGACGGCGAGGGCAAGCATATCGTCGGCGTCATCACCGCGCGGACCGGCGATGGCCAGCAGGGGATCGCCACGCCGATCGCCGCGGTGTATCGGGCCTTCGACGTCGATGCCCGGTGTGATAGCCGCCTCCGCAGGGAGTGTGCGGCCGAATGTCCCAATTGCCCGAACTGTCCCAACTGTCCCAACGGCCAATGCCCGGCGCAAGAGGGCCGCGGCTATCTCCTTCCCTACCGGCAAAAGCAGCAGTCGCAACCGCAAAACCCCTGGCCGTCGCTGGGCAGCATGGTTGCGCCGGCACCCGACTATAGCGCGAAGCTCGACAAGCTGATCGACTTGCAGGAGAGGGCCATCGCCGCCTCGTCCCAGTCCCCAGTCCCTGGCCCCCAGGCCCCTGATTATGGCCCGCAGGTCCGCGAGGCGACGGAGCGGGCCATCGACGCCGGCAAGAAGGCCGACGAGGCCAAGGCGGCCATCAAGCCGGCCATCGAGGAGGCCCTCAAGCCGGTCCACGAGGACCTCGTGAAGCTGAAGCCGGCGATCGAGCTGGCCGACAAGGCGCAGGCGCGATTGGAGAAGCTCGCGGAACTGCCGGGGCCCCTGGGAAAGCCGGCGCAGAAGATCGAGGCCGACTTGGCCGCCGGCAACGTGGACCAGGCATTTCGCGACGCGGCCAAGACCGTGGGGGCGGTTTTGTTCGTGCTGGGATTGATCGCGGCCGTCACCTTGCACCTGATTGGCCAGCACAAGGGCGCGATCCGCGTCCTGGCCGACCAACTGGCCGCGCAAAACCCCAGCAACACCACGCTGCAGACGATCGCCCAGAAGATCGATTCGGTCGAGGACCAGATCGCCGCGAAGCTGCCGGCGATGCCGACCATCACGCTGCCCGCTGCCGCGCTGCCTGCTGCCGTGCAGCCGGTGGTCGCCGCGGCGACGACGGCGGCGGCCGCGGCAGCGAAGTGAAGCCTTGGTTCTTAGTGCTTAGAGCTTAGAACTTAGTGAGACAAGTCCTTGTTTTCCCTGGCCCCTGAAATGCAAATTCGCGATCGCGTGAAAGAATTGCGGCGGGTGAAGGCGGGCCTGCTGCGGCCTAACCCCAAAAACTGGCGCACCCATCCCCAGGCGCAGCAAGACGCCTTGCGGGGCGTGCTGGCGGAGATCGGCTACGCCGGCGCGCTGCTGGCCCGCGAACTCCCCGACGGCACCCTGGAACTGCTCGACGGCCACCTCCGCGCCGAGACGACGCCCGAGATGGAGGTGCCCGTCCTGGTCGTCGACCTCGACGACGGCGAGGCGGCCAAGCTGCTGGCCCTCTACGATCCCTTGGCCGGCATGGCCGAGGTCAACCAGCAGGCGGTCGCGGAATTGTTGGCCGAGGTGGAGACGGAGAGCGACGCGCTGCTGGGCCTGCTCAGCAAGATGTTGGCCGACGTGGAGCCGTCCGCGGAGGATGAAGCGACGGAACCGGTTGCGCCCGCCGAGGTGGACGTGCCCGAATGTTTCCAGGTCGTCGTCGAGTGTGCCGACGAAGACCAGCAGCAGGCGGTGTACAGCCGGCTCAGCGGCGAGGGCTTCAAGTGCAGGCTGCTGACGCTCTAAGGATAAAGGATGAAGGAGGAAGGATGAGCACAGTGGACGTGACCGTCGATTGCCCGGTGTTCGATTCCTTCCGCGTCCAGCAGGTGGCGGGGATGTTCGACGTGCCGCTGCGGGAGCGGGCCCGCGAGCATTTCCGCGTCGAGTTGCCCGAGGCGCTGGAGGCCGAGCCTTGGCGGGTGGGCCTGATCGTGGGGCCGTCGGGAAGCGGCAAGAGCACCGTCGCGCGGACCATGTTCCCCGGCAGCGTGTATCGTCCGCGGGAGTGGCCGCCGGAGCGGGCGGTCGTCGACGGGCTGGGCGACCGCCCCATCAAGGAGATCACCGGCCTGTTTACGGCCGTGGGATTCAGCTCGCCGCCGAGCTGGGTGAAGCCCTACCAGGTGCTCAGCAACGGGGAGCAGTTCCGCTGCGACCTCGCCCGCGCGTTGGCGCGGTGCGACGCGACCGCGGAAAAACTCGTCGTGTTCGACGAGTTCACCAGCGTGGTGGACCGCAACGTGGCGCGGGTGGTGTCGGCGGCCACGGCCAAGGCGCTGCGCGGCGGGCGGATCGCGGGGCGGTTCGTCGCCGTCACCTGCCACTACGACGTGACCGAGTGGCTCGAGCCGGATTGGGTCATCGACATGGCCACCTCGACGTTCGCGCGGAGGTGTCTTCCACGACCGAAAATCGAGCTTGCGATCTTTCGTTGCCGGCGCGGTGCGTGGCGGCTGTTTGCGCGGCATCACTATTTGAGCGGGGCGCTGAACCCGGCCGCCCGCTGCTTCCTGGCCCTCTGGGAAGGGAGCCCGGTGGCGTTTTGCGCCACCCTGGCGCTGATCGGCTGGAAGGACCGCTGGCGGATCAGCCGCGTGGTCACGCTGCCCGACTACCAGGGCATCGGCATCGGCATGGCCTTGGCCGAGGCGGTGGCCGAGCTGCACCGCGGCGAAGGCCACCGGCTGAACGTCACCGCCAGCCACCCGGCGCTGCTGGCGCACTGCCGGCGTTCGCCGCTGTGGCGGGCGGTGCAGGTGCGGAAGACGGGATCGCGCGGCGCGGAAAAGTTCGCCAAGGGCTACCGCGGCTCGGCGGGCCGGGCCGTGGTGTCGTTCGAGTACCTCGGGCAAGAGGTCAGGAGTTAGGAGTCAGGAGTTAGAATCGCGGGGCGGCGGGTTATCGATGCTTCTACCTTCTAACTCCTAAACCTGCGGGAGAAATAGCGAGTGGTCAAAACCGGCAGACACCCGGTACTCGACGCGGCGAAAAAACGCGAAATCCTGGCGATCATCGCCGTGGGGTGCAGCCGGACCGTGGCCGCCGCCTACGTCGGCTGCGCGATCAGCACCATCCAGAACACGGCTGATCGCGATCCGACGTTCGCGGAAAAGCTGCGGCAGGCCGCCTGTGCCACCGAACTGGGCTTGCTGAAGAGCATTCGCAACGCGGCCGCCAAGGAGCAGTATTGGCGGGCGGCGGCCTGGACACTGGAGCGGCGCTTCCCCGATCGCTACGGCCGCCGCGGCCCCGATGTCATCACCCTCGAACAAGTCACTGCGCTGTTGGGCCAGTTCAGCGACATTGTGGCCGAGGAAGTGCCGGGCCGCTTCCGCAAGCGGGTGCTGAAGCGGCTGGAGAAACTGGCCCGCAGCCTGGGCGAAGCCACGGGAGAGGTTTGCAATGAGGAGCGTTAGGGCGTTGCGGTCCGCGTGTTGCGAGGCGCTGGAGCCATCGGGCCCGTTGGTGAGCTTCACCCGCGACGACTTCGCCCGCAAGCACGGCGAGGCGCGGCGCGCGGCCCGCGGCGACGCCCAGGCGGCGGGCCTGCTGGCCTGGGGGCGGCGCTATCTGCCGGCCCATTTCACTCGCCCGCCCTCGCTCTTGCACCGCTGGCTGGCCGAAGCCTTGCAAACCCTGCACCAGCAGCGGGGATCGCGGCTGAACGTGCTCGGTCCGCGGGGCTCGGCCAAATCGACCGTCGGCACGCTGGCCTTCGCCCTCCGCGCCGCGCTGGAGGGCACGGAGCCATACGTCTGGATCGTCTCCGACACCCGGCACCAGGCCTACGCCCACCTGGAGAACATCAAGGCCGAGTTGCTCGACAACCGCCTCCTGGCCGCCGATTATCCGCAGGCGGTGGGGCGGGGACCGGTGTGGCGGGCCGGCGGCATCGTGCTTTGCAACGGCGTGGCCATCGAGGCCTTCGGCACCGGGCAGGGCATCCGCGGCCGGCGGCACGGTGCCCATCGCCCCACGCTCATCGTTTGCGACGACTTGCAGAACGACGGCCACATCCAGTCGGCCCTCCAGCGCGAGCACTCGCGGAGTTGGTTTCACGGCACGCTCATGAAGGCCGGCACCCCGCGCACGAACGTCGTCAACCTGGCCACCGCCCTGCACCGCGAGGCCCTCGCCATGGAGCTGCACCGCCAGCCGGGTTGGCGGTCGCGGATCTTCAAGGCCATCCAGCGCTGGCCCGACAACATGGCCCTCTGGCAGCAATGGGAGGCGCTGTTTGTCGACGTGGAAAACCCCCGCTACCGCCGCACCGCCCGGATCTTCTACCAGCAGCACCGCCGCGCGATGGACGCCGGGGCCATCGTCCTCTGGCCCGAGGAAGAAGACCTCTACACGCTGATGTGCATGCGGGCCGAGGGGGGCCGGGCGGCGTTCGAGCGGGAGAAACAAAACTCGCCGATCAACCCCGACCTCTGCGAATGGCCCGAGACCTACTTCGACGAGGGCATCTGGTTCGACGACTGGCCGGAGCATTTGCAGGTGAAGACTTTGGCCCTGGACCCGAGCAAGGGGAGCGACGCGCGGCGCGGCGACTATTCGGCGCTGGTGATGCTGGGAGTGGACCGGCAGGGGATTTTATACCTGGAGGCGGACCTGGCGCGGCGGCCGACGCCGCAGATCGTGGCCGACGGGGTCGAGCTCTGCCGCCGCTTTCGCCCCGACGTGTTCGGCGTCGAGGCCAACCAGTTCCAGGACCTGCTCTGCGGCGAGTTCGAGGCCGAGTTTCACCGCCAGGGGGTGTTGGGCACGCGGCCCTGGCCGTTGGAAAACCGCGCCAACAAGCTGGTGCGCATCCGGCGGCTGGGGCCCTACCTTTCCGCCCGGCGCCTGCGTTTCAAAAGCTGTAGCCCCGGCACGCGGTTGCTGGTCGAGCAACTGCGGCAGTTTCCCCTCGGCGACCATGACGACGGCCCTGACGCGGCGGAAATGGCCCTCCGCCTGGCCGCCGAGTTGTTGGAAGGCCGCCAAGCCGGCGCCCGGCAGCCGCAACGAATCCCGCTTGGATGAACGATGACAAATTCGGAATTCGGAATTCGGAGGGAATACTTGCGAAACCACAAGCGGACTACCATGCGTTTCTTCATCCTTCATCCTTCATCCTTCCTTCCAATCCCTAATCCCTTTCCCCACGGAGCCCCATCATGGAACCCCATCCCCAAGGAAACAGCCCGCGGGCGGCACTGCTGGCGCGGCAACTCACCGAGGCCTTCGATGAACTCTGGGACAGCTTCGTCGATCGCGACGACGCCTTCTACGACGGCGACGGCAGCCGCTGGCTCGCGCTGGGCGGCCAACTGAGCCCCGGCGGGACCGCCGGCGTGGTCTTCGACCAGACCCAGCTTGCCGAACTACGCAGCCAGTGCCGGGCGCTGGCCGCCGGCAACGCCTTCGCCATCAACGGCCATGAAAACCGCATCAGTTACATCGTCGGCAGCGGCCACAGCTACCGCGTGCTGGCCAAGCCAGGCCGCCCGGCGGGCGACCCCGTGCTGGCCGAGGTCCAGGCCGTGCTGGACCAGTTCGTCCGCGTCAACCAGTGGCACAAGCGGCAGCAGGAGATCGTCCGCCGCAAGGACCGCGACGGCGAGTGCTTTCTGCGACTTTTTCCCTCCGACGACGGCACGACCCGGCTGCGGTTCGTCGAGCCCGGCCAGGTGGCCACGCCCCCGGACCGGAGCGGCGACCCCTCGGCCGCCCTGGGCATCCAAACCGACCCCGACGACGTGGAGACCGTCCGCGGCTTCTGGATCGACGGCCAGTTGGTCGAGAGGTCCGAAATCCAGCATCGCAAGGCCAACGTCGACGCCAACGTGCGGCGCGGGCTGCCGCTCTATTTCCCCGTGCGCAAGAACCTCCGCCGCGCCGAAAAGCTGCTCCGCAACATGAGCGCCGTGGCCGAAATCCAATCGGCCATCGCCTTGATCCGCAAGCACCAGGCCACCAGCTCCGCGGCCTTGGCCCAGTTCGTCGCCGGCCAGGCCGACGCCACCGCCGTCAATCCGGCGACCGGCCAGACCACCAACTTCCGCCGCTACGCCCCGGGGACGATCCTCGACGCCATGGCGGGGACCGATTACGAGTTTCCCGCGGCGGCCATCGACGCCGCCAGCTACGTGGCCGTGCTCCAGGCGGAGCTGCGGGCGATTGCCGCCCGGCTGGTCATGCCCGAGTTCATGTTCACCTCCGACGCCAGCAACGCCAGCTACAGCTCGACGATGGTGGCCGAGGGGCCGGCGGTCAAGATGTTCGACCGTTTGCAGCGGGATATGATCGAGGACGACATCGAGTTGCTCTTCCGCGTGGTGGGCCATGCGGTCTTGGCCGGGCGTCTGCCGGCCGACGCGGTTTCGGCGGTGGACATTCGCGCCATTGCGCCGACGCTGGCGGTCCGCGATCGCCTGCGAGACGCCCAGGCGGACCAGATTCTGGTTCGCAACGGGGCGATGTCCTCCGCGACGATGGCCATGCGTCACGGCCTCGATCCGGGCCAGGAGGGGCAAGCCGGCGGTTTGGACGGGCAGTAGCGGGCCGCGGGCGGGCCGCATGTAAGCGAGCCGCGGGGTTTATCCCTTAAGTTTACCCACATCTTCTGCTATACTCCACCGGACGGAAAGGATTTCCCGGGCTCAGTTTAGCGAAAGGATGAGGGTCATGGACGACCGGCAAGTGTTGGA
>JBKQVT010000035.1:0-18390 GCA_052139835.1 Thermoguttaceae bacterium
CTCGCCGAAACTACGCTCCAACACTTGCCGGTCGTCCATGACCCTCATCCTTTCGCTAAACTGAGCCCGGGAAATCCTTTCCGTCCGGTGGAGTATAGCAGAAGATGTGGGTAAACTTAAGGGTTTACCCCGGCGGTTTGGCGGCGCGGCCGAAAACGTTAACCGTAGCGCCGCCCAACCGCGGGGGTAAACCCCGCGGCTCGCTGACGGGGAATCAAGTCACTCGACCGGGCGGGGCTACTTGCCTGCGGGCTTCTTTTCTCCCTTGGGCGGCCCCATCTTATCGAGCTTCTCCTTCTGCTCCGGGGTCAAGAAGGTGCGAAACTTCTCGCCGAACTCCTTGAACAGGGCCCCCGTCTGCTTCCACGCCTCGGCCATCTTGGCCTTCTGGTCGTCCGTGAGTTTCATCGCCGCGCCGATGGCGTCGAACATTTCCTTGCCCTTCTTGCCGGCGGCAAAGGCGGCCTTGACGGCCTCGTCGCGGGCCTTCTTCTGCTGGGGCGTCAGAATGCTCTCCATCTTCTCGTGGTTTGCCTTGAACTTCGGCTCGTACTCCTTGCGGAGATCGGCCAGCTTCGCCTTCTGTTGGTCGGTGAGGTTCAAGTTCTTGAAGAAGTCCGGAAAGCCCGGCATACCCGCGGAGGGGCTGTGAGGCAGCACGGACGACGTGCCCGAAATGCTTCCCCCCTGCTTCGCCCCCTCGGCGGGCTTGTGGCCGGGCCAGCCCATCATGCCGTGATGCTTGGCCAGCCACTCGGCGTGCTTCTCCACCATCTTCCAAACGTCCTCGGCCGAGGCCGTCCACTTGATGTTCAGCGCCTTGCCCTTGGTGGTGACGTGCAGGGCGTCGATCAGCTTCGCCGCCCGCGAGTCGTCGCCGACGTGCAGGTACGCCAAGTCCTGGAGGCCCTCGATCACGCCGCGCATGTCCTCGGCATGCTTCTTGCTAGTGGTGAGAACGCGGGCCGAGAAGAACGACTCGCCCTCGTTCTCGCCCATGCTCACACGCAACGACCGCACGTACTTGGCCAACTGACACTTGCACTCCGCGGCGGCCTCGCTCAGCGCGGTGGCCCGCAGCAGGAACGTCGTGCCCGGCTTGACGTCGCCCTTCAGGGGCGAATCGTCGGCGCCGGGCGACTTGCCTTCCAACACCGCCAGCGCCCCCTTCAGCTCGTCCATGCTGCTGGCAAACACCAGCCTGTCCGCCTTATAGAAGGCGCCCCAGACGGTGCGGCTCTGGCCGTGATGCTTCGCCGTCCAACTGTGCAGGTCGTACGACTCGAACTTCGTCACCTTATGGTCCGGGGCTTTTTGGGCCTTGTCGAGGAGAAACTTCTGGTCCAGCTTGGCATGGACGATGAGCACGCCGGTATGCTTGCCGGGCTCCTTGCCATAGGCGGTCAGCCCGTGCACGTCCTTGCAAATATCCAGGCCGATCTTTTCGCGGAGCTTGTCCAAATGGGCCTGGGCATCCTTGTGCATTTCGAGGCCCTTCTTCCAGGCCTTCTCGACGACGGTGGACGCCCGCAGGGCATCCACGTCGAGGTGGGCGACCCACTTGGCATCGGCGGCGACCTGCGCCAGGTCCAGCGGTTCGGCCTGCGCCGCGGCGGTCCATCCCAGGCCGGCGGCCAGGGCCAGTCCAACTCCCAACCAGAGCATCTTCTTCACGGTTCACCTCGCTTGTTCAGGGGGGCAATAGAGCAATTCGTCAACGCGATCAAGTATAGCTCTGGGGAGTGCGCCGGGAAAGCCCCTCCCCGGCTGCGGACGTGAACGCGCGATTCGACGTGGGGCGGCTCTCCCCACGCCCACCGGCGGCGTCCGGTGGGAACTGAAGTGCGAGAAAACCGCGATTCCGGCCGCCGATCCCGGCGGACGCAGCCGGCGGGCGTGGGGACGGGGAGCCCGCGTTGCCGCTTGGCCTCACTCCGCCGCCCACTGGAGGCGCGGGCAGCTCACGCACGGGGTCCGCGGGTCGATCTCGAAGAGAATCTTGTCCCGCAGGCCGTGCTTCCCGTCCTGATCGAGCCAGCCCCATTCCCCGGTGAAATTCGCCTCCAGGAAGACGTAGCGGTCGCCGGCCAACAAGAAATCGAGCCGGGCGTAGTGGCCCCCCGCCTCCTTCATGAAGGCGAAGATCCCCTCCGCCACCGCCGGCGGAAGCTCGATCGGCGCCCACTGCCGATGGGCATATTCCGCCGGCGCCAGCCGCCAGTCGATCGTCTGGTCAAGAAAAGGCCGGCGGTCCAGCGAAAACGCGAAGAGCCGGTCGCGCACCACGACCACCGTAACGTCCCAGGCGGCGTCGACGAAATCGGTCAGGAACCAGGCACACTGCGGATCGAGCTGGTCCTCGCGGACCTTCTGCGAATAGAAGCCGATGCCCAGCTCATACTTGAAATTGAAGCTCTTCACCACCGACTCGACGCCGCTGCGCAGCGCCTCCGGGCAGTTGATGAGGAAGCGTGAAGGGGTGACGGTGAAGTAGCGGCGGGCCATGCGAAGCTGCTGAAGCTTGCCCAGCCGCATCGAGGCGTAAGGCTGCACCAGCACCACTTTGCCGGCCGCCCAGAGGATGTTCACCACGTCGTTCCACGCCGACCAGATCTCCTCTTCCAGGTAGAGGTCCTCGGCCGACATGGGGCGATCGGGAAAGAGCACCGAGCCGCGGGCGTTGGAGCGCCGATAGACCTTGGCCACGTCGGCGTCGGTGATGCGCCGGCCGGCCGCGTTCTCCAACTCGATCTCGTCCTCGGTGACGCGGAGCTTGTAGTCCTGCCAGAGGTCCGAGTTGTAGCGGAAGACGTGCTCCGTGCCCAGGTTCGTCACCACCAGATCGGAGACATAATCGACGGAGTTCGTCAGCAGCAGCGTCACCGGGTTGGCGGACATGGGACCTCGAAGCAGGCGGAGGTGAGGGGAAATGCGCAGACGCCCGCCGGAAGAGACGGCCTGGCGGGGACCATCTCCGGCCGTCGGCTGCGAAAGGAAAGCCGCAGGGGCGGCCTATTCGTCGGCCTCGCCGTCGAACTTGGTGCTGCTGCTGGGCGCGCCGGTGGAGGCCAACGTCCTGCGCATCTCGTCGCTCTGGCTCCAGTGGCGGACCTGGGCAACGTGGTCGTAGGCGCACCGCGGCGCCTCGCGCCGCCAGGTGGAGGCCACGGCAGGCTTCTCCGAAACCAACTGACTCGGTCGCAACATGACTGTCTCCTTTACAAACAAAGCGGTTAGCCCGTGCCGGCCCCGGCAAAGACGGCCGGCAAACTGGGCGGGAGTCTACCAATTCCGGGGCATCCGGTCAATACCGAAGCGGGACACGCAGACCAGGCACTGCCACATTTTTCCGCCCGCTTATGGCAGAAAAATGTGTCTGTCTCCTTCGCCTCCCGTCCCTCCCCCGCCCAGCCGCTAGCGGATGAATCGCATCGTCATGGGATAACGATAGCGGATGCCCTGGTTGGCCTGGAGCGTGGCGATGATCGTCATCACGATGGCGTAGATCCCAACGGCGATGAGCATCGGAATCCCTATGCAGACATAAATCAAAACGAACGAAATCGCCGAGTAGATGAGGATGTTGATCTGGAAGTTCAGGGCCTCCTTGCCTTGATCGTCGACCAGGGGAAACTCCTCCTTCTTGATCAGCCAGACCACCAGCGGGCCGAGGAAGTTTCCAAACAGGGGCACTGCCACGCCGGCGAAGGCGGCGAGGTGGCAGAAGCTCGCCCACATCCGCTCGTCTCTGTTTTCGGTCACCGGGCCCTCGTTGGGCACCGGCTGCGAAGATTCAGGCGTCGAAGAACTCATGGTCGTCTCCTTCCGGAAAAGGGTTTCAGAAGAGAGGGTAACACGTCGAGCCGGCCGCGTCAATCGTCAGGCGAAGTTGCGACTTCGCTATTTCCTCCGCTTGCCCATCAGCTTCTTCATCTGCGCCCAAGAGCGGGTGTTGGCCACGTCGTGCTTGGTCAGGCCGCCGCGGCGGGCCTGAATCACCCCGTAACGCATCGCCGCCAAACCCTCCACCCGGTGCGCGTCGGTCGAAATCACGACCGGAATCCCGTGGCTCTTCGCCGCCGCGCAGGCCACGTCGTCCAGGTCCAGACGGACCGGATGGGCGTTCAGCTCCAGCATCTTGCCATGCGCGCGGGCGGCCTTCATCACCGCGTCCATGTCGATCTCGTAGGGCTTCCGCTTGTTGAGCATGCGGCCGGTCGGATGGGCAATGGCCGACACATAAGGATTCTCCAGGGCCCCGATCACCCGGCGGGTGATCTGCTCGCGGGACTGATTCTGGCCATAGTGGATGCTGGCCAGGACCCAGTCGGCGCCGGCCAGCACGTCGTCGTCCAGGTCGAGGCCGCCGCGCTCGAGTATGTCGACCTCGACGGCCTTGAGCACGACGATTCCCCGCAGGCGCTCGTTGAGCTTGTCGATCTCCGCCCATTGCTGGCGGATGCGCTGGGCGTCCAGGCCGCCGGCCATCGTCACCCGCTTCGAGTGGTCGGTCATGGCGATGTAGTCGAGCCCCCGCGCCTTGGCCGCGGCGGCCATCTCCTCGATCGTGGCCTGCCCGTCGGTCCACGTGCTGTGCACGTGGAGGTCGCCGCGGATGTCGTCGAGCTCGACCAGCACGGGCAGTTCTCCCTGGCGGGCCCAATCGAACTCGCGGCGGGCCTCGCGCAGCTCGGGCGGAAAACAAGGCAGGTCCATGGCCGCGTAGACCTCTTCCTCCGTGCGGCCGGCGATCGACTTCTCGCCGCGGAAGACCCCGTACTCGTTGATCTTCAGCCCGCGGTCCTTGGCCAGGCCGCGGAGCACGATGTTGTGCTCCTTCGAACCGGTAAAGTATTGCAAGGCCGCGCCGAACGATTCCTCCGCCACCACGCGCAGGTCCACTTGCAGACCGCTGCTGAGGCGGACCGACATCTTCGTCTCGCCGCGGGCCAACACCTCGGCCACCGCGCGATACGCGGCCAGGCGGTCCATCACCGCCGCGGCGTCGCTGGCGACCACCAGGAAATCCAGGTCGCCGATGGTCTCCTTGCCGCGGCGATAGCTGCCGGCCGCCTCGATGCGGGCCACCGCCGGTTCGCCGCGCATGTGGGCGAGGATTTCCTGGGCATGTTGATCGGCCTCGGCCCAGAGCATGCGGTCGTGTGCCTGACCGGCGATTTCCAGTCCTTGCAGGATGGTGGTCTCGGTCTTCTCGCCGAAGCCCTTCAGGTCGCGGACGCGATGCTGCTGGCAGGCCTCGCGGAGCTGGTCGAGGGAGTCGATCTTCAGCTCGCGGTGCAGGATGGCCGCCCGCTTGGGCCCGAGGCCCGGCACCCGCAACAGTTCCAGGACGCCGGCGGGAATTTCAGCCAGCAACTCCTTGAGCATCGGCAACTCGCCGGTGTCCAGCAGCGTGGTGATCTTCTCGGCCAGGTCCTTGCCGATGCCCTCCAGGTCGGTCAGCTTGCGATCCGCGTCGGCGGCGATGTCGGCCAGCGCTTCCGGCAGTTCGCGGATAGTGCGGGCGGCGTTGCGATACGCCCGGATGCGAAACTGGTTGGCCCCCTGGACCTCCAGCAGGTCGGCGATCTGGTCAAACGCGGCGGCAATTTCAACGTTGGTCATGTTTCACCCCGGCAAAGGGATCTCTCCATTCCCCAATCCCTAAATCCCTAAATCCCCAAATCCCCAAATCCCTACATGTGCAGCTCCACCACGTCCTTGTCGTGCAACACGTAGTCGCCCTTGACCACGGTGCCGTCGTGGACGGCCTCGCCCCAGACGCGGGCGAACTTCAGCCCCGCGAGAAAATCCTTGTGGACCTGCCCGGCCAGCTCCAGCAAAGGGCTGCCGCGGCGGAGCGTGAAGGGGCGATCGCGGTCGGCCTCCTTCGCCGTCGGCAGCTTGCTGTAAACGCGGATCACGTCCATCGCCTGGTAGATCGCCGCGCGGAGCGCCTCCAAGCCGGCGCCATGACCGGCCGAGATCACGTACTCCTTGAAGTCCAGCGGGCACAACTCGTGCAGCAATTCCAGCCGATCGGCGGCCTCGGGCAGGTCGATCTTGTTGGGCACGAGGAAGGTCCGCGTATAGGAGAGCCCCACGTCGTTCTCATCGAGAAACGACGTGGCGGCCAGCCGGGTCTTGGTGGCGGCCAGCCGGTCGAGCACCTCCTGGCATTGCCCGATGCCGTCGTCGCTGCCCAAGTCGACCAGCAGCATCGCCAGGTCGGCCGCCCGGACCAGGCCGTAGAGGTGGGGATCGACATAGTCGGTGGTGATCGGCGGGGTGTCGATCAGTTGCACCGCGACGTCTTCCCAGGGCATCATGGCCGGCGCCGGCGTCTGGGTGGTAAAGGGATAAGGGGCGACCTCGGGGGTGGCGCGGGTCAGGCTGGCGATGAGTTGGCTCTTGCCGGCGTTGGGTCCGCCCAGGAGGATGGCCGTGCCCGCCCCTTGCCGTGGAATCCGCAGGCCGTGGCCCTTCTTTTTGGTCGCGCCCTTTTCGGAGGTCATCTCCCGCCTGACCTTGGCGATTTTTGCCTTCAGGTCGGCTTGCAGGTGGTCGGTCCCCTTGTGTTTGGGGATTTCCTGGAGCATGACCTGGAGGCCCTTGAGTTCCTCTTCCAGCGTGGTAGCGCGGCGGTATTCCTCCTCGGCCTTCAGGTATTGGGCGGTAAGATTAGCTGGCATAGCGACTAGCGTCCCCTCTCCCTCCGGGAGAGGGGCAAGGGGTGAGGGTGCCCTGGAGACAACGCACTGCGGAATCGGCAACGCAAAGTTTATCCAAGAAACGTCGCGTTGGCCAGCGGCCCCGCAGGTCAAGAAACACGCCGGCCCGCCTCCTTCCGGGGGAAGGGGCGGGCCGCGCCATCCTTGCCTACTTGGATGCGGCCGCCTCGACGATCAAAGTGCCTTGCGACCGCTTCTTGGCCGCCTTGTCCTTCTTCGCCTTCGCCTTGCCAACTTTCACCACGATCCGGCCACCCGCCGCCGCAAAGGCCCGCACAAGCTGGTCCAGCGATACGTCCGTGGCGGCACGCTCGATCTTGGCGACCCGACGTTCACCACGGAGACACGGAGAACACGGAGGAGAAGCCCATTTAGGACAATGGGTTGCCGCGACACCGTTCATGCCAGCGCAAGTGCGGCCGAGCAGCGCGAACCCAATCGCCGGACTCGAAAGAAACTGTGTCGTCTTAACATGCATTCCTCCGTGCCCTCCGTGTCTCCGTGGTGAATCCCCGCCTTCCAGCGGTTGCCCGCCAAGAAACGCACCGGCCCGCCTCTCCCAAGGGGAAGGGGCGGGCCGGGATCAGTCTGGCGAGTGCGTGCGTCGGGCGTCAATCCCCGGCGGCGTGCCAGCCGCTGTCGTCCAGCACCGTGTCGTGATGAACCGGGGCGGACTTCGGCGGCGAGGCGATCAACTGGTAGTAGCTGGCCCGATACACCGGCAGCGACGTGGTGCGGCCGTCCACCGGCTGCGCGGGAAGGGCCGGCCCGCGGCCGTTGGCAGGCGCCGAAGGCACGGGCGACCGCTGCCAGGAACTCCCCTTGTCGAACGTTGTCGGCGGGGCGGGCTTCTCGGGGGCCGGCGCAGCGCCGGCCTTGCTAGGATACGTTTCCTGCGTGCCGCCGGCCGCCGGGGGCACAGCCGGCGCATGCAGCGCGGGCGCGCCATGCTCCGGCGCCGCGGCCGGCGCCCCCAAGGTGGCGCCGCTCTCCGCGGGAACCGGGTTCAGATTGGCCGGGGCAGTGACGCCGCAGGAGGGACAACCGGCGGACGTGCCGCACGTGCTGCCGCAGGAACTGCAGCCGCATCCACACGCCGAGCCGCACCCGCATCCACACCCGCACGGAGCGCAACTCACCGCGGGGAGGCAGGGATTGGAGTAGACCACGCGATAGGTCGTGTACGGCACCAGGCAGGGTTGATAGCTCCAAGCCGTCGTCGGATAGTAGCTTGTGCAGCAGCCGCTGCACGGACTGCACGTGGTGACCGGGCTGTAGGCCGTCACCGCCACGGGACGATAGTACGTGCGATAGTAAGTCTGCGGCAGGTACATGCAGGTCTGCGGCGCGCAGGTCGCGCAAGGCGCGGCGCAACCGCAGCTCGAACACGGCGCGGCGCAACCGCAACTCGAACAAGGCGCAGCGCAACCGCAACTCGGATAGGCCGCCGCGTACGTGGGGGCGTACGGCGGGGCATAGGTGGTTTTGGCCGCGCCGCCGCAGCAGCCGCCAAACAAACCGTCCAAACAACAACAGGCCTTGCCTTCGCCGGGCATGGCCAAGAGCATCATCGCGGCGCCGCAGGCCAGCGCCAGACCACGGAACTTTTCCACGCTCATGCTTAATCTCCCTCGCCAGAGAATGACGGCGAAACACTTCGCCATCTCTTAATCAAATCCACCGCCACGCATCCCGTCAAGCGGCGCAGACGCGCCGCGGACACATTTGGTTGAGTTTTCTGTTGCCGACGACCCTGCGCGTTGGGCAGCTTTTTCCGTCCGCAGGAATTATAGCGGCCGGTCAATGTTACTGCCGCCGTGTGCCAGCACTGCTGGACAAGCCAGCAGCGGCGCCCTGCTCGCCCGGTGCGGAAATCGTGGCACCATACCAAAATCTAGTATCCCGACGGCGGTTGCGGGGCTCCGGAGGCGAGGAAAACCGGACAAAGCCCGCCCTGCGGCGATCAACTCTGCCGGTTGCGCCGTTGGTACAGATCGTAGAGATCGAACAGCGCCTCGCGCAAGTCGCCCTCGTGGCGGCGGAGGCCCTCGGCAAGGTCCCGCGGCGTGACCAGCGGACAGTAGCCTTGCTGCAATTGGGCGACGATCGGCCAGGCCGCCTCCACGTCGATCGCCGTCTGGCACAGCGGGGGCAAGCCCGCCGTCCGATGCGACGCGACCACCAGCCCGACGCCGCAGCGGCGGCAAAAATGCTTCAGCCGCAGCCGGTTCCAGGAGGCGAGTTGCTCATAACCGTCGACCAGCAGCACGGCGGGCGCGCGGAGGTGGGCCACCGCGCGCAGGCCCCCGGGGAGCCGCCGCTGGCCGTCGTGCAATTCGACCGCCAGCGTCTGCCGGCCGGCGTCTTGCATTGCCGGGATCAAGGCCAGCAGGAGCGACGATTTCCCGGTGCCGTGCCCGCCGACGATCTGACCCCACCAGTGATTCTGCCGCAGCCGTGCCAGCAGCGTGTCGGCGTCGCCGCCGACGGCATGGAGAAAGGGCATGGCCCCGGGGCGGATCCGCCGAGCGGAGAAGGGATTTTCGCAGTCGAGCCATGCGGCCGGGGCGTTCATGGCGGCGGCGCCTTGGGCGGCGGCACGTTTCCCAACCGGAAGATCTGCTGGCCGAGCACTTCCTTGCCGCGCTGCAGGAAGGCCCGCACCCGCATGCACCAGCGAATCTTCACGATCTGGCCGTCGTAGCTCAAGGGGCTGCGGGGGAGCGTGGTGCTGAAGCGTTGCGGGCGCTGGGGATCGACGCACTCGGCGCTGTCGGCGTCCTGTCGCCAGAATTCGTGGACCACGAGGTCTTCGTCTCCCTTTCCTTCGGTGAACCACAGGACCGAGGCCTCGATGGCGCGGACTTCGTCCTTGGTGACCGCTTCCACGTGGTACTGGCCGGAGAGCGTGTCGCCCGGCTGATAGGCGCGGCCGTTGCCGTCGAGGCGGATCACGACCAGCGGCTCGCTCATGGCCCGGCTCCCGACGGTTTGCCTGGTTGCGGAAGGGGATGGACCACGACGGGGAAGGAGCGCTCGATGTCGGTCCTGCCGGCGACGTCTTCCCGCACCAGGAGTTTCCAGTGGATGCTGTTATGGCGGCCCTTGAAGGAGTGCATGGCGCCGGCGGGCACCAGCAGCGGGCACTCGGCCTCGACGGGAATGGTCCGCTCGCCGTTGCAGCGCTCATAGTGCAGCAGGGGCTGGCAATAGACGCGGCGGGTCTCGGTGCGGGTATTGGTCCCCTGCCGATAGATCGCTTCTTCTTCGCAAATCAGCAGCAGGTCGAGGCGGTGGATCTTGCTGCGGCCGGACTGCGAGACGAACACGCGATACTCCTCGCCCGGCAGCAGCGGATGGGCCGAAATCTCCACCAGCGTGGGACCGATGGCCGTGGTGGTCAGCAGTTGCCGCACGAAGAGCACGATCAGGGCCACTCCCACCGACAGAAACGCCACGGTGAAGCCGGTGAGCAGCCAGTCGGGTTTTCGTTCCACGTAGCCGTGGATGGTCCGCACCACGAACCCCGACACCAGGCCGTTCCACGCCAGGCAGGCCAGCAGCAGGCCCAACAGCACCCAGGCGGGCGAATTGCTCATCGGCAGCCGGAAGCTGAGCCGGGTGCCGGGACTGCTGGTGATGTCGCTGTGCGCGGGCACTCCGGGCAGGGCCTCGACGGTGGCGCCGCCGGCGGCCAGCAGGTCGCGCGGGGCGCGGCGCAAGCGGGCGGCGCGGCTCTCCGCCGATTTCCCCCAGTGCAGCCAGGTATAAACGAGACCGCCGCCGCCGATGGCGACAAACGACAGGGGCACGATCAACACCAGCCAGTTCCACCCATGGTAGCCCCGCACCAGCACCGCCACCTCGGGCCGGGCCGGATCGTACCAGCAAACGTACCGCTGACCCTCGACATAGGCGGCGATGGCGGCCTCGGCCTCCGGGCGGCTGCCGGAGTAGGCGCGATGGATGTCATAGACCCAGGGGTCGTAGGGCGTGCCGGCGACCGTGTAGTGGATCTGCACCTCGGGGCGGCACAGCCCGCTGTTGCCCCGGTCCTCGCCGATGCGTTTGTCCCGCACGGTGCAGGTCTGCGGGACGAAGTGGTGGTTCACCCGCCACTCGGGCACCACCAGGGTGACGAAGGCCACCACCAGCCAGGTGCAACCCCAGATGAGGAAGACGGCGAAGAAGACGGCTTCGCCGACGCTACCCAGCAGCCGGGAACCGGTCCGCCGGTTGCCGCGTTTCTTCTCGTAGAATCGGAAAATGCGCGCCAAGGCCAATCACCGCGGTTGCCGAGGCGGCGGGGGTTTCGTCGCGCCGGACTTCGCCCGCCGTCTCGAACGCCGATAGAAGCCGATGGCTTCCAGGGCCTTGTACACTTCGTCCAAGGTCTTTTCGCCGAAATTGGAAATGCTCAACAGGTCGTCGGCCGTGGAGTTCAGCAGGTCGTTGACCGTGTAGATCCCCCGTTCCTCCAGGCAGTTGGTCGTGCGGACCGACAGTCCAATCTCCGCCGTGCTCATCTCGAGCCGTTCGGCCACGTCTTTGGCCTCCACGGCGGTCGGGTTCAAACGAATCCGGGTTCCCATGGGGTCCCTCCCAAAATCCATTTTTTCTTGCAGGATCGCTTCCCTTGGCGAGTGAGCCCCGCCACAGCCGTAGAATATAACACTTTCCGCCAATTTGTGTAGGGTCCCGGCGGGATAAATCGGCCGCTGGGGAGAATTTCCCTCGCGGCGGGCCACTCCCCCTCGGCCATGGGCCAGGTGTATATTGGATGTCGCTTGCGAAACCGCAAGCGAAACCTCGGCCCTAACCCCTAGCCCCCAGTCCCCAATCCCTCCGTTTGACTGATTTCCTCGAAGGACTGACCGAGGCCCAACGCGAGGCCGTGCTGCACCTGGAAGGCCCCCTGCTGGTCCTGGCCGGGCCGGGCAGCGGGAAGACCCGCGTGCTGACCCATCGCATCGCCCGCCTGCTGGCCGAAGGCATCCCCGACCAGCACATCCTCGCCCTGACCTTCACCAACAAGGCGGCCGAAGAGATGGGCAACCGCCTGGAGCGGCTGGCCCCCGGCCGGTCGGTGTGGGTGAGCACCTTCCACCGCTTCTGCGCCCGGCTGCTGCGGAAATATGCCCCCCTCGTCGGCCTGCAGGAGAATTTCACCATCTACGACGCCGGCGACAGCGCCCAGACCCTCCGCCGCGTCATGGGGCAAATCAAGCTGACCGACCCCTACGTCACGCCCGAGGCCGTCGGCCGGGCCATCAGTTGGGCCAAGAACAACCTCATCACCGCCCCGCAATACCAGCCGCGCTCGGCCAGCGCCGTGGGAATCGCCGCGCGGCAGGTTTACCCGGCCTACCAGGCCAAGCTGGCCGCCAGCAACGCCGCCGACTTCGACGACCTCCTCCTCCACGTCGCCAACCTCTTGCGCGACAACCCCGAAATCCGCCAGGCCCTCGACCAGCGCTACCGCTTCATCCTCGTCGATGAATACCAGGACACCAACCTGGCCCAATACGCCATCGCCCGCGCGCTGTCGATCGACTACCCCAACCTGGCGGTCACGGGCGATCCGGACCAGTCGATCTACGGCTGGCGCGGGGCCAATTTGAACAACATCCTGGAGTTCGAGGAGGACTATCCCGGCGTCCACGTCGTCCGCCTGGAGCGGAACTATCGCAGCACGAAGCGCATCCTCCGGGTGGCCTCCGCGCTGATCGTTCATAACGTGCGGCGGAAAGAAAAGGGCCTCTATACCGAGAACGGCGCGGGCGAGCCGGTCCGCCTGGTCACCTACGGCAGCCATCGCGACGAGGCCGCGGACATCGCCGCGCGGATCGCCGGGCAGATTCGCGGCGGCCGCCGGCGGCCCGGCGACTTCGCCGTCTTCTATCGCACCAACGCCCTGAGCCGATCGCTGGAATTCGCGCTGCGCGAGCAGGGCATCCCTTACCAGATGGTCAACGGCCTGGAATTCCTGCAGCGCAAGGAGATCAAGGACATCCTGGCCTACTTGCAGCTTCTGAACAATCCGCGCGACGAGATGGCGTTGCTCCGCGTCATCAACACGCCGGCCCGCGGCATCGGCCCGGCGACCGTCGCGCGCCTGGCTGACCACGCGACGCGTCACGGCACCAGCCTACTGGACGCCGCCCGCGGCGTTCGCGGCGCCCCGGCCATCGCGGCCCGCGGCGCCAAGCTGGTCCAGGGCTTCGTGGCGCTTTTCGACCGGCTGGCGGCCATGGTCGACGGCCCGATCGAGGAGTTGCTCGGCAACGTGCTCAGCGAGACCGCCTACGAGGACCAGTGGCGCAACTCGGCCGACCCGGAAGACGACGAGCGGCTGGCCAACATCCAGGAGTTGCTCACCGTCGCCCGCGAGTTCGACGAGCGCCATCCGGGCACGGGCCACCTGGAGGCCTTCCTGGAAGAAACCACCCTGGTCAACGACACCGACGATTGGGACGCCCTGCCCGACCGCGTCACCCTCATGACGCTCCATGCCTCGAAGGGGCTGGAGTTTCCGGTGGTTTTCATCGTGGCCGTGGAAGAAGGGCTGCTGCCGCACGAACGGAGCCAATCGTCGCCCGACCAGGTCGAGGAGGAGCGGCGGCTGTTTTTCGTGGGCATCACGCGGGCGCAGGAGGAGTTGCAGATCAGCACGGCGGCGGAGCGGGATTTTCGCGGGCTGCGCAAGTTGACCGTGCCCAGCCCGTTCCTGATGGAATTGCCGCGGGCCGAGATGGCGGTGGAATCGCCCTCGGGCGGCGGGTCGAAACTGCCCGCGCCGAGGATCGAGCCGGCGGACGAAACCGCCTATGAGGAGCCGGTCTTCCGCGCCGAGCGGCCGGCGGCGGCCGCCCCGGCCATGCCGGCCATGGGCCTGAAGACGGCGGCGGAGCTGGCCAACGGCGGGCCCACGCCGACGCCCTCGCCCGACGTCTTCGAGCACGGCATGCTCGTGCTGCACCCGGAGTTCGGCCTGGGGCGGATCGTGGCCCTCAGCGGCAGCGGGAGCGAGCGGACGGCCACGGTCGATTTCAGTTCCCGTGCCGGGCGAAAGAAGCTCGTCCTCCACGCCAGTCCCCTGCGGCCGGTGAAGGTGTGAGAGTCGCGTGCCCGGCTACCTCTCGTTAATGTACCACTTGTCCTCCACCTGAATGAGGCGGAGCATGGGCAGCCCCGGCAAGCCGTTGAAGTGGATGGCGCGAATGTCGAAGGTGGCCTGCGTTTGGGTGGCATCGAACGTTGGACGCTGGTCCATGAGGGCATGGTAGAGCTTGGCGTGGGAGGGGCTCCTCTCTTTCAAGTTTTCGACCACGTCTTCAAGGCCCTTGGGGCCCATTTCCTTCCGTAGATCGGGGGCGAAAGAACGCTCGCAGAACTCCCGGTATTTCTTCGCCTCCAGAAGCCCACTCATTTCTTTAACGTCCTTGCTCAAGCCCTTCAGCGCCGCGGCTTCCTCCGCGGTCAACGGTGGCAGCGGAGCGGTGTGGGTCTTTTCCCCCCGGCGAAAGCGGTATGTCAATACTCCCTCCGCCGACTCGAAGTCCGTGGGGCGATTGCCCCTGGATGATCGCGCGTATGCGAGCGTCAGGGTGTCCCCTTCAAGACGGTACAAACCATGCAGGCCGACGGACACACCACGGGGGCCGATGGTCGTCCAGGGTAGGCCCAGGTCGAAGTGCTTGGGGTCGGAACTGGGATCCAGACGGTACGGGTTGGCTTCTCCGCCGAGCGACGCGCTGATCTTCACTTCCTTATCGGTAAACACCGCGTGCCAATCGCCGGGGTTGCGCATCACCCTTCCGTTGCTGGAATGTTCCACGCACACCCAATGCCCCCGAATCAGTTGCTCGTCGGAATCGGGTTTTGCTTTCTCCTGGGCCGCGGCGGCCGAAACCATCATGGCCACGCTGAAAACGACCACGGCAAACCTCATTGCGTATTTCATAAGCAGCCCTCCTGGAACGTCGTTTCCCTTCCCATGCCCCGGCTACTTCTCGTTAATGTACCACTTGTCCTCCACCTGGATGAAGCGGAGCATGGGTAGCCCCGGCAAGCCGTTGAAGTGGATGGCGCGAATGTCGAAGGTGGCCTGTGTTTGGGTGGCGTCGAACGTCGGATGCTGCTCCATGAGGACACCGAGGAGCTTGAGGAAAGAAGGGCCCGCCTTCTTTAAGTGTTCGACCGCGCCTTCAAGGCCCTTGGGACCCATTTTCTTCTGTTGTTCGACGGTAAAAGCGCGATCGCAAAACTCCTGGTACTTCTTCGCCTCCAGAAGCCCGCTCATTTCCTTGATGTCCTTCCTCAGGTCCTTCAGTTCCTCGGTCTCTTCCGCGGTCGTCGCTTTCGCTGAAGCGGGGCGGGCCGCTTCCGCCCGGCGAAAGCGGTGCGTGATCATCCCCTCCGCCGGCTCGAAGTTCGTGGGATACGTGCCTCTGGATGAGATCGGGAATGCCAGCAGCAGGGTATCCCCTTCCAGGCGGTACGAGGCACGGAAGGGCATAATGGTCATGGGCCCGCCCAGATCGCAGTGCTTGGGGTCGGAACTGGGATCCAGATGGTATTCCCAGGCCGCTCCGCCGCGCGGCGAGCTGATCTTCACTTCCTTGTCCGTGAACACCGCGTGGACTTCGCCGGGGTTGGGCATCTCCTTGCCGCGATCGGAAGATTCCACGGCCACCCAATGCCCCTGAATCAGTTGCTCGTCGGAGGCAGGCTTTGCCTTCTCCTGGGCGGCGGCGGCCAGAACCATCATGGCCACGCTGAAAACGACCAGGGCAAACTTCATTGCGTATTTCATCAGCAGTCCTCCTGAAAAGGCGGTTCGGGTCCCGTGCCGCCAGTGTATCACGAACGTCCGGCTAGGCAAGCATCGTGCCCCGCACGTGCCCGCCGGAAGTGGGGCTCTTCACCCCTTGACATTTCTCCGGGAACCGTACATGATGCTAACAGCGGAGCAGGGCCGCGACGGCGGAAATCAAGGGCTTTCCGCACCCGGGTGGCACGGTTGGCTTGCCCAACCGTGTCTTCGCACTGCTGGACAAGCCAGCAGTGGCACCAGGCGGAAACCACGGCTTTCCCGACGCGGCAGCATCTCGAGGTCCATTCCATGACCCGGCAGGCAATCTTCGAAGCCAGCGTTCAGTATTTCCTCGAGCCGTTGGTCTCCCTGTTGGCCGACGACACGATCACCGAGGTCATGGTCAACGGCTACGACGACGTCTACGTCGAGCGGCACGGGAAGCTGGAGCACACCGATGCCCGCTTCCCCAGCGACGATGCCCTGCTCTCGGCGATCCACAACGTGGCGCAATGGGTGGGCCGCGAGATCAGCGAGGAACACCCGGTGCTGGACGCCCGGCTGCCCAACGGCTTCCGCGTCCACGCCATCACGCCTCCCAGCGCGCGGACGGGCACCTATTTGACGATTCGCAAGTTCAGCCGCGAAGTGCTCACCTTGGACGACCTGATCGGGTTCGGCAGCCTGTCGGAGGCGGCCAAGGAGTTTTTGGAAATTTGCGTCCGCCTGCGGAAAAACATGCTTATCGCCGGCGGCACTGGCACCGGCAAGACGGTGCTGTTGGGGGCCATTTCGCGGGCGATCCCCGAGGAAGAGCGGATCGTGGTCATCGAAGACACCTCGGAATTGCGGCTCATCCAGCGGCACTGCCTGTACCTGGAGGCCCGCCACAGCGACCAGATGGGCGAAGGCGGCCTGAACGTGCGGCAGTTGTTCGTCAATTCGCTCCGCATGAGGCCGGACCGCATCGTCGTCGGCGAGGTCCGCGGCGGCGAGGCCCTCGACATGGTCCAATCCATGCTCAGCGGCCACGCCGGCGCGATGTCGACGATCCACGCCAATTCACCCCGCGACTCCTTGATCCGCCTGGAAACGCTGTCGCTGATGTCGGACGTGGAGATCCCGGTCTACGTCGCCCGGGCGCAGGTGGCCTCGGCGATCAACTTGATCGTGCAAATTGCCCGATTCACCGAGGACGGCTCGCGAAAGATCACCCGCATTGCCGAGGCCCAAGGCCTCAATGACGATAACCAGTACAAGATCGTTGATTTGTTCGTTTCCCGCCTGAAGGGCAAGACCGCCGAGGGGCGACTTCGGGCCGACCTGGAACCGACGGACCAAAAGCCGACGTTTCGCCGCGAGCCCTACGAACGGGGCATGGCCGAGCTTATCCACCTGACGGAGGGGGTCTGGGAAAGGTAAGGGGGGAGTGGAGGGATTTAGGGATTTAGGGAAGGGGAATGGGGCTTCCTCCCGATGCCCGCCGGCTGCGTCCGGCGGGAAATGGAGGGCGAATGGCGAAACCATTATGCCTCTGACGCGTTAAATAGATGGGGGCCTGTAAACGCTCGCCTCCCCTGTGCGGGAGAGGGGGGCGATTTTTGCTTGCCGTGGTGAAGAGAATATGAGACGATGGAAGCGGCGAGTTCCGGGGCGGGCCTTGACGCGGGCGGGCGTGGCCTCGTTGGACTACGTCCTGGTCCTGGGGGTGATTCTGCCACTGGCGGGGTTCCTCCTTTTGACCGGTCCGAAAATCATGCGGTTGGCCTACGAGATGGTCTGCGTACTGGTCTCGTGGCCCTTTATGTAACGTGGAGGAGCAAGAGTATGAAGAAGCATTCGCTGACGAACCTGTTGGCCAAAATCGACGGGGACGAGCGCGGCGTGGTCAGCCTGGAGACGATCCTGATCATCGGCGCCATCGCCCTGCCGATCTTGATCTTCGTGATCAAGGTGGGCTGGCCGTTGATCGAGAAGTACTTCACCCAGGGCGTGAACGACCTGCAAACGGACGCCACTGCGGCAGAGCAGGGAAGCTAGCAGCCCGCCGGGCACGCCATGGTGGCCACCGTTTTGCTGTTGGCGCTGGTCGCGGTCGCGTCGGTCACGGATCTCCTTTGGCACAAGATCTACAACTGGACGACCTACAGCGGAATCGTGGCGGCCTTCGCCTCCAGCACCGGCGGTTGGGCCCTGCTGGCCACCGGCCGCGTGACGAAGAAGGGCTTGGAGGACTGGCTGGGCTGGATTTCGCCCCAGGAGTGCCTGCTCGGGTTTCTGCTCTGCGGATCGGTGATGGTGCTGTGTTTTGTCCTCTTCAAGATCGGCGGCGGAGATGTCAAACTGATTGCCATGCTCGGGGCACTGCTGGGAATGGAGAAGGGGATCGAAGCCATGCTTTGGACGTTCGTAGTGGGTGCCTGCATGGCGCTGGTGGTGCTGATCTGGCGGGTCGGCCCCTGGCGACTGATCGCCGGCGTCTTGCGGCACGTGGTCTGGACGCTGCGGCTGGGCAATTGGGTTGCGCTCAGCGAGGCGGAGCGCGCCGAACTCCAGCCGCCGTTGTTTTTGGCCCCCAGCGCCTTGGCCGCGGTGGCCATCGTGCGCTTCGGGCTGGTGAGGTGTTGAGGAGAGAAGTTAGGAGTTAGGAGTTAGAAGGTAGGAGTTAGAAGTTAGGAGTCCAATGCCCTGCGATTCTAACTTCTAACTCCTAACTCCTAGTGTAGTGATACATAAATAGCGGAACTTATTGGCGTGTTCGGGGTTTCATCCTTATACGGAGAAAGAAACCCATGAAACACGCTCGACGGATCACGCTGACGGACGACGAACGAAAGACGCTGA
>JBKQVT010000036.1:0-25305 GCA_052139835.1 Thermoguttaceae bacterium
GTGCGAGTTCTTCCAGCAGACCCCAAGTGTGCCCCGCGTAGCGCGCCCGAAAGATGAAGTTGGCCGCCTTGCTGCTTCCTACCCCCTTGATTCAGTAGTTCCCCTTGGGTAAACTCATTGACGGCCAGTGAAATCAAATTTCCTATCAGTTTCCTATCAGTACGCCCCTTTACCTACCCGCCAGCGGGCCCTAGACGAGAACATAGAATGGGGGTAAGATATCCGTTGCTCAATGTCGGATCCGGCGGCGGTACGTGAGGCCATTCGAGGCCGTGGGGCGACTGTGTTTCCTACCTCTCAACAATCACCCACGGCCGGACCAGTGGAAAGGGGGGCTCGCGGCTATGAAACTCTCTGCCATCTCGTGCCTCTTGCTCTTCCTGGCTGCGCCCGCCGTGGCGGATGAGCGTCTTGTCGCGTTGAACGAGAAGGTTCAGGCCTCGGTAGTATGCCTAACAACCGATGCCGGCCAGGGCAGCGGATTCATTGTTGGTGAGGGGATGATCGTTACCAACTACCACGTTGTCGATGGTTGCCGGGGCCTGACCGTAAAGTTCGTGGGAGGGGTTTTCGCCAAGGCCGATGGCGTTCTTTATTTGGACAAAGAACGCGATATCGCCATCGTCAAAATTGCAACGCGTCGAGAATTGATGAAGCCACTACCCGTGAGCAGCGCCCTACCAAAACAAGGCGAGGACGTGGCCGCTTTCGGAAACCCACGAGGACTAGAGTCTACCGTGACTCGCGGCATCGTCAGCGCGGTCAGGACTGCGAAATACATCAATGAATTGATGGGGGGAAAGGAACTTGCGGGGACTTGGATTCAGACCGACGCGGCGATCTCTCCCGGCAACAGCGGTGGCCCCCTCGTGAACTATCGCGGCGAGGTGATTGGCATCAATACGTGGTGCAGGAGCAATAGCCAAAATCTCAATTTCGCAATATCCTGTGTCGACATCCAGAAAGCTGTCGAGGCCGCAAGAAAGGCGGAAGTGAAGGAGTTTGCCGTTGCCTTTCGCGACTCGCCTGCCGCCCCTTCGCAGAAGCCCGATGAGTCGTTGGTCAAGGACCTCAGGCATCGCGTGCTTGAGCAGGTAGGGTCCTCCGTCAAGTCTCTCTCGCGTACCCAACTCGCAGCGCTGGGCAAGGGAGACATCACCGAAGCCTTCACGCCGACTCCGGCGGGTTCCGTTAAAGAAGGGGCGGTGGCGCGGCTGCGAGGAGACATGACGGTTATTCAGATTACGGAGAACGCAATTCTGGTCCTCATGGACGGCGCGAAGTTCAAGATCGCCTTGCTTGGCGGGAAGGGGGGCGAACTGGCCGCGAAGACCGGGGATGATATTGTCCGAAATGTGCCCATCGACTGTGTATTCTACGTCGGGGCGGCGCGACCGTACAGCACGGTGGGCGGAACGACGAGCTATTACATTCCCCTCGTTTCAGTCAGCAAATTGCTCGATCCCGCCGACCTGAAGGACTTGGTTGACAACGAGAAATCGAGACGTGCGAAGGCGTTGGAGGAGGCGAACCTGATTCAAGCGAAGGCCGAAGCAGCAATCGAGAAGGCCAAGTGGCGTATATGGCGGGATGCCACGGGAAAGCACGAGATCGAAGCAAAGTTCAGCGGGGTAATCTCCGGTAAGGTCAAGCTGACAAGGCGCGACGGCCTGACCATCCAGCTACCCACCGAAAAGCTGTCTAAGGAAGACCAGGAATGGATTGCAGCGCGCGCAAAAGGCAAGAAGTAGCCAAGAGATCGATAGAGCGGGTCGCGGTCAGACTTTGATTTTCAACTTTGGGAGAAGTCCCCCTCTTCCCCGGAAAAACGGCTACAGTTCCTCGGGCCCCAGGCGATCGCCCGGCCGGAGGTGATATCCCCGCAAAAACTCGGCGATTTCCCGCGGTCCCTTGCCCGCCGGCTGGACACTCCGCGGCAGGACGGCGCCCCGGCCGGCGGCAATCACCTTTCCCCGCGCCGGAGGATTCACGAGGGGGATAGGGGGGCAAAACGATTTATCTTGACGGGCCTCGCATCAGTCGTTTCCGCCTCCCTCCAGTGCGTCAATAAAGGTCTCGGGAGCAACGGCGGCCTGACGAAGCGCGCTTCGGAGGGTGCCGATTGCCAATTCTTTGTGCAGCGGGATCACGCAGCCGCTCGCGCCGCGACGCAGCACCACATGGCTGCCCCGCTGGCGTACCGCGTGGAAGCCTAACCGCTCGAAAACGCTGATTGCCCGCTCGCCGGAAATCCGTGGCAACCTAGGCATCGGCGGCAACCTCGAAGCTCGTCACGAGCGGATGTTGCGTCTCCTCGACGGGGAATTCCTCCAAGTAGAGTTCCGTGGCCTCCTTGAGGTTTCCAATTGCCTCCTCGACGGTGGCACCTTGGCTTACGGTGCCAATTTCTGGGCAATCGGCCACGAACAGACACCCTTCTTTGTGAATCACGGCGGTTAGTGTGCGAAGCATGAGCTTCTCCAGTCTTCAACCAAGGCACCCAACGGTCAAGCCCGCCGGTCGCCGCGAAAGGGCGGCCCCTTGACGCAACCGGGCGGTTTGTCAGTTGGGACGACAAGATGGTTATTTAACTTTTGGGGCGTTTCTGCGCCGGAGTGAACGATTTTGGCTAGGAATCGATGAATCTTCTGAAACTCACCTGAGATACTGCGACATGAACCGGAGGACAAACTCAAGAAAAGCCTTTACATCTTCTTTCTTGTACTGATCGAAGCGACCGTGCGCGGCAGAATTGCCTATTTCCGCCGTGGCAATCACTTCTTTGTGCTGGACCGCGTTGTAGACCTTATTCGTGTAGAGCTTCTCGTTCAGTTGTTGCAGCGTATCCCGCTTGCCAGCCTCAATCTTGTTGGCTTCACACAGCCTTCTGATTGCGTCCTCCAGTACGGCACGAATGAGGACGGCCGCAGCGTCCTTGTAGTCGTGATCGAGGAGCACTTCCGCCTGGACGATTAAGTCGGAGAATACCTCCGCCGACAGGAGCAGTTTGTGGTCCGCCAAGAAGCCCTGCAGATAATCGGTGCGTGCGGCCTCAAGGACCCCCAGGATCGAGAACGCATTCGGCTTCATCTCTTTCAACTCGTGGACGTAAATGCTTTCGTCGCCGGAAAGTCGGCTCAAGAGGTTGATTGCGCTCACCCGCAGTTCGAAATAAGTATTTCCGCGAATCGTGCCATCTTTGGATTGATTGAACTCCTCGCAAGCAGCCTTGGCCTTTTCGATAAGCTCGCCGAACTTCAGCGTTATTGCTTCGCGATCCTTTGACAATTTCGGTGTCGCACCATTCATACTCGGCCGCCTTTCTGAACACCCCGATCTTCCAAGCATCTTCGATTATAAGTCATTTTGCCGCAACGGGCGATGTCCCCCTTCCCCTGAAAATGGTTACAATTCCTCGGGCCCCAGGCGATCGCCCGGCCGGAGGTGATATCCCCGCAAAAACTCGGCGATTTCCCGCGGTCCCTTGCCCGCCGGCTGGACACCCCGCAGCAGGACGGCGCCCCGGCCGGCGGCAATCACCAGCCGGTCCCCGGCGGCCTCCAAGACCGTCCCCGGCGCCGCGGCGGCGGGGGCCTCGATCACGGCCAGCGGGCCGAGAATCAGCCGCAGCGGCGGTCCGCCTTGGCGATGCCAGAACGTATAGGTCTTCGGCCAAGGGTCCATCGCCCGAACATGGTCCTTGATCGCCCCGGCCCCCCGGCGCCAGTCGATCAGTCCGTCGGTCTTCTTCAGCCGCGGGGCCTTCGACGCCAAGGCCGGGTCTTGCGGCAGGGCCTCCAAGAGGCCCGCCTGGAGGCCGTCGATCGTCTGCCGCACCAGCCCCGCCCCCAGTTCCGCCAGCCGCAACTCCAGTTCTCCGGCGGTTTCTTCCGGTCGGATCGCCAACGGGGCCTGGGCGATGCACGGCCCGGCGTCGATCCGTGGCGTCATGTGGATCACGGTGACGCCGGTTTGGGTCTCGCCGTGGTAGATGGCCCAGTTGATCGGCGCCGCCCCGCGGTACTTCGGCAACAGCGAGGCGTGGAGATTGATGCCACCCAAGCGGGCGGTCGCGAGTGTTTCCGGGGCCAGGCGTTGCCCGTAATCGCAGACCACCAGCAGGTCCGCCCGATACTCCGCCAGCCGGGCGGGCCACGGAGCGGCGTTGATGTCTTCCGCGTCGAGCAGGGGCGTGCCGTGCTCGCGGGCGATCTCCCGCAGAGAACTGGCGGCCGGCACGTCCTGGCCGCGATGGCTCCGCAGGGGCGCGGTGGCCAGGGCGGCCACGGCGTGGCGGGAATCGTAGAGTCCCAAAAATGTCGGCACGGCGAAGGGGCCGGTACCCATCATGATCAGCCGCATGACCCCAATGTACGGCCGCGGCGGCATTTTAGCAACGTGAGGGGGCCGGGGACTGGTCCATTTTTCGGCCAACCGACGCGGCTACCACGTGCAACGTGGGCCGAAAACATGGACTGGGCACCCACTGGGTATCCTTCTTCCCCGCCCTGCGAACGGTTACCGCAAAATCACGCGCCGCCGGCCTGCTCCGCGAAGAGGGATTTCACCGACGGCCGCATGAGGACGATGATCGTCAGCACGCCCAGCACCGTCCCCAGCGGCATGAACATACAGGCGATTCCCGCGACGACCAGGCAATAGGTATAGTGGACCCGCCGGGCGAGAAACCGCCCGGCCAACAGCACGCAAATCGCCACCGCCCATCCCAGCAGAATGATCGTCGCCGCCACCGCCGTGAAGATCACGCCGACCACCGTCGCGGCGGCTTGGTCGTGCTGTTGCACATTAAAGCCGTTTGGGGCCGTGAGAAGGAGGATTCCGATAGCCAGGTGGAAGATGGGAAAACAGGCACAGCAGCCCATCAGACCTCCCAGCACGTAATGGAAGATGGACAACAGTTTCAGGTGCTCGGCGTCTTGGTTTGCGGCAACCTGGCTCATGACGATCCTCCGGGGAAAGAGAACAGGGAGAGCAAAGGCGTCCACGATTATCGCACGAAACACCGCGAGAAAGAAGGGGACAGGTCCATGTTTTCGGCCCAGGTCACACAGGTAAATCACGTCGATTGGCCGAAAAATGGACCAGTCCCCGCCGCGGCCTCAGGTCCGCAGTTGCTCCAGTTCGTCCAGCCGGGCGAGAATCTGCGGATCGGCGGGAATGATGCCCCGCTGGCGTTCCCCCTCGAACTCCCGCACCAGCTTGTCCAGCTCGTCCTGGATCGCCCGCAGGTTGCTCTCGCTCAGCCGGTCGATGTAGAGCTTGCCGTCGAGGTGGTCGTATTCGTGCTGCGCGGCGCGGGCGAACAGCCCGTCGAGCTCGTAATGCACCTCTTGGCCGGCCAGGTCATAGGCCGAAACGACAATCTTCTCCGGACGCTTCACGGGGACATAGATGCCGGGGAAACTCAAACACCCCTCGTCGGATTCCGCCATGCCCGTCTGACGGGAAATGACCGGATTGATAAAGACATATTCCTGGTCCGCGGCCGCCGGCTCGCCGGACGGATTGAGCACGAACAGCCGATAGGGCAAATCGACCTGGTTGGCCGACAGGCCGATCCCCTTGGCGGCGTACATCAAATCGAGCATCTCGCGGACGATCCGCCGCAACTCGGCGTCGACGCGGCGAAGGTCCTTGGACTTGCGGCGCAGGGTGGGGTGGGGGTACTTGACGATCTGCACGAAAATTCGCTCCGGAGGCAGGGGAAACCCAATAGTATTATAGCGAAGGGATTAGGGATTGGGGATTAGGGATTGGAGAGGGGGGAGGGCGGAGGGCGGAAGGGGGAAGACAGAGCAGTTTCATCCTTGATCCTTCATCCTTCCTTTCCTTCCCCCTTCCGCCCTCCGCCCTCCGCCTTAATTCCCGTCCCTCCCTTGGCGGATTGTCCGCGGGGCAGTACAATCCATGGGGTACGAACTGCCTTTTGCGGCAGTTCCCCCGGTCTGTTTTCCCCCTAAGGCGATCTTGGTACCGACACCCCCGCACTCAGAACGGCACTCCCCCCCGCCCCACTCGCCGGTCCCGGCCGCGCCGCCGAACCCGTTGCCCAGCAATGGCTTCGGCGCGATGGGGCTCTCGCCGATCATGCTCAAGTCGCTCCAGCGGGCTAACTACCTGGAGCCGACCCCGATCCAGGCCGGGCTGATCCCCCGGGCCCTGGAGGGCGTGGACGTGATGGGCCAGGCCCAGACCGGCACCGGCAAGACGGCCGCCTTTGCCATCCCCATCCTGGAACGGCTCAAACCGCACCGCAAGGCCGCGCCGCCGCAAGCCCTGGTCCTGGTGCCCACCCGCGAATTAGCCGTCCAGGTCCGCGACGAGTGCTCCAAGCTGGCCGAGGGGCGCCACATCCACGTCGTGGCCGTCTACGGCGGCAAGCCCATCCGCAAACAGACCGAACAACTTAACGAGGGGGCCGCCCTGGTCGTGGGCACCCCCGGCCGCGTCTTGGACCTGATGAGCCGCGGCACGCTGATGTTGGGCGAGCTCCGCTTCATCGTCCTCGACGAGGCCGACCGCATGTTGGACATCGGCTTCCGCCCCGACATCGAGAAGATCCTTCGCCGTTGCCCGCAGGGGCGGCAGACGATGCTCTTCAGCGCCACCATTCCGCCGCCAGTCCGCCGGCTGGCCGAGCGCTACATGCGGGAGCCGGAATCGCTGGATTTCTCCACCAAGGACTTGTCGGTGGAGACCATCGAGCAGTTCTACTTCACCGTCGATCCCGAGCAGAAGTACGACTTGTTGGTGCGGCTGCTGGAGCGGGAGCAGCCCGCGCAGGCCATCATCTTCTGCCGCACCAAGCGGGGGACGGAGAAGATTCACCGCCGCCTGTCCCACAAGTTCAAGTGCGTCGACACCATCTACGGCGACCTGCCGCAGAAGACCCGCGACCGCGTGATGCTGGGGTTCCGCCAGGGGAAGATCCGCTGGCTGGTGGCCACCGACGTGGTGGGCCGCGGCATCGACGTCACCGCGATCTCGCACATCATCAACTACGACATCCCGCAGTTTTGCGACGACTACGTGCATCGCGTGGGCCGCACGGGCCGCATGGGCCGCGAGGGCGTGGCCTACACCTTCGTCACGCCCGAGGAGGGCAACGAGTTGACGCGGATCGAGATGCGGATCAACCGGCTGTTGATCCGCGACGAGATGCCGGGGATGGCGGTGCTGGGGAAGCCGGAGGCAGGCCCGGAGGTGTCGGCCGAGACGGCCGGCGGCGAGGAGGGGGCGGACAAGGCGGCGGCGAAGCCGGTCTTCGGCCGCCGCACGCGGCGCATCCGCCGGGCGCTGTAGGTTCCAGATCGAAACCACTGGACCAGGTTGCGAGATTGAGGATAAGAGCAAGTTCGCGACTTCCGCGCGGCAGAGGATTTTCAGGATCGGAGGCGAGTCCCCGGATGACATGAGCGTGAACCGGGGGGCAATGTTCCTGTGACCGCTGCGCGGCAAGTGCACGATTAAGCCGGAGACGACTACGATGCTGAAATCACTTCATTTGGAAAACTTCACGGTCTTTCCCGACGCGAAGTTCACGTTTGGGAAGAACCTGAATGTCATCGTCGGTGAGAATGGTGCGGGCAAGTCGCACGTTCTCAAGGCGGCCTACGCCGCCATCGCCGTCCGCGCGGCGCGCGAGCAGGATAACGGGACCGCGTCTCCAAGCAAAGCGCGACTGCAAGTGGCCTTGGCTGACAAGTTCCGGGGCGTATTTTGTCCGGATGCCCTCGGGCGGCTGGTCCGGCGTCATCGCGGCCGCCGCAAGTGTCGGTTATCGTACACATTTGACGATTCGAGGCTGAACCTGAAATTCACGTTCTCGACGATGGCGAAGACGGACGTGACGATCGAAACGGCTCCCTCCGCACGCGTGGAGAAACTACCCATCTTCCTCCCAACGTGTGAACTCCTGACGATTTTTCCGGGCTTTGCTTCCCTCTACGAAACCACGCATCTCCCCTTCGAGGAAACCTGGCGGGACACGTGCGTCCTCCTCGAAGCGCCTCTGGCAAGAGGGCCACGTGAGGCCCGTATCAAGCAACTGTTAATCCCCCTCGAAGAGGCGATGGGCGGCAACGTCGAATTGGACAAACCGGACCGGTTCTATCTCAACCTGAACTCCGGCAAGATGGAAATGCACCTTGTCGCGGAGGGGTTGCGGAAACTCGCCACCGTCGCACGTCTGATCGCCACCGGTTCGCTCTTGGAGAAAGGGTATCTCTTCTGGGATGAACCCGACGCCAATCTCAACCCCAAAATCGTCAAGACCGTCGCGAAGACCATCCTTCGGATTGCCGAAGGCGGCATTCAGGTTTTTTTGGCCACGCACAGCCTCTTCCTGCTGCGCGAACTCCACATCCTTCAACAACGGGATGTGATGAGTCTAGACACACGGTGTTTCGCCCTTCAAATCGGCGAGGGGGGGGCGGCGACCGTAAAGCAAGGGGCGACAATCGACGACATAGGAAGCATCGCCGCTCTGGACGAAGACTTGCAGCAATCAGAGCGCTACGTGGACACCGAGATGGGCGTCCCTCCCACACCTGCGACCGATGACCAGATGGAGTAGGACGCTATGCCCGCGGTTAAGGTCGATTCGCTGGAATTCAATTTCGCGCCGACGATCCAAGCACAGCGATATGAAACGTGGCAACATTACACCATGGTCTGGAACGCCGCCGGCGGCCAGAAGGCCGTGGACGTGGTAGCCGTCGAGACTGTGGCACCTCCGATGACCGCATGGCTTATTGAGGCGAAGGACTTTCGCGTTATCACTAATCCGCCGCGTCCGTCCAATATCGGCGGACTGGCGCAGACAGTAACAGACAAAGCCGCGCATACCTTGGCCGGGTTGACAGACGCCGCTGCGAATGCCGCCGTTGCCGCGGAGAAGGCCTTCGCGATCAGCGCGCTATCGGCAAACAGCAACCGAGTCGTCTTGCATCTGGAACCCCACACGGGGCCGCACTCGGCGTTGTTTCCCGCCGGATTTCCAGCCAGCGTGCTGCAAAAACTCAAGCAATTGGTCCGCGCCATTGATCCGAATCCGCTGGTCTTAAGCATGGCCAACACCGCTGCGGCCGGAGTCCCATGGACCGTCGTCTAAAACGAAGATCCTGCGGGGGAACAGGAAGGCCGCCGCACGCGGCGGCTCCGCCGGGCGCTGTAGCGGGCGACTCCGCGGCGGCGGCGAAACTATCCTCTCTTCACCGTCGTGGCTGTTATGATCGACTACAACCAACTCGCGACCGCGTACGCGCAACACCGGCGCGTCCATCCGGAGGCGCTGCGGCGCCTGGCCGAGGGCTTGCGCCCCACGGACAAGGTCCTCGAAGTCGGCTGCGGCACGGGGAACTACGTCCTCGCGATCCGGCAAGCCAGTGGCTGCCCTTGCTGGGGAATTGATCCGTCTCCAGAGATGCTGGCGCAGGCCGCGGGCCGATCGGGGAAAGTTCAGTTCTCGTGCGGGAAGGCGGAGACCCTGGACTTCCCGGCCAGCCAATTCGATCTCGTTTTCTCCGTGGACGTGATCCACCACGTCGACGACCGAGACCAATTCTTTCGAGAAGCGGTTCGCGTGTTGCGGCCCGGCGGAAAGGTCTGCACCGTGACCGATTCGGAGTGGGTCATCCGCCATCGGCAACCCTTGGCCGTCTATTTTCCCGAGACCGTTGCCGCGGATTTGGCCCGCTACCCACGAATCGACGACCTCCGGGCGGGCATGCAGGACGCCGGGTTTGTGGCGATTGACGAGACGATGGTCGAGTTGGCCTACGAGTTGCGGGACCTCGCACCATTCCGCGCCAGGGCGTTTTCATGTTTGCGGCTCATTTCGGCAGGCGCCTTCGAGCGAGGGATTGCGCGGATGGAGCGAGATGCCATCGACGGTCCGATTCCCAGTGTTTCTCGGTACACGCTTGTTTCGGGTACGAAGCCGTCGTTTGCGCAGTGATTCGGCAGGTGGCAATGGCGCTGGCCGTGATTGCTTGCCAATCGTACAGCGGAACCGCAAGAGGAACGCCAATACACCGCGAGGGCCTCTTGTGCCTGCGGCACCCGCGCGGCCTACGCCGTCTCGCGCCGCGGCTTGGACTGCGTCTTGGCGGCGGCGATCATCTTCTCCAGGCGGTCGAGTTCCTCGGGGCGGATGTGCCGCGACTGGAGGGCGTGGACGAGGTATTCGTCCACGGCCCCGTCGAAGACCCGCTGCAGAAAGCCGCCCGCCAGTTTCCGAAACGTCGGCTCGCGCTCGATCTTCGCGGCGTAGAGATAGGCCTTGCCGCTCTTGCGGTGCCCGACCAGCCCCTTCTGCTCCATGATCTGCAACAGGCTGAGCACCGTGGTGTAGGCGAGCGTGCCGTCGTCATTGATCTGGTCGAAGATTTCCCGCACCGTGGCCTCGCCCTGCCGCCACAGGATCTTGAGGGCCTCCAGTTCACGACCAGTGGGAACCAACTCCATCCGCCTATCCTCCCGCCGCCGGTGGTGTCTTTATTGCTCTAATCGTGCTGGAAAACTACCCTTTCGTCAAGGGTTTAGAGCCGGGAAAGGACGGGATTTCGCGGAAAATAACTCTACGGAGGGGGGGCAGATGCCGGCTAGTGCGTGCCACGGCTGTCCCAGCCGTGCAAACCGCAAGGACGGCGTGGCAAGCACGGCTGGCACAGCCGTGGCACCTTACGCCAACGCCCCGGACCGCAGCAGCGTCTTCTGGTACAGATCGACGTACTGCTTCGCGCTGGCGGCCCACGACCAATCCTGTTGCATCCCGGTGTCGATGAGTTGCTGCCACTTCGCGGGCTGCTGGAACAGGTCGCAGGCGGCCCGCAGCGTTTCGCTCAGGGCCAGCGGGCTGTACTCCTCGAAGGAGAAACCGTTGGGGGGCGGGCCGTTGGGCACCGCCGCACCGACGCCGGTGATCGTGTCGGCCAGCCCGCCGGTGGCCCGCACCAGCGGCACCGTGCCGTACTTCAAGCTGTAAAGCTGGTTCAGGCCGCAGGGCTCGAAGCGGCTGGGCATGAGAAACAGATCGGCGCCGGCCTCGATGCGATGGGCCAGCGGATTGGAAAATTCCAGCCGCACGGCGATGCGGTCGGCGTGGCGAGCGGCCAGGCTCTCGAAGAGGCGATGGTACTTCGGCTGGCCGGTGCCGAGGATGACCCACTGGGCATCTCCGGTCTGCACCCAGCGCTGCAGGACTTCGGCGATCAGGTCGATGCCTTTCTGCTCGGTCAGGCGGCCGACGAACGCCAGCAGCGGGACGTCGCCGCGCTGGGGCAGCCCTAGCTCCTTTTGCAGGGCCGCCTTGCAGGCGGGTTTGCCCTGGGCGACCGTCGCAGCGTCATATTTCACGGCGATGTGCGGATCGGTGGCCGGGTTCCACTCCGCGGCGTCCATGCCGTTGAGGATGCCCGAAAGCACCTCGCGGCGATACTGCAAAACGCCCTCCAGCCCGCTGCCCAGCGGGCTGGTCTGGATCTCCCGGGCGTAGCGGGGACTCACCGTGTTGATGGAATCGGCGAAGACCATGCCCGTCTTCAGCAGGTTCAACTTGCCGTGAAATTCCATCTGCCGCCAGTTGAAATACTTCCAGTCCATGCCGGTCAGCAGCATGTCCCAATGCCAGAACTGGCCCTGGAAGGCGATGTTATGCACCGTCAGCAGCGAGGCGATCTTCTGGTAGCGCGGCACCTGGTGATACTCGATTTTCAAGTACGCCGGCGCCAGGGCCGTCTGCCAGTCGTTGACGTGCAGCACGTCAACCGGCAACTCCAGCAGCCGGATGGCCTCCAGCACGGCGCGGCTGAAGAAGACGAAGCGCTCGCAGTTGTCGCTGTAGTCCTTGCCGTCCACTCCGTAGAGCTGATCGCGATCGAAATACTGGTCCTGCACAACGAGGTACACCGGCACGGCGCTGCCGGGCAAGTGGCTGCGGGCCAGGTGCCCGGTCACCATCTTGCTGCCGATGGGAACGATGAAGTCGATCCCCAGCGGTTCGATGGGCAGGCCGCAATAACGCACCTGGCGATAGGCGGGCAGGATGACGGCCACCCGGTGCCCCAGCCGGGCCAACTCGATCGGCAGCGCGCCGGAGACGTCGGCCAGTCCGCCGGTCTTGGCAAAGGGCACTGCTTCACTGCTGGCCAGAAGGATATTCACACGCAAGCCCTCGTCAGGGGTCAAACCGCCCTAGCGCACTCGTCCCGACAATTTTACCATATTTTCCGCGGCCGGCTTGCCCCTCTTGCGGCATCGTTACAACCGGAACAGAAGATGGGGATTTAGGGATTTAGGGATTTAGGGATTTAGGGATTTAGGGATTTGGGAAGAATTTCCCTCCGCCCTCCCCGTCTCCGATCCCTAAATCCCTAAATGCCGAAATCCCTAAATCCCTTCCCTCTCACGCTTCGATCCGTGAGCCCAGCACTCCGAGGAACTCGCGCATCCACTGGGGATGGCCGGGCCAGGCGGCGGCCGTGACCAGATTGCCGTCAACCACGGCGTTGCTGAAGGTGGCGTTGACCTCGACCCAGGCGGCCCCGGCCCGCAGCAATTCCGGCTTGACCGCCGGATAGGCCGTCGCCCGTCGCCCTTCCAAGACGCCCGCGGCGGCGAGAATCTGTTGGCCGTGGCAGACCGAGGCGATCGGTTTGTGCATCTCGGCGAAGTGCCGCACCACCGCCAGGACGCGGTCGTCCAGCCGCAGGTACTCGGGGGCGCGGCCGCCGGGGATCACGAGGGCATCGTAGGTGGCGGGCACGACGGCGTCGAAATCGGCGGTCAGGGCGAAGTTGTGGCCGCGTTTCTCGCTGTAGGTCTGGTCCCCCTCGAAATCGTGGACGGCCGTCCGCACCGATTCGCCCGGCTTCTTGCCCGGACAGACCACGTCGACGTGGTGCCCGACCATCAGCAGGATTTGCAGCGGCACCATGGCCTCGTAGTCCTCGACATAGTCCCCCACGAGCATGAGAATCTTCTTGGCCGCCATGAGAGGGCCTCCGTGGCAGAGGTGGTGATCGACTGGAAGATAATGTATCGAGGCGGTCGGGCCGCTGCAAGGACCCGGGGCCGCCGCAAGGGGCCGACGGCGGCAGTGCCAGCAACGCTGGCAGGCAGCCGGCCGCCGGGGACAGAAAAATTGCCTGGTTTGTGGGCAAATCTGCTGTTCAGCGCGCGGCGGCAATTCGCTATAATCGCCGTCCGAGCCCGCCCGTCCCGCGGCGAGGAAACGCCGGCGCGCGGCCGTCCGTCGCGCCGCAATCTGTTACTGGTTTTCAGGGAGGAAACCCATGACGCGCATTCCACTTCCCGACTGGGAAAAGCAAACCAAGGACCAACGCCTGGAGATGAGCACGGCGGAGATCGGGCTCCCCGTGCGGACGGTCAATTGCCTGGAAGACCACGGCGTCTTCACGGTGGAACAACTGCTCGGTTGCACGCCGGAGAAACTCCTGAGCTTCCCCAACTTCGGCGAGAAGACGCTGGACGAGGTCTACCGGGCCTTGGAGGCCATCGGCCTGCGCCGCAAGAAGAGTTGCTTCGCGGGGTAAAGGCAACGGCTTGCTGAGCAGTGCGACCGGTGGCTGATCAATCCGGGGGGAACGGATCGCCCGCGGCGTCGCCCTTCTTGGTCGCGTCTTTCTTGGCGTCGCCCTCGGCCTTCTTGGCGCCCTCGACCTTCTTGGCGTCGCCCTCGGCCTTCTTCGCCTTGTCGGCGGCGGCGGGCTTCTTGTCGGGGGCCTTCTCCGCCGGTGTGGCAAACGGATTGGCATTCTCGTCGGCGGGCTTGGCCCCTTCGGCGGGCTTGCCCTTCTCCGCAGGCACTTCCTCAGTGTTGGCGTCTTCGCCCTCTTTCTTCACTTCACCCGCCGGCGCCGCCTTATGGCCGCCGGGCGCGGGGGGCGCGGCAAAGGGATTGTCCGGCATCTTGGCCTCGGGCGGCGGGGCCACCTCGGCGCCGCCCGGCTTCTCCGACGGCGGACCGACCTGCGACTCCAACGTACGGCGCTCCTCGCGGTTCATCTCCTCATAGCGCTGCTTGCGGAGCTTTTCCGCCTGTTCCAGCGCGGCCATGCGGGCGGCCGCCCGATATTGCTCCAGGTCCAGCCGCGCCGGGCCTTGCACCCGCTCCAGCGACTTCGCCACGCTGTAGGTCTTGTTCAGGTCGGCGGTCTCGAATTTCGCCCCTTGCTGGAAATCGCCTTCGGCCTCTTGCGGACGCCCCAGGTTCAGATACGCCAGGCCGCGGAAGTAATAGCAGCGCGGGTCGCGCGAACCGGCCTCGATGGCCTTGGTCAAGAACCCGTAGGCCCTCAGGTAGTCGCCGGCAAAATAAGCGTGCACGCCGTTGCCGTACATCTGCCCCAAAATGGCATCCTGGGCCTGCACTGTCACGGCACAGATTGATAGTAATCCGCCCGCCACCAATACGACGATACTCCGCATCATGAAAGTGACTCCTGCTTGCAACGAGGCCCCGTCAACTGTGCCCACCGCCCGCGCGCGACGACAGCCGGCGCTATAGCCGATCCTAATTAACGGCAGCGAAAATAGCAAGCCTTAACTCCTGTTCCCGCTTGACCAAAAGGCCCATTTCCCCGCCGTTTCCGCGGGCGAGTCCGACGGCGCGGCTGGCCCCGGACCGCGAAATGTAGCCATAACATATTGTTATTACAGCACTTATGACACCGGCCTCCCGGCTGCTGCTCAGGGCGCGGCCCGCCGCCGGGCGTCGATCTGGCGATGCAGCGGCCGAATTTGTGCCTCCACTCCGCCGAACCGGGGCGGCCATACGCGGCCTTCGAGCTTGGCCAACGCCGCGGCGGCCTCGTCCCAACGACCCTCGTGGACCAACGCGGCCGTCAAGCCCAGCAGGCCGGTCGGCTCCAACTCCCGCAGCCGGGCGACCTGCTGCCACTGGACGATGGCCTCCGGCCAGCGGTTCTGGTGCTGGCGAATTTCGGCCAGGCGCTGGTGGCTCTCCGCTTCGTTGGGGAGCATCTCGACGATCGAGGTGTAGGCCCGCTCCGCCTCGTCGCCCTGGCCCAGCAAGGCCAGCCGCCGGCCGAGGTCTTCGTAGAGCTTGGCGTCGCGGCGGTCCAACTCGCGCCAGCGGAGCAGCGTCTCGATGGCCCCATGCTGGTCGTTCAGACGATCGTAGCATTCCAGCAGGGCCCGATAGGTCTCGGCGTCGCCGGGTTGCAACTCTTCGGCGGCGCGGAGCTGCGTGACGGCGCGGGCGTATTGCTTCCGCGCCGCATAGACCTGGCCGGCAGCCTTGCGGACGATCGCGTTGTCCTCCCCCGCGGCAGCCGCCCGGCGGTCCAACGCAGTGAGGTAGCCGTCCAGGTCCTGGGCCTCGTCCAACACCTTTTGCAACGTGGCTAGGGCCTCGGCGCGCTGGCTCTGCCTCGGACCCCAACTGACCACCGCGCCGCAGGCCGCATCCGCCGCCTCGGGCGTTTTCTTCTCTCCGGCATAGGCGCGGGCCAGGCCGCCGTAGTAACCGCCGAGCGTGTCGTCGCCGATCCCGCGGCGCGGCGCCGCGTGCTGGTGCGCCGCAATGGCCTCGCGCCAGTAGCCCGCTGACTGCTCCGGCAGCCCGCTCTCCAGGCAACCCTCGGCCAACTGGCACATGAACCACTCGCACCAGCGGTCTTTCTGGTGGAAGTAGGCGTCGGTTTCTTTCAGCAAGGCCGTCAGGTCGGCGCTGCGGGCGGTGTGGAAGCAGGCCCGCATCAAGAGGACGCGATAAGTGATGTTGTCGGCTTGACGCCGGACCAGCGGCTGGAGGACGGCGACGGACTCGGCGTAGCGACTACGCTCTTGCAGGAGCCTGGCCAGTTTCTCTTGTCCGGCGTCGTCCAGCAGTTGGCGGCGGTGGGCGTCGAGGAGGATCTCCACGGCCCGGTCCGGACGCTTCAGTCCCTCGACGAGATAGTCGGCGATGGCGACGGCCGCCGCGCCCGACTGGCGGTTTTTGGCCGCCACTTCCCCGGCAACATGGGCGAAGTCCGCCGCCTTCTCCTGCCAGAAGCTGCCGTTGGCCGGCCCATAATAGATCGCGCGATTGCGATGCCGTTGCGACTGGAGGTCCACGCGGAGCTGGGCTAGCACGATCGCCAGCAGCCGCGGCTCCAGTTCGCCCAGGTTTCCCGCTTCCAGCCGCCACTGTGCAAACATCTGGTCGGCGCGCGACGATCCGTGGTCATTGTCGTGCCGCACCCAAGAGGGCTCCGTCTCGATCAGCGTGACCAGCAGTTCCAGGCCGTCGCGCGGGCCGATCAGGTCGTGCAGCGTCTCGGCCGTGCTGGTGATGATCGAGTCGTAATAGTAGTTGACCTGGTGCTTCACCAGTTCCGGCAGGCGATGGAAGGCGAAGCGGCGCAAGTCGCCCTCCACGCCGGGAAGGTTCTTTTCATGCGCGGTCCGGTAGAGCGCCAAGAGCTGTTCGACCACGGCGGGCCGATGGCCCTGGTCCGCCGTCTTCAACTCTTCGAGGAGCTTCTGCTGGACCGCCTCGTAGAGTGCGGCCCCCCGTCCCAACGAGACCTCGCCGTCGCGGGAAATCGCGCTCCGGTATAACTCGTAGAGCTGCTCCATGAGCCAGTAGCCCTGCTGCCGGCTGGCCGGGTGGTTTAATTGCGCCAAGAGGATCGCCGCGCCGCGGGCGAAGTGCCGCTGCCCTTCCAGATCGAACAGGAGCCGGGAGAACGCGTCGTCGGCGCTGGCCGGCAGCACGCCGCCGCAAGCGGCCTGATACTCGTCCAACGCGGCCGAGAGCAGGTCCACCGCGTCCTCGAGCCGCCCGTAGGCGGCGTACGTCGCGGCCAGGTCCTGGGCGATTTGCAAGCGGTCTATCGAGCCGGGTGTGGCCATCTGATGCAAGGCTTTTAATTGGCGGAGTTGCTCGGCGGCCAGGGCGGGTTGGGTGATCTTTCCCAGCGCGGCCAACAGTTCGGCCATCAGCCGCGGCTCGCCCGGCGACCATTGCCCCTGCCACGACCGCGCCAGCGCGGCCAGGGCCCGATCGCGGTGCGGGCCCGGCTGATTCTGCAACTCGGCGGCGCGGCGCTCGACCTGCATTTCCAGCAGGTCCAGGGCCCGCCGGTCCACGTCCGTCTTCGCCCGCCCGCGCTGCCGGGTGATCTCGTCCACGAGGCTGTCGGCGGTGGCCTCGTCGCGGACCTCGGCCAACAGGCCGCCCAGCCCTTGCAGCAGCGGGTAGACCTTGCCGGCCGTCTGCCCGACCATCGCGTCGGCCAAGGCGGCCAGGAGGCGGAAATCGTGCGTGGCGGCGTAGAACGACTGCAACTGGTCCAGGTGGTTCTGCACGTCGTTGGCCTTCTCCAGCAAGGCCGAAAAGGCCAAGGGGACGCGGGGATCGAGTTCCCGCGGCGGCGGTTGGTCCGTTTGTTGCCACAGCCGGAGGTTGCCCGTGAGGAATTTTCGCAACTCCCACTCGCTGGAAGCCTTCAAGGCCTCGACCGTCGTCCGGTCATGCGACTGCCGGCGGCCCAGCACCGTGTACCAGTCGGCCAGCAGGCGATCATCGGCCGCGGAAAGCCCGTCGCGGGCGCGGATCTTCTCAAATAGCGCGACGGCATCCGCGATGCGTCCCTGTTCGGCCAGCAGGCGGGCCAGGCTTGCGCGCCAAACGTTGCCCGCGTCGCCGGCGTCGATCCACCGCCGCAGGGCCGCTTCCAGTTCCTTGGGGCGATCCAGCGCCACGAGCAACTGGTACTGGAGCGCCCTCCAGCCATTTTGCTTGGGCTCGGCAGCCGCCGCGGCCTGGAGATACGCCAGCAGCCTTGGTGCCACTGCTGGCTTGCCCAGCAGTGTTCCGGCACTGCTGGACGAGCCAGCAGTGGCACCCAATCTCTTGCGGGCCGAGAGGTTCAGCAAGGTTATCAGCGTGCGGTGCCGCAACGCGGCGGCCAACTCCGCCCCCACGTCCCTCGGCTGGTCTTCGTCGTCGCCACGTTCCGCGGCGTCCGCCTGCGGCGAAGAGGGTGCCTTCGGCTCCGGCCCGAGCAGTTCAAAGCACCCCTCGGCCACCTTGTCGAGGTCCTTGCCCAAGAGCACGTCCAGGTAGAGCCGCTCGATGGTGATCCACTGGCCAAGCGGCCTTTGGTGGCCGGCCGCTTCCTTCTGCAAATGGTCGCGGAAGCCCTGCCGGGCCAGGCGCAAGTTTTCTTCCTGCCTGCGGCGAAGCTCGCTGCGGGTGAGTTTTTCCCGGTGCTCGACCTTGCCCATGGCCGCCTGGAAGCGGGCCCCGACCATGCGGTCGGTGAGGCGATAGAGCCCCGCCACGGCAAAGGCCAGCCGCGAGGCCGGCTCCTCGGCGTCGGAGAGTTTCTCCAGCAGCGCGAAGGCCTCGTTCTCATGCTCGGCCGACCACGGCTCGGCCAGCAGCGTGCGGAACAACTGGCGGGCGGCGGCCGCACGATACGGTTGCGGCGCCCGGCGAACCTGCTCGCGGAGGAAATCCAACACCTCGGCCGGGCCGACGTGGGAAAGCACCTGCACGAGCGCCTGGCCGAGTCGATACTGCACTGCCGGGTTCGGCTCGTCGGCCCAGCGCTCGCGCACCGCGGCGGCGATCTGCTTCCAATCCTGAGGCCCAACCGCCGCGTCGTCCGGCGCGATCCAGGAGACCAGCCGCCGGAGTTCGGTCGGGCTCAGCCTGCCGGCCTCGCCACGGAGCATCTTCACCACCGCCTTGCGGACCCGCCGGCATGGGGCGCTGTGGCTGAAGTCATCGTCGTTCATGATGTCGTTGGCCAGATCGGCCTCGGAGGGGTGGCGGGCGAAGAAGATCGCCGCCTCCGCCAGCGCCGGCTGCCACCGCTCCGACTGCCGGGCCCGCTCGACCGCCACCCCCAGCCGCGCCGCCACGTCGGCCGGCAGCCTCTCCGGCCGCCGCCCCTCCTGGAGCCAGCGGGCGACGAGCGCGTCGGCCTCCTCCGCGCGATCGCCCTCGGCCAGGGCAACGAGATATAGCCGATAGGCCGATCGTTCCGGCGGACTGCGCCGCACCCAGGCGGCCAGGTAATCGAGCCACTCGTCGTAACGCCCCTGCGAACGCAGCCACCCGGCAACCGCATCGCGCAATAAATCCTCTTCCTCCGGGAGCCAGCGGATGCCCGAGCCAAGCACGCCGTCGATCCATGCATAGGCCGCCTCGTACTGGTCGTCACTGACAAGGCTTCGGCCGTATTCCCACTGGAGCCAGTAATCGCGGGGATAATCGACGGCCAATTGCCTCCGCAGCGCCAGCGCCTCGTCGGTCTGGCGGGCAGATTCCAGGTAATCGACCTGCCGCTGCTGCCAGGTCTTTAGGGCCGAGAGGTGCTCGGGCTGCCTGGCATAGACGGGCCGCAGCACCTTCAGGATCGAAAGCATCTCGTTGGCCGCCGCCACGCCGTGGCACTGGTCGAGGAGATAGTCGGCCAGATAGAGGTCGTCGCCGGCGGGCGGGGAATCGGGGCTCGCGGTGATTGTCCGGGTGCCACGGTTGGCTTGTCCAACCGTGCTGCCTGCACTGCTGGACGAGCCAGCAGTGGCACCCAGGGCGGCCGCCTCGGCGAGGTAGTGCCGCCGGGCCTCGTCGCGGCGGCGGGCCCCGACGAGCACGCGGTCGCGGAGCCAGTGGAGGCCCGGCTTGCCCGCCCCGGCCCGCTCCACCTTGCCAAGCTGCTCCAGCACGCGGTCCCACTGCTGCGTGGCGCGGAAGTGGAGCATCAGCACCAGCTCGTCGGCCAATTGGCGAGCCGCGGGGTTTATCCCTGCGGTTGCGTGGCGCGACCCATCCGCCGGGCTAAACCCGGCGGCTCGTTGGCGGGCTTCCACCAGCCGCGGCAGGGGTTGGCCGAGCAAGAGGACCCGCTCGCGGCCGGCAAGCTCCTCCTTCCAGGTTTGATCGAACTGGCCGCCGTCCAGGGCCGTGTACTTCAGCGTCTCCAGCCGGGTGCGGCGGCCCTGGTCGTCGGTCTCTTCGATCCGGCCGGGCCACCAGACGCCACCCACTGCGACGAAATCGCTCAACGTGGTGGTCGATGTCACTTTGCCGTCTTGCCACTCCTGGATCTGCCGGGCCGCCGCGCGGCGGGTATCGACCAGGACGCGGATTTCCCGCCGCCGGTCGCCGGGGGCCTTCAGCACCAGCCAGGTCTCGTGATCGCCTTGCGGTTTCATCTCCACCGCGTAGTCGCAGTAGGCGTGATCCAGCCGCCAGGTCATGCCGTCGGCAAGCCGCAGGGGCAAGTCGCGAAGATCCTCTGGAGTCGAGTTCCGCACGCGGCCGAGTTGGAAGGTCTTCGAGAGGACGCCACGCTGCCGGGCGTCGCACCAGGCCACGGTGGTTTGCTCATGGTCGCCGGCGGAGCGGACCAGCCAGCCCGCCGGCGAAGCGATGGCGACGGTCCGCGACCGGGCGGCCAGTTCGTTCCAGCGGGGGTCGAACGACTGCCGCTGGATCTCGATCCGCAGGCCGTCTTTGCGACCGAAGAGTTGCTCGCTCCGCAGCAGGCCTTCGGCCAGCTTCCTTGCAGCGTCCGGCCAGAGTTTTCCCTTCCTCCCCTCTCCCCTTGTGGAAGAGGGACCGGAGGTGAGGGGCTTTTCCTTCGCCGGCGCTGGCGGCAGCGGGGGGAACAGTTCGCTGAGCCACGGCTCAGCCTGGCTGGCCGGCTCTGGCTTCACGAACGGGTTTTCATACGCCGGCTTGCAGATGGTGTAGTTCAGTGCGTTGATTTGCCAGCCGGTGACCGAGGTATCGTTAGTTGTGCCGGGCTCATACTGCCAGGCGGCCTCCTCGCCGTTGATCGTCTGGGCTTCCATGCGCAAGTTGTCCACGTCGCGTATCAGGCCTGACAGCGCCGTGGCCTGGGATTCGGTAGTACGTCCAGTGAATGCCCACTGCGGCTCGACATGGGTTTGTCCGGCGCCAAGAAAGGGCAACAAGGCCATAATGGGCTCGGCCGGCGCGCCGCCTGTGGTCCAGTCGAAGTTCTTTTCGTCTGACACGACCTCGCCGAAGCCGGCGTCCGAATTGACCCCGACGCCGAGCATGATCCGGCCGGTCTCCTCCGCCTCCTCGGCGGCCGCAAAGTCGAGGTTGTAGACCGGGCCTTTCGAAAGTCCCCCCACCGGCACCACGTCGCTCTCCAAAAAGCCTCGGTTGTGGGAGGCCACGCTCTCCCTCACGAGGAGTTCGGGGGACTCCTGGACCTCCTGCGTCTGGCTGATAACCAGGCTCAAGTTGGTCTTGAAGTGGGCGATCGAGCCCGGTCCGCCGACCTCGTCCCAGGTGATGGGGTGAACGGTGGAACGGATCAGCTCGATCAGGCTGTCGTAGTCCGGCTCGGCGTCCAGGTCGATCCTGCCGCGGCCCGTCTGGAAGATGGACTCGTCGCGCCCCAGCGTGGCCAGTTGCCGCAGCACGTCGCGGCGCAGCCCCAGCCGCCACGTCCCGGCGCGCTTCATCTGCTGTTGGACCAGCTCCCAATTGGCATTATCGCGCCCCTGGGCAAAGAACTTCTCGCCGTCGCGCATCTGAAAACGCCTCTTCACCCCGAACCGCTCCCGGTCGGCGTCGCTCTCCAACACCAAGAGCGACGTGTAGGGCGTGATGATGTGATACTCTTCCGACAGCGCGATGACCTCGTCGCGCACGGCCGGAGACGCGCCTTGCTGCAACAAGGCGTCGAGGTGCATGCGGGCCCAGAGCCGCGGGATGAAGCTGTTGCCCTCTTCGCCGTCTTTGAGCGTGACGCGGCCGGCCAACCGCACCGGCTTGCCCCCCTCGGTCCCCGTGAGGATCACCTCGCCGGAGAGGTCGCGATTCTCGGGCAGGTAGCGGCCGAGGATGATTTGCTGCGTGCCCAGCGGCAGGTTGGGCAGTTCTTCGGGATACACCCGCGCGGTCCGCAGGCCGCGAAACTCGACCTTCACGTCCCGTAGGGCCGGCTCGGTCATCTCGGCGAGCAACTCGCCGGCCACGGCGACCGGGCCGCAAGAGCCGGTCACCTGGCGGACGGACCCGCCGCCCAGGGCGGCAATGGCCTTCAGCACCAGCGGCTCGAAGCTACTGCCCGTGGCCACGGCGTGGAACGTCCCCGCGTGCCCTTCGGCCAGCCGCCGCAGCCGCTTGGCAAAGGCCACCGGGTCGCCGTCGCCGGTGGTCGGGATGCCGTCGCCGATGTAGACCACCTGGGTGCCGGGCCCGCAACGCCGCAGCGCCGAGGCCATGGCCTTATCCAGATCGGTCCAGCCCAGCGAAATCCGCCCGGCGAGGAACTGCCTCGCGGCGGCGATAGCCCTGGCCTCCGCGGGACGGGACCGCTCGAAGGCCCAGTTGCAGTCCACGTCGCAGGTGGCCAGATTGATCTTGTCCTTCGGCGCCAGTGCGCCCAACAGGGCGGCGACCAGTTCGGCCTGCGCCGCCCGGCTGGCGGCGTCCATCGAGGCCGAGGTGTCGGCCAAGATGAGCAACTCGATGGGCTCGCCGTTGGGGAGCACCTCTCGCCGCCACTGGCCGCTTGCGCCCGGCGGGGTCAACTGCACCATGAAATAGCCGTCCTCCCCGCGGCGGTGTGGGATCGTCACCACGTCGGCCTCGGCCCCGGCCGTCTCCACCACCACCTCGAAGTCCTGCGTCGGCGTATACTCCTGGGCGGTGAACTCCACGCGGGCCGAATGCTCGGCCAGCGTGTTGCGGGTGGCGTGCGTCGGCGAACTGACCGAGCGGAGCGGCACGGCCGAACTCAGCTTCACGTCGATCTCCAACTGCCGCAGCGGATGCTGCCGCAGCAACTCGCTCTGCAAGGCGTACTGGTAGCGATACGTGCCGGCGCGGAGCGGCAGCACCTGCGTGTAGGTGATCTTGATCCGCTTCTCCGACATGGCGGGGATGGGATAGACGCGGGCCTTGAAGATATTGCCGCCGGCCCATTCCAGCAGTCCCGGATCGCGGCGCTCGCGGAGGATGGTTTCGTAGATTTCGCGGGCCCGCTGTTTCTCGACCACGTCGGCCTCGACCAACTGGTCGCCGATCCACATGCCGAAGCCGGCGATCGAGGCGTCTTGCGGCAGGGGGAAATAGAAGACGCCCTCCAACACGCCCTTGGTATGGTTGACGAACGACTCTTCGATCGTGGTCCGCGCGATCTGGTCGCGGATATCGACGGCCACCTTGTGATAGCCCACGCTCAGCGGCACGTCCCGCCCGTCGATCCGGGCCACCAGCGAGCCCAGCGACTCCTCGGTGGTCTTGCCTTCATAGCCGCGGAGCCAGAGCGGCTCCTTTTCCAGCTTCACCAACGCCTGTGTTTCGACGCGGAAGAGTTGCTTGCCGTCCACCTGGATCGTCTTGCCGCCGGGGGCGATCAGCTCGACGGGGCTGCCGGCCGCGGCGGCGATCTTCAACTCGCCCTCGAAGACGCGAACCCTCTTGGGCGAGACCAGCTCGACCAGCGTGCCGGGGCCCAGGACCAGCCGGGTTTCTTTCACCAGGCGGACCGAGACCGCGTTGGCGCCGCGGATGTCGGTGCGGAGCCAATCGCCCGGCCGCAGAAGCATCCGGGCGGCCAAGGGGGTCCAGCGGTCGGCCGTGGCCGGGCGGAGGGCCACCACGCCCTGGGAGTCGGTCACTTTGCCGATGCGGCCGTCCTCGGTCAAGGTGTCGCCGACGACGAACAGGGCATCGGCCACGGGCCGATTGCGGGCGACGACCGCCAACTGGCCGAGCGACTGCCGCCGCCCCTCCCGCGTGCGCGAGACCTCCAGCCACGAGAGCGTGCGGCTGCCGGCCTCGACGGCCGCCTCAACCTCAAGCCGCTCCCCCCGGCCCGCGGAGTGCCAGCGGTAGATGTCGCAGGGCCGGCCGTCGCGCACTGTGCGCTCGGCGGGCGTGGAGTCCAAGAGGCCCTCTTCCGGCGGCACGTTCATCAGCGCCAGGAGCACCGGACCCGGATCGTAACCTTCAAACGGCGACGGTTCCGAGCTGGCGCGGTTCTCCCGCTCGTCAACGGTCCAGAGGCGATTTTCGCGGGCGATTTCGTAGGTGCCGTCGGGGTGATTTTGCCGCAGTTGCGTCCCGGAGATCCATACCGTGCTGGTCTTGCCGTCGCGGGTGAGCTTCAGTTCCAGCGTCCGGGCCGCAAGGGTCTCTCGCAAGGCGGCGGCCAGCGTCGGCCCGGCATGGCGGAATATCGAGGCGGTCCAAATCCAGGCGGCCGCCAAGACGGCCACCGCCAGCGCGGCCGCCAGACCACGGCTTGCCCAGGTAAATGCGCTACGTCTCCGTTCGGAATCGCGAGGCCCCCGCGGCGCCACGCCGGCGGCGGCGGGGACCTGCCGGGCACGCTCCAAGACCCGCGCCAGTGCCGCCTCCGGCGGCTCTTCGCCGCGGATCGACTCGACCGCCTCGCGCAAGACGCCGGAGAGCTCGGCCGCTGCCGGCAGGTCGTCGCCCGGTCGGGGATCGCTGTCCATGGTCGTTTTCCTCACTTCTAAATCACCTTGCGGAGGAAAAAGGTGGCAGGCACCATTTGTGCGAAGCACCCTCCGGGCCGTTCCGGCAAATGGTGCCTGTCACCTTTTTCTCTCCGCCGTTTGTTCGGCGAGCATTGTTTTCAGCTTGCCGCGGGCCTTGTGCAGCGCCGAGGCCACGTGGCCGACCTCCAAGCCCAGGCCAACAGCGATCTGCTGGTAGGACAGGTCGTCGAAATAGCGGAGCGAGAACACGGCCGCCTGTTGCTGGGGCAAGGCGGCCACCGCCTGGCGGAGCCGCCGCGCCAACTCGCCGGCGATGGCGCGCTGGGGCGGACCCGCGCTGCCGGGCGCCGTCTCCTCCCCGCAGAGCGACGCCTCGGCCCGCCGCCGCCGCTGCCGCAGGCGATCCAGGGCCCGATGGGCGACCACGCGGTGCAACAGCGCCCCCCAGTGCTCCACCACCTGGGCCTGCCCGATCCGATAGGCCTGGAGGAAAGCCTCTTGGACGGCGTCTTCGGCGTCCGGGCCGCAGCCCAGGATGCGGCACGCCAGCCGAAAGACGGCCGGTCCGTGATCGGCGACGATCTGGTCCCAGTCGCTCACCGGTGGGCTTTCTCAGTTGGTCCGTGGTGCGGCGCACACTATAATATTAGACGCCGGGCGAGGGGAAAAATTACCCCGAAACGACTTTTTCCTGCGAAAATGTTTCCGTTGCGGAAGGGGGCAAATGGGTTTTCGGGTGCCACTGCTGGCTTGCCCAGCAGTGCAGCGGGCAGGCGCGTCGGC
>JBKQVT010000037.1:0-3939 GCA_052139835.1 Thermoguttaceae bacterium
TGGTACAATTCGTCCCTGAACGCATGGCTTCCTTTCTGAAATGACTTGTTGGCGCAAATCATTTTCAGGAGGAGCCTTGCGTTCACCTATAGCACTTCATTCGAACTTGGAACTACTGTAATCCCTAATCCCCAGCCCCTTCTCTCAAAGAGGCGCCGGACCCAGAGGCCCGTGATCGAGCCCAAGGCTGCCCCGCCCACCACGTCGCCGACGAAGTGATAGTTCAGGGCGACCAGGGCCACGGACATCGCCGCGCAGGCCAGGGCATAGCACCATCGCCAGCGCGGATAACTGAACCAGAGGATCGCCGCCACCGAGAAAACCACGGCGGCGTGGCCCGAGGGGAACGACATGTAGGCCGGGTCGTTGCGGAAGGGGTGAAAGCCGTAGGCGCCGCTGTCGAGCCAGGAGGTGTGATTGCCACCCCAGGCTTGCGGCCAGCAGCGGCCGCAGGCCCGTTTGGCCAAGGCCTTGAGCATCCAGATGGCGACCAAATCGGTCGAGAGGGCCAGGAGCACGGCCTGGAACTTTCCGGCACGCTTCCATAGCCGCCACAAGACCACCAAGACGATTGCCACCACGGAGGCGTACAGCAGCCAGCTCGACAGCAGTTCCGGCCAGGGGAAGAGGCCCTGCCGGCCGATGAAATGGTCGCGGAAGAACCGCGCCACCGGCTGGTCGACAAAGAAGTAGCACACCGCCGACAGCACGCTACCCAGGAGGAGAAGGAGGATCGTTCTGGTCCAAAGCATTTTTGCCGTCATGCTAAAGCATAACCCGCCGATGGCAGCCCGGCACCCCTCCTTTTGGAGCGCGGGGATCAAGGCATCTGACTTTGCGGCGTCACCCACAGTGGTTATACTTAAGTGTTTGACGCCGATTGGGGTTTTCCCCGCACGGTTCGAGTGTTGCCATGGCCAAGTACATTGTCCGCTTTGGCGTGATGCGCCTGTTGGGGGTCTTCTCCTCGACTGCGGGGGCAGAATACCGGCGGGGGGCGAAGGTCATCGCCCGCACCGAACGCGGCCTGGAGGCCGGCGAGGTCCTCTGCGAGGGGATCGACCCGGCCCTGGCGTGCCTCAAAGACGCCGCCGAGGGGCAAGTGCTCCGCGCGATGACGGCCGAAGACAGCCGGGAATTGGGCCGCATCCAGGAGCAGGCCCACCGCGAGTTGGACACCTGCCAGCAGTACGTCGAGCAACTGAAATTGTCGATGCAACTGGTCGACGTCGAGCACATTTTCGGCGGCGAGCGGGTGGTGATTTATTACCTGGCCGAGAGCCGCGTCGACTTCCGCGAGCTGGTCAAGCTGCTGGCCGGCGAGTTCCAGACTCGCATCGAGATGCGGCAGATCGGCGTCCGCGACGAGGCCAAGCTGCTGGCCGATTACGGCGATTGCGGCATCCCGGTGTGCTGCAACACCCACCTGGTGGTGATGCCGCCGGTGTCGATGAAGATGGCGAAGTTGCAGAAGGCGACGCTGGATCCGACGAAGATTTCCGGGCGCTGCGGGCGATTGAAGTGTTGCCTGCGTTATGAATACGAGACCTACGAGCAGGCCCAGCGGGAGTCGGCCGCCGCGGCGCCGCCCGGTGGGCCCGGCGCGGTTGCTCCGGACGCCGAGGAACTGCCGGCCGAAGCGGACGAATCCCCCCTGAGCGAAGATCATGCTTGACCCTGCGATTGCCCGCTTGCTGGACGAAGATCGCCGCTATCCGCTGGAGGCCTACATCTTCGTCTTCGAGGCTCTCAACTACGCGCAGAACGTGTTGCGGATGGGGAGCCCCTGCCCGAGCGAGCCCATTGCCCCGCCGGATCCCGGAGAGCCGGCCGCGCCGCCTGAGCCGGCCGTGACGGAAGAGCAAGAAGACGACTTCCGTATTACAGATATGGTGGAAAAGGACCTCGCGAAAGAGGAGCGGCACGTAACCGGGCAGGAGCTCTGCGAGGCCGTCCGCCGCTTCGCCCTGGAGCAGTACGGTTACATGGCCAGGATGGTGCTTGCCAACTGGGGCATTCACGCCACCGCCGACGTGGGCGAGTTGGTCTTCAACTTGATCCGCATCCGGCAGATGCGCAAGACGCCCCACGACCGCCGGGAGGACTTCCACGACGTCTACGACTTCAAGACGGCGTTTCAGGAGGACTTCCGTTTTACGCCGTCCGAACCCCCGCCCCCGGATCCCTAACAACGGTGAGGTTGCAACGATGAGCCGGCGTCGCTCGCCAAAGCGATCCTCGAAACCGCAGGCCAAGCGGCCGGCGGCCGCGGAGCCCGTCCAGCCGTCGCCGGGTGCGACGCCGGCCGCTGCGCATGATTCGCCCCCGTCGCCGGGTGCGCGGCAGAAGCAGTTCCTGGCCGTCGCCGTAGCCCTGGAGTTGGCCTGGCTGGCGTTTCTGGTAGTGATGGCCGTCGTCAGGCGATAAAGTCCATTCTCCCTCCGGGAGACGGATAGGGTCAATACCGTGGAAACAGTCGTAACCAATTCGTCAGCCGGGGCTTTGGTCTTGGGCCTTTGGTCTTGGGCCTTGGAACCTAAGACCCAAGACCCAAGACCTAAGACCCAAGGTATATGACCACCGACGAAATTCGCCCCTACAAGTCCCTGGATCCTGCCGAGTTGGTCTCCCGGATCGAAGCCGTCCGCCGCCGCATGGGGCGGGAACTGCTGATCCTCGGCCATCACTATCAGCAGGATGAAGTCATCGCCCTGGCGGACCTCCGCGGCGACAGCTACCAGCTCTCGGCGTTGGCGGCGGCGGACGACCAGTGCCGGGCGATCGCCTTCTGCGGCGTCCACTTCATGGCTGAAACGGCCGACATCCTCGCCAACCGCCCGGAACAACTGGCCCGTCGCGGCGGCCGCGTCACCGTGGTCCTGCCCGACCTGGCCGCCGGCTGCTCAATGGCCGACATGGCCGACATCGACCAGGTCGAGGACTGCTGGCAGCAGTTGGCCGCCGTGATCGACACGGCCGAGGTGATGCCGGTCACGTACGTCAATTCGGCGGCCAACTTGAAGGCCTTTTGCGGTCGCCACGGGGGGATCGTCTGCACGTCGTCCAACGCGCGGGCCGTTTTGCAATGGTCCTTTGCCCGGCGGCGTCGCGTGCTGTTCTTTCCCGATCAGCACTTGGGACGCAACACGGCCCGCGGCATGGGGGTCGGCCTGGAGGAAATGCCCGTCTGGGACCCCCGCCAGCCGGACCTGGGCGGCAACACGCCCGAGGCGATCCGCGCCAGCCGCGTCGTCTTGTGGAAGGGCCATTGCAGCGTCCACCAGATGTTTCTGCCCGAGCACGTGGCGGCGTTTCGCGCCAAGTATCCGGGCATCAAGATCATGGTCCATCCCGAGTGTACCATGGAGGTGGTCGAGCAAGCCGACGTGGTCGGCTCGACCGGCCGGATCATCCGGGCAGTCGAGGAGGCGCCGCCGGGGACCGTCTGGGCCATCGGCACCGAGTTGCACCTGGTCCAGCGGCTCAAGCACGAGCATCCCGAGCAGGAGGTCCATTTCCTTTCGCCGGTGGTGTGCATGTGTGCGACGATGTATCGGATCGACCTGCCGCACCTGTGTTGGGCGCTTGAAAGGCTGGCCTCCGGCGTGCCGGCCAACGTGGTGCAGGTGGACGACGAGACGGCCCATTGGGCGCTGGAGGCCCTGCAGCGGATGCTGGAGGTGAAGTGAGGGCTGAGGGCTTAGAACTTAGTTCTTAGAGCTTAGAACTTAGGGCCAGGCGACGCTGCGGGAGCCCTCCCTCTCCCTCCGGGAGCGACCACTGACGTGGTGCCCGGGGGTGACGGTGCGTCGCCCGAATGGCACTTAGTTTTTCGGAAGTCCTTGGCCCAAAGTGACATAGGCAAAAAGGCCTCTCTTGGGTAGATGGTTCTTTGGCAACAAACCCATCAACCACAAGGAGGCCACAAGGATGTGTTAT
>JBKQVT010000038.1:0-13017 GCA_052139835.1 Thermoguttaceae bacterium
CCGCCGTACAGGTCCAGGGTTCCGCCGCCGCTGCCGCCAAGCGAAAGCGTGTTGCAGGTCTCTCCAGTCACGGTGACCGTTGCGGTTCCGCCATTGAAGATATCGGCGGTGCTGCTGGCGGTTGGAACGCCGCTGCTCCAGTTCGACGCCGTCGACCAGTCGCCCGTCCCAGACAGCTTCCAGGTGATGTCGGCCCGCGCCGGCGCCGGAGCCAGCAGCAGCACGGCGGCGGCAAGGCCGAGGAGCCCGGCGGCCGACCGCACGCAGCGGCCGACTCCGGGACGATCCCCCGGCGAATCCGAGCGATGAGACTTGATCATTGATACCCCCTCTTCCGAGCTTGAGGCGACAAGCTTAAATGCGAACCGGGCATCGGGAAGCGCACCGACCGCGCGTAGCCAAGCCGTTCGGTTCGGCGAGCCGGACCGACCAAGGCGCACACTAGCGGACTGGCGGAAATCGCATGCGTCTACAACTTAAGCGCGCACCGTGCCTCCGGGCCGGACAGTTGCATTGTGCCAACGAATAGACCCAACTTTCAATTTAACAGGAACGAACAAATCGGTCAAACAAATAATGCCGAGTCTTCTGGTCTTTCCGCCTGCCGCGACCTGGCAGTCCTTTCGCTGGGTGTCACCATGCAAAAACGTTCCGGCAACCCAGTCACCCTACCCGGTAGCGGGGTGCAACCGCCATGTGAAAAATCATCGCGACGCCCTGCCAAAGCACGCTGTTGTCCGTGGCGAGGGCCCCGTCAAGGCCGTCGGCCGTCTTGTGTGCAGGCGGGGCGGGCAAAGGGGGGGATCCCCCAAGAAAGGCAAGTGGGGCTGATGGGACTCGAACCCATGACCTACGGATTAAAAGTCCGTTGCTCTACCTACTGAGCTACAGCCTCGTTCCGGGGACTGTCCCCGTTGCCCGCCCCAAGATGAGGTGGCGCCGTGGGCTTAGTCTAGCGTATCGAGAGACGGCGGTAAACCGGCCACGCCGTTCCAGGGCGCCTCCCGCCGTCGGCACCAGCGATCTTTTTCCCAACCCGCCGGCTCAGCCGACCAGGGCGTCGAGTTGCTCGACCAGCGGACCGAACGTGCCCAGCGCGGCGTCCACCGCGGCCGGCTGCTCCATGTCGACCCCGGCGGCGCGGAGCAAATCCAACGGGTCCTTCGAGGCCCCGCCGCGGAGCAAGCCCAGGTAGTCTTCCAGGGCCTCGCGACCGCCGCCGAGGACGCGGTCGGCCAAGGCGATGGCGGCCGACATGCCGGTGGCGTACTTGAAGACGTAGAAGCCGCGATAGAAGTGCGGGATGCGCAGACACTCCAGGTCGAGTTCCACATCGAGGGCGAAGTCGGGCCCGAAATAGCGCTCCAGCAGCCCGTGGTAGATCTCCCGAAAACGGTCCAAGGTGAGCGGCTCGCCCGCCTCGGCGGTCTGGTGGGCGATCTTCTCGAACTCGGCGAACATCGTCTGGCGGAAGATGGTGCCGCGGACGGCGTCGATCTGGCGGTTGATGAGGAAGGCCCGCTGCCGGTCATCGCCGGCATGGTCCAGCAGGTAGCGGCCCAGGAGTTGTTCGTTGAAGGTGCTGGCCACCTCGGCGACGAAGATCGAATAGTCGTAATAGGCGAAGGGCTGGTGCTGGGCGGAGAGATAGCTGTGCATGGCGTGGCCCGCCTCGTGCGCCAGGGTGAAGACGTGTTCGAGCACGGCGGGCTGGAAGTTCATGAGGATGTAGGGGCCGCCGTCGTAGGAGCCGGCGCTGAAGGCCCCGCTGTGCTTGCCGCGGTTTTCATAGCGATCGCACCAGCGTCCCAACAGCCCCGCGCGGAGCACGCTTACGTATTGGCTTCCCAGCGGCGCCAGCGCGGCCAACACCGTCTCGGCGGCTTCGTTCCAGGCGTGCCGGGTTTGCAACTCCGCCAGGATCGGCACGTAAGTGTCGTAGTGGTGGATCGTCCTCAGCCGCATCTTTCGCCGCCGCAGGTCGTAGTAATGGTGCAGGGCGGGCAAGTGACGGTGGACCGACGCGATCAGGTTGTCATAGACCGACGCGGGCACCCGATCGGCAAACAGCGCGGCCTCCAGGGCGCTGCGGAACCGGCGAGCGCGGGCGTAATAGACGTCGCGCTGGATGGCGCCGCCCAAGGCCGCCGCCAGGGCGTACTGGTGATCGACGTACTGGCGATAGTATTGGTGAAAGGCAGCCCGGCGGACGCTGCGCTCCGGCGCGTGCAACATCGCGCTGAAGGTGGCATGGCTCAACTCGATCCACTCCCCCCGCGGGTTCTTCACGGCGCCGAATTTCAGGTCGGCGTCGTTGAGCTGCTGGAAGACCTGTCGGGCGGCCTCGGCCATCTCGCTCTGCATGGCCAGCAGCTTCTCCTCTTTCTTGCCCAGCGTGTGCGGCTTGTGGCGGAGCACCCGCTGGAGCAAAAGCCGGTAAGGAGCCAAGACCGCAGCGCGGAGAAAGGCCCGCATCCTGGCCGCAGGAATCGCAAGTATTTCCGGGCGGATAAAACTGGCGGCCTGTCCGCCGCGGCTGGCGGCGGCGAGAAATCGCCCCTGCATCCGCTGGTACTTGTCCGCGGCGGTGTCTTCGGCCGCCTTCAAATACGCATACGCCCGCAGCCGCTCCGCGGCACGATCAAAGTCCAGGTCGAACTTCAGGCACTCGGCCAGCGCCGCAGTCCCCTCGGCAAGCCGGCCGCGGAAGCCGTCGTAGCGGGCGATCTGCTTCTCCCACTGGGAAAACGCCTCTTCCCAGGCCTCGTCGCTGGCGAAAAGCCGAAAAAGGTCCCAGGTATCGCCGGGTTCCACGCTGCTGCGAGGCAGGAGTCGCTTGACTTTCTTCATTTCGCCCCGGGGGACCGGCCAAGGAGCAAACTGGATCATCGGCGGGTTGGGTGTGAATCCCTTGGCAGGACTCATTCTAAATATATCCCTGGGAGACCGGAAGAGGCGGTTCCGAAGCGATGGCGGGGTTGCCCAGTGCTCCCTGCCTCTTGTTTCCCGCGGTTTTTCTGGCTTTTTTCCATCCTGCCGCAACCCGTCCACCCGAAACGGCTTGCAACACGAAGACTGATCTTAGCGCAACCCCCCTTTTGTGGTGATATGCGGGAATGTTGCCAGCGAGTAAACTTAGGGGTTGGACATCCATGGCGGCAGGTAACGCCGGGAGGCGACCGTGTGTACGCTGGCAATCCTCTACCGAGTCGCACGAAATACCCCCATTTTGCTAGCAGCGAATCGGGAGGAGTATCTCTCGCGCCCCACGCAATACCCCAAGATTCAACCGGGGGCGCCCCGCGTGGTCTGCGGAATCGACCGCCAGGCGGGCGGGACCTGGCTGGGTGTAAACCAGCACGGCTTGCTCGTCACCATGACCAATCGTCCCAAGGCCCTGGCGCCGCTGGAGCCGCGGTCGCGGGGGCTGCTCTGCCGCGATCTGTTGGATCGCCGCCATGCCCGTGACGCCGTCGCGGCAGCCGTCAAGGAGCTCTCCGGCGGCGGCTATGCGGGGGCCAATTACCTCTGTGCCGACGACAAATACGCCGCGGTGGTCTATGCCGGCAACCGCATCCAGGTCGTCGAGTTGACTCCCGGCTTACACACCCTGACCAACGGCGACCTGGACGATCCCAGCGACGAACGCCACCAGTTCCTTCGCCGCATGCTCACGCTGCACACTCTCGATTCGGCGGTGACGTTCCTGGCCGTTGCCAGCCGGGCCTGCTCGCGGAAGCCGAACGCCGAAGGCCGTCGCGGCGTGGTGCTGACCGGCGGCGACTACGGCACGGTCTCTTCGACGCTCTTGGCGCTGTCGCGCAAGATCCAGCATTCCATCTATCAGTACAGCCCCGGCCCGCCCTCGGAAACTCCCTACGACGACCTCTCCGCCCTGCTCCGCCAGGTCCTTTCCGCCGGCCGCGGCCGCAAGGCGGCGCCCAACGGCCAGCCGCCGCATCATGCCAAGAGCAAGGTCAAGACCAAGGCCTCCGCGCGCCGCGGCGGCTAGCACCCTCAAACCGTCACTTCGCGGTACTCGGCGCGGAGGTCGGGCGATTCGACCGGTTTGAGCTCCTTGCCGTCGGCGAAACAGGCCTGGTTGCCCCCGCCCTGTTGGGCCGCACGCAACGCCTGCTCGGTCCGTTTCAGGAAGGCCTCGGCGCTGTCGCCGGCCAGGACCGGCGTGATGCCGGTGGAGGCCGCCAGCGCGACGCGCTGGCCATTGCTGACCAGCGTGATCCGCTCGATCGACTGGCGGAGCAACTCGCCCGTCTTCCGCAGCCCTTGCGGCCCGGTATCAAGCATGACCAGCAGGAATCGGCCCTCGGTCACGTGGGCGGCCACGTGCGGCGGACCGCTCAGTTGGCCAACGATGCCCCCTAACGCCGCCAAGAGGCGGTCGGATGCCATCGAGCCGAGGTTCTTGGCCATCGTGCCGAAGCCGTCGAGGTCCAGAAGGATCCCGCCCATCTCGTGCGTCTGCGGATAGTTCTGCTCCCACCACCGCCACAAGGCCGTCTCCAGGCCGATGCGGTTGGCCAGGCCGGTCAAATGGTCCACCTGCACGTGCGGATCGATTTGGCCCAGCCGGCCCTGATGCCGGGCGACGGCGAGAAACGCCGCGTTGTGGTCGTCGCGGAGGCAGTGCCGGGCGATGCGCAGGTTGCTGATCTCCTCCAGCAACCGCTCCCCCGCCGCCTGAAGGTCGCTCTGGAAGTCCATGTGCTTGAGGTTGCTGATGGTCGTCTCCAACTGCGCCACCGCGGCGAGATTCGCCGCCTCGATCTGCTCGCCCACGGCGGTCATCTCACCCAGCTCGGCCATGCGGCTGTGAAACTGCTCTTCCAACTGCCCTTGTTCGACCAGGTACTCCGCGGCGTCGGTCTCCAACCTGGCCACGCAGGCACGGATGGTCGCCGCGTCCCATGCCCCCTCCCGCGCGCGGAGCTGCGTCTCGATATCGTGCATTTGGACGCTGCTCCGCGCGATCGCCAGGTTGAACTTCAAGATGTTGGATTCCACGAACCGCTCGTCCAACTCCCACTCGGTCGGCGTAACCGGCCCCGGCGGCGCCGCCGCATCGGCCGACGGCTCCGCCGTCGCGGCGGGGGCTGGCTCCGCCGGAAAACTCTGCGCCTCGCCCAACGGCTCGACCACGCCGGCATCCCATCCTTCCGACAGGCTCGGCGGACCGTAGCCAAGAACCACGGCCAGCGCGTAACCTAAACAAACGTTCAACAGCCCGATCGTGAAGGTCAACAGGACCACCGCTCTCTCTCCGTTGTCACGGGGCACGTCGCTTGCCAGGGGACTATCCCCCTCCCTGCCCCAGGAAAGTATAGGCCACACCTACCCCGCTTGCGTCACCATACGCTAGAATGGGCAACTTCCCACCGTCACCCTCCCAGGAGCGCGACCCATGTCGACCGGACACATTCCACCCCATATCCCGCCGGGAGCCGCCAAGCGGCCCGCGTCGATCGTGACCGGGCTCTCCGGCAATGAAATCTATTGCCTGCACCTCAAGGGCCTCACCGCCGGCGAACTGGTGGTCGGCAACAGCGTCTATTCGCTCGGCTTCGTCGGCGGCATCGGCGCCGGACTGAAAAGCGCCTTCGGCGGCGAAGTCACGCAGATCACCCAGATCGTCCACGAAGGCCGCAAGCAGTCCTATGCCCGCATGATCCACGAAGCCCACCAGCGCGGCGGGGCCGGCATTGCCGGCGTGACCAGCGACTTGCGGCACTTCCACGGCAACATCGAGTTCCTCTCCGTGGCCTCGTGCGTGCACGGCCGGGACGTGCCCACCTCGAAGGTGCTCTTCTCCACCAGCGGCGACGGCCAGGAACTGTATTGCCAATTGGACGCCGGCTATCAGCCCCTGCAATTCGTCTTCGGAAACGTGGCCTACTCCACCGGCCTGGGCGGCGGGCTGTTGGGCAGCCTGAAGAGCCTGGGCCGCGGCGAAATCAAGGAGTTCAGCGATATCTTCAACGCCACCCGGCACCTGGCCTTGCAACGCATCGTGGCCGAGGCCCACGCCGCCGGCGGCAACGCGGTCGTCGGCATCAAGACCCTGACCATGCCCTTCCAGGGCATCCACGAAATGGTGATGATGGGCACCGCCTCGCACAACCCCGCCCTCCCCGCCGAATACAGCCGTGCGCCGGTCAGCAGCGACCTGACCTGTGAGGAGATGTGGAACCTCACCGCCATGGGCTACATGCCGCTGAAGCTGGTGATGGGCACGGCCGTCTACTCGCTCGGCCTGATGGGCGGGCTGAAAGCGATGTTCAAATCGTTCGCCCGCGGCGAAATCAGCGACCTGACGACGCTAATCTACGACGCCCGCGAGCACGCCCTCGGCCTCATCAAGCGCGAAGCGGAGGCCATCGGCGCCGACGACGTGGTGGGCGTGAAGACGCACATCCACGAGTTGGGCAACCTGATCGAGTTCATGGCCATCGGCACCGCCGTGAAGCGGGCAGCCAACATCGCCACCCAAACGCCCACCCTGCCGCCGCAGGCGATCATCCGCGACAAGGACACGTGGATCAGCAGCGACGACGGCTTTTCCGCGGCCCTCCAGGCCGGCAGCCGCGGCGGCGAGTAAGGCGTCGCCGAGAAACACTCATGGCGATCCTGCGGCAAACGCATGCCGAAACGCCGGCCGAGGCCGAACCGGCCACACCATCGGCCGCCGCGGTCACGGCGGTGATGGCGGGCATTGCGGCGGCCTGGATCGCCGCCGGATCGGCGGGCATGATCGCCGCGCCGCTAGAGCGGGCGCTCAGTTGGGCGGCGCTGGCCGTGGTACTGATCGCCGCCTGGCCGCGGCGAAAAGGGGACAGTCCCATTTTCGCGGCGAAACAGGCTGCCCGCAACGCAACGCCCCTCGTGCCGCGAAAATTGGGACAGTCCCCCATGGATTGGCTCCTTCTCACGGCCGCCGTGGCGGGGGCCGCCGTGATGACGGCCCTGGGCGGCCTCGCCCCCGCGTTGGACGTGCTGGCCGTGGCCGTGGTGTTGGCGGCCCTGGCCCGCTTGCAACCGCGGGCTGCCGATGGTCGGGCCATTCTCTTGGCCGCCCTGGCGGTGAGCGTATTGGCCGTCTTCCGCCTGGCCTGCGACTCGATGGCCGTCGTCTGGCTGGCCGCCGACGCCCTGGGCCATGGCCTGGGCCTGCTGGCCGGTGGGATCGCGGGCCGGCCGCTGGCCATCGGCGGCAGTTTCGCCGGCATCGACTACCTCGTGCTGATGACCGCCCTGGCCGCCGCGTGGCTGGCTTCCACCAAGGCCCCCCGGGGCCGCCGGGCCCTGACGGCCGCCGCGGCCATCCTCCTCGGGCAGTTCGCCTACCTGCTCCTCTTGGCATGGACGCCCGACCTGCTGGGCCACTTGCCGGAGGTCGTCAAGCCGCAGGTCACCGACATGTCGCGGTTGGGCACCTGGACCTGGGGCAATGCCGCGCGGTCGCTGCTGCCTTGGAACCTGCCCGCCGTGGCCCTGCTGATCCAGGCGGGCATTGCCGGCGCGCTGTTCCGCTGGGCCGCCTGGCTGCCGCCGGGCAGGGCACCAATGCCGACGAAGGAATCGGGGGGCCGGACCTACGCGATCGCCCCGCTCTTGGGGCTCGGCGCCGCCGTGCTGGCCGCGGCAATTCCCCTGTTGGTTGTGCTGGACAGGGGCGAGCCGACGCTCCAGGGCCGCACCATCGCGGCCTGCGACGCCGAAGGGTTCCACTTGTTGCCCGAATTGGTCGCCAGCCTGGGCGGCCGGTTCCTCCCTTGGCCCGATCTCGCCCAGGCCGACCTGGCGAAGGCCGACGTTCTGTTGCTGCCCGCCTCGCCGTCTCACTTTTCCCCCGAGCAGTCGGATCGGCTTTGGAAATTCGTCCGCTCGGGCGGCTCCCTGCTGGTGATGGCAACGCCGGAGGGAAAGGAGACGGCGGCGGCCGCCCTGGCCCCAACTTCCCTGTCGCTTCGCGGCGATGCGGCCGTGGCGGCAACGAGGAACTGGGAGGACGTCTGCCAGGCGACGCCGTCGCTGGCCACGGCGGGCGTCGACGCCACCCGCGGCGGCTTCGGGCTGGATCGCCCCGGCACGCTGCGCGTCGGCTGGTGGGCCCAGCCGCTGCTGGTTGGTCGCTGGGCATGGAGCAGTGCGAGAAACACGGTTGGACAAGCCAACCGTGGCGCCCATGCGGCTGAATACGCCCCCGGCGACGCCCTGGGCGACCTCGTGCTGGCCGCCGGGCAGCGCGTGGGGCGCGGCCGGGTCGTCGTGCTGGGCGATGGCTCCTGCCTGGGTGACGGGCAGCTCCCGGCGTCGTATCGCTTCGCCGTGGGTTTGCTCGGCGCGTTGGCGGCCCGCCGCGGCAGCCCCCAGGACGATTGGCGGCAAGCGATCGGATTGCTCTCGGCGGCCGGGCTGATTGGCCTGCTGGCCTGGCGGGCCGACGCCCTGCGAATCGCGGTGGCCGCCGGAGTGCTGGCCATCTCCTTGGCCTGCTCGGCCGGCAGCGACTCGGCCGCGGTGGTGCTCCCCGATGGCGGTCTCCGCACGCCCAACAACCTCGCCTATATCGACGCCTCGCACTTGGAAGCCTACAGCGGCGATCCGCGGCACGAAAACGGCCTGGGCCGGTTGTGGCGGGCGCTGGCGGAAAGCGGCTACCTGCCGCTGCTGCTGCCCACCCTGGATGCCGAGCACCTCGACCGCGCCGGCGTGCTGATTTCCATTGCCCCGGGGCGGGAGTTTTCCCCCGCCGAGCGGAAAGTCGTGGGGGATTTCGTCGGCAAGGGCGGACTGCTCCTCAGCATGGTCGGGGCGGAAGACGCCGGGCCCAGCCGCGAGTTGTTGGCCGATTTCGGCCTCGGCGTCCCGCCCATGCCGCTGCCGCCCGCGGAAAACACCCGCGAGACGGTGCCGCTGGGGGCAACCGCGCAGGTGTTTGCCAGCGACGGCGATCGCGCCGCCTGGGTGCAGTTCCACGCCGCCTGGCCGATCCAGCGCCCCGAGGATGCGGAGGTGCTCTGCACCGCGTCCGATGGCCAGTACGAGTACCCGGTCGTGGTGGGCCGCAAGATCGGCTCCGGCGCCGTGGTGCTGATCGGCGACAGTTGTTTCGCCATGAACAAGAACTTCGCGCCCCAGGCGGCCGAGCATCCGGAAAACGCCGCCTTCTGGCGGTGGTTGCTGCTGAGGATGATACAGGGGCACGACTGGGTCCCGCCCAAGTCGGCTGCGGTCGAAGAACCGGTCCAAGTACCGATCGAGCACAATTTTCTCAAGCGGCCGAGGTGATAGTCGATGCGAGCCTGGATTGCCCTAGCGTTGTTGTCGGCCTCGTGGTTGTTTGGCGTGGGGCTTTACGGCCCGGCCAACTTCCCCGCATGGGTAGTCATGGTCGCGGCTGGAACCCTCTTGCTAATAGTAGACCCGGCGTCCTCGGGTGCCACTGCTGGCTTGCCCAGCAGTGCACGAAACACGGTTGGACAAGCCAACCGTGGCACCCGCCATTTCATTCCAGTCGGCCCACGGGAAACCTGGCTCGCCCTGCTGCTGCTGGCGCCGGCGGTCGTGGCGACAACAGGGCCCTATCGGGCCGGACCGCTGCTGCTGACGGCCGGCCTGGCCCTGGCGCTGCTGGCCTCGGGCAGGCCAAGGCTGAAGGCCGCCGCGACCGCGGCCTTCACCGCCGGATTGGTCCTCATCGTCCAGGGCGCCGCGGTGGCCGTCTATATCGCCCAGACCGCGCGTACGCACGACGCCCCCTGGCCCACCGCCCCACTGCTGGCCGGAATCATGAATTGGCTCGGCGCCGAGGCCACGGCCGACGGCCCCTACCTCGTCACGCACACCATGCGGGAAACCCATCGCCTGGCCGTCACCTGGGACCTCGGGCTCGATCCGGGCACACTCTGTTTCTTCCTCGGCGGCCTGGTGCTGCTGGGCCTGCGCCCCCTGCGACATTCGACCAGGCTGAAGGCCGCCGCCGTGCTGGCCCTGGTGATCGCCTGCTGGCTGCCAGTGCGCGCCGTGCTCCTGACGGCGGTCTATCTGCACCGCGCGATGCGGTTTCCCTACGACTGGCCGCTGCACGTGATGAACCACTTCTTCTCCCCTTGGGTAAGTCTGACGCTACTGGCGCCGCCACTGCTCTTGGCCTGGCGGCTGATCCGCCCGCGGGACGAAAACGCTGAACAGCCTGCCGAGCCTGATCCCCTCGGCAAAGGCGTGCGTGCCACTGCTGGCTTGTCCAGCAGTGCCGCCAGCACGGTTGGACAAGCCAACCGTGGCACCCGCCTCGCCGCCCTCGCCCCGCCATCGCCCTGGCGCCGCAGCGGCGCCGTCGCCCTGGTGCTGGCCGGGGCCGCCCTGTTGGCCGTGGCCGGCCAGTTGGACCCCGTCGGGACGCGCAAGGCCGGCCGGGTCAAGTTCGTCGAGCGGCATTCCACCTGGTCGCCCACCACCCGGCCCTACGACACCGCCACCTACGGCGAGGCGGCGAGCTACAACTACGCCGCCGCCTACCGCTGGCTGGGCCAGTTCTTCACCATGTCGCAGTTGCTGGAGTCCGACAAGATCGACGACGCCACCCTGGCCGGCTGCGACTGCCTGGTGATCAAACTCCCCTCGGTCCGCTACGCGCCGGAGGAAGCCGACGCCGTGGTCCGCTTCGTCGCCCGCGGCGGCGGGCTGCTCTTGATCGGCGATCATACCAACGTCGATCGCTCCGCCGCCTACATGAACGACATCACCCGCAGCTTCGGTTTCACTTACCGCGACGACCTGCTGTTCGGCACGGTGGGCTCGCCCTACGACGAGCACTACGAGGCGGCGGCCACGCCCCATCCGGCGGTCGCCCACGTGCCGTGGTTCGACTTCGCCGTCTCCTGCTCGGTCGATCCGGGCTCGAGCCGCGGCCGCCCGGCGATCCTCCAGACCGGCCTGTGGAGCATGCCGCCCGACTACCACATGGATAATTATCATCCCATTCCGCAGCACTGCCCGGGGATGCGCGTGGGGGCCTTCATCCAAGCGTGGGCGGCCCGCCACGGACAAGGCCGCGCCATGGCCTTCACCGATTCCACCATCTTCTCGAACTTCTGCCTCTTTCAGCCGGGCAAGAGCGAGTTGCTGTTGAACATGCTGGAGTGGCTCAACCACCGCGACACCGGCTTCGACACGGCCGCGGTGCTGCTGGGGCTCGGCCTGGCGGCGGTGGCCGCCGCGGCGTGGCTGGCCCGCCGCTGGCCGGCCGCGTGGCTGGTGCTGCTGGCCGCCGCGGTAGGCGGCTGGTCGGTCGCGGCGGTCGCCACCGCGGCCCTCCAGCGCCGCGCCCTGCCCCTGCCGCCGGTGCTGCGCCCCCAGACCCGCGTCGTCATCGACCGCACCACCTCCGTGGTCCCCTTGGCCCAGGGGGCCTTCAACGAAGACCAGGAAGGCCGCGGTTTCGGCCTCTTGGAGCAGTGGATCCCGCGGCTGGGCTACTACACCGTGCGCGCCGCGGGCGCCGAGGCCTTCTCCGGCAACGCCCTGGTCGTGATCTGCCCCACGCGGCGCGTGGACGCGGTATTTCGCGAGCGGCTGGTCCGTTACGTGGCCGACGGCGGCAAGCTCTTGCTGCTCGACTCGCCGGAAAACTCCGCCTCGACGGCCGATGACCTCCTGCGGCCGTTCGGGCTATCCATCCTTCGCAACCAGGCTTGGCAAGGCACGCTGACGCTCAAGGGCCAGTGGCCGGCGCTGCACGTGGACCAGGCCTGGGAGGTCGCCGGCGGCCGGCCGGTCGCCACCCTGGGCACGCGGCCCATTGCCGCCGTCGCCCCGAAGGGCAAGGGCCTCGTCATGGCCGTGGGCTTCGGCGCGCTCTGGAACGACGCCGGCATGGGGTTCGAGTGGACAGAGAAGCCGGACACCGAGATGCTGTCGCGCTACCAGGCGATGTTCGCGCTGATGCAACTGCTGGTGGAGGGCAAGCCGGTAATCGCCCCGGCGAAGTAGCGCGGGCGGGCGCGGCGGGCTCCCTAAGTTCAAAGCCCTGCCCCGTTATAGACGTTCGGCTGGCCCAATTTCAAGGGGAAGAAACGCCCGCCGCGGAACTTGAAAAGGGGCGAGTATGCCGACAGTCTAACACGAAAGTGTCGGCCGTGAGGCGATACCAGCGGGATCGAGCGGTCGGAGGGGGCATATCAGTGGTCGATCCCGCAGTGCGGCAATGCCTGCTGGAGTGTCTTCACGCCCGCGTCGGTGACCTTGGTGCCCCTGAGGTCCAGGTATTCGAGTGTGGTCAATCCCTTGAGGTGTTGCAGCCCGGCATCGCCGACCTTGGTGTACAAGAGTTGCAGTCTCGTGAGTCCGGTCAACCCCTCGAGGTGCTGCAGGCCGGCGTCGCTGACATGGGTGGCGCCGAGATCCAGACCTTCGAGTTGTGTCAATCCCCGGAGGTTCGCCAGCCCAGCATCGCTGACCCTAGTGCCGGTGAGTCCAAGGAATTGGAGTTGCGTCAATCCCCTGAGGTGCATCAGCCCGGCATCGCCGACCTTGGTGCCGGCGAGCGAGAGCGTCCGGAGGTGCGTCAGTCCTTTCAGGTGTTGAAGTCCGGCGTCGCTGACCCTGGTGCCGTCGAGGGAGAGATATTGCAGTTGGGTCAATCCTTCAATGCATCGCATCCCGCCGTCGCTCATGTCGGTGGTGAAGAGGTCGAGTTCTCGGAGTTGGGTCAATTTCTGGAGGTGTTCCGGCCCGGCGTCGCCGACTTCCCCGCCGTGGAGACCGACCCCCATCACGTCTATGAACAGGTCGTCGCCAAGGATCGTCCGTAGCCAGGCGGGCCCGGAGAGTTTGGCGGCTGGTATCGCGCCCTCGGGCGTATCGAATTCGTAAGGTGATGTCAAGTCTCAATCGCAACGAAGTCGGGAACTGAGGATTTCGAGGGGCGTTCGATAGCCGAGACGTTTTCGGGGGCGGTTGTTCAGAAGATGTTGGACTTTCTCGAACTGCTTTGCC
>JBKQVT010000039.1:0-17113 GCA_052139835.1 Thermoguttaceae bacterium
TCGGCACTGCTGGACAAGCCAGCAGTGGCACCCGACGCATTTCGTCCCTTTTATCCAACTTATCCATTATCACTCTCCTGCCGCGCCTATCAGCCAACGCGGCTGATTGTCCAAGTAAAGTGCGGTGACTTTGCCGATTATATCGAGAGCAACGATTACATAAACGCGACGGCTGCTCGCGGCCATCCGACAGGGAAGTCATGCACCGCGGTCGATCCACTGCCCTTGCCCACCTCCGCTCCGCCCAAAAGCCCATCGGCTGCCGCCGCGACGCCCTGGCCGGCTCCCTGCTCTGCGCAGTGCTGCTGGCCGGCTGCGCTAGCCTGCAACAGTGGCAGGACAATGGCGGGGAGGTCGGGCCCAATTACCGCAGGCCGCGGGCCGCGGTGGCCGATCGCTGGATCGACGCCGGCGATCGGGACCTCCGCAGTTGCTCCGGCCCCCCGGCGTGCTGGTGGAGCGTCTTCGACGACCCGGCGCTGAATCAGCTCGTCGCTGCCGCCTCGCAACAGAACCTTACCCTGCGGGTGGCCGGGCTGCGGATCCTCGAGGCGCGGGCCCAGCTTGGCATCGCCGTCAGCGAACTTCTTCCGCAGCAGCAAGCGGCGGTTGCCCAGTACAACTGGAACAAGTACAGCGACAGCGCCTACCCGTTCGACATCTTCCCCATCAAGCGGGAATTCGACGACTTTTCGGTCGGCATGAACGCCTCCTGGGAGTTGGACTTCTGGGGCCGCTTCCGCCGCGGGATCGAGGCGGCCGACGCCTCGCTGGACGCCCAGATCGACGGCTACGACGACGCCCTGGTCCTGCTGCAGGCCGAGGTCGCCGCCAACTACATCCAAATGCGTTCGCTGAAGAAACGCATCGAGCTGACCCGCCAGAACGCTGCCTTGCAGGAGAAGACGCTCCGGCTCGTGGAGCTTCGCTTCGGCAAGGGCCTGGTTACGGACTTGGACGTGCAGCGGGCGAAGGCCAACCTGGCCGCCACGCAGGCGCTGATCCCCGTCTTCGAGATCGGATATCGCAAGGCGCAGAACCGCCTCTGCATCCTGATGGCAATGCCGCCGCGCGATCTGCGCCCGCGATTGGGCGACAGTGCGACCATTCCCCAGGCGCCGGCGGAGGTCGTCGTCGGCATCCCCGCCGATCTGCTGCGGCGGCGGCCCGACGTCCGCCGCGCCGAGCGCGAGGCCGCGGTGCAGTCGGCGCGGATCGGCATGGCCGAGGCGGAATTTTTCCCCCACATCGCCATCACGGGGACGATCGGCTTCGAGTCGGAGGACTTCTTCAAGGTCTTTCAGGGGGGCAGCCTGGCTGCCGTTATAGGACCGGGCTTCCGCTGGAACATCCTCAACTACGGCCGCATCCGCAACGCGGTCCGCGCCCAGGATACCCGCTTTTGCCAGGCGGTGGCCACCTACCAGGAGACCGTGCTGCGGGCCAACGAAGAGGCGGAGAACGCGGTGGTCTCCTACCTCCGCGACCAGGACCGCGCCGCGGCGCTGGAGACGGCCGCCGCCGCCAGCAGCAAGGCCGCCGACCTGGCGCTGCTCCAATACGAGAAGGGGCTGGTGGACTACGAGCCGGTGCTGGATACCCAGCGCGACCTGGTGCGGCAACAGGACGAGGTTGCCCAAAGCCGCGGGCAGGTGGCCGTCGACCTGGTCGCCCTTTACAAGGCGCTGGCCGGGGGATGGCGGGTGCGCTTGGCCAGGCCCGCCGCGCCGCGGCCGGTGTCGGCGCCGCCGCTGAGCCTGCTGGAAGACGACCCCTAGAAGGTCTCCACGGCAGTTCACTTTGCCGGGAGCAGCTCCAAGATCTCGTCGGCAATCTTCTCCGCTTTCGTGAAGTCCTTCGCTTTCAGCGCCGCGTCCAGTCGCTGTGACAAGGCCGTGGCTTTTGCCTGGTTGCCGGTCTTCTGGGCCCAGGCGGGCAACTCCCGCTGGATGCGGTGGATTTTCGCCGGGAGCCGCTCCAAATAGGAAGATGCCGGCGAGACGACCTCGACCAGCCGCTGGCCGCGGAGAAACTTGCGATAGGCGCGGAGGGCTTCCTCCCCTTCGGTCACGACGCGGAAGTCCATGTTCTTGTGGGCCTCGCCGCCGACACCCCAGGAGAAGATGTTCACCAGGGTCGCCCCGTGATTGAACGACCTCGCCAGGTAGCTTTCCATGTTCATGCCCGACTGGCCGGGACCGCTGCCGAGCTGCAGATTCGTGCCCTCGCTGGACGCCCACGGCGGCTGGCCATGGCGGGCCAGCTCGGCGTAGATTTGCTCGAAAAGGCCCGGTTGCGGATAGGTGGTGAAGCCCGGACGACGGGACGCTCCGAAGGCGACCGAGGGCGGCGCGAAGTGGTTGTGCTGGGAATAGGAGAGCGTTTGAGGACCGCTGGCTTCGAAGATCCGCTTGGAAAGAAACGCCGTGTGTGCATAGATCTTGCTGGCCGGGACGCCTGCGTCGGCCAGACCCTGGGCCCAGAGGGTAATGAACTCCTCGACGATCGTCTCGCGCTCCCCGTCCATGTCGCCAGGAGGGTGGCTCTTGCTGAAGCCGCGATTTCTCAGGGCGTGATAACCGAGGTAGCGGCCGGTGTCGAAATCCTGCCCGATCTGCGTCTCCCATCCCGCGATCACGCCCGCGAAGAGCCGCTCCTTTCCCTGCCGCTTGAGCCCGTCGACTGCCGACTTGATTGCCTTGCCAATGACCTCGGCGCGTCCGCGCACCTCGCGTTGGATCGCCTTGCTGTTGAAGCACATCGGGGGCGGGAGCTTCTGGGGCCGCGGCCCCCAATCGATGCGTCGCCCCGTGGCGGGAGTCCCGTCCCAGTCCAGCCACTCGACATTATCGGGACTGTGCCACAGGTCGCTGCGCCGCGCCCAGAACATCGAGTCGTCGATATGGAAGCCGACGGCGATCTTCCGCTCCAGGGCGATGGCAAAGGCAGTTTTGACGAAACCCCTGATCTCGGCGTCGGAATGGTCCAGTGCCAGGGGGCCGAAGATGACTGCCAGTTGGGTTTGTCCCCCACCGACGGTCCCAATCCTCCGCATGATGTCCTGCACAAGGGCGTCCAGTTGGGGCCGGGCAGGCATCGAACCGAGGGGATGCACTCCCGAGCCGCCAATCGGTATCGTCGCATCGGGCGATCCCGTGAAAATCTGAAAGGCCAGATAGCGGACTTCCACAGGCTCATCCGCCTGCGACGGCCCCCGCATGACTCCAGCAGTCAGGAGGATCGCCAGGGCGCCTGCAATCAGTTTTCTTCCGAAGCACCGGTTCATCGCGCGTTCTCCACTGGTTCAATGGACCGCGGCGGGCCCGCCGTGGAGCCGCGTGCGGCCGTGCAAACCGCACCGACGCCACACAACACTGCTGACACCACCGTGGCAGGCGGCGATCGGCATCATCACCAGGGCAGGGAGCCGCTAATGGCGACCAGCCAAATGATCCCGAACACTACGAAGGCCAAGAGGATAATAAGATTGATGGCGACATAAATCCAGAAAGTGCGCAACGCGTCCATGGCCTTTTCGAGGACCGCTGCCTGCGGGCTGTAGCGTAAACTAGCGATGCGGTTTCCGTATTGGGAGAGGAGAAGGCCGCCCAGCGATGCGTCGATGCCAACGATCAGGTCAATGAGCCCGCCGGCGACTACGGCGGGATTGTGGTGGTTGGCGCCAAAAATGAGCGCAAGGATGCCGAAAACGATGACAAGTCCCGCGTAGACGAAGGCCACGACGGCGATAAAAATCACCCAAGGTCGCGAACTCATGATGGCCTTGCAGAGGTACAGGGGCAAATCGTCTCCTCGTCCCGCGCCGCCTGCGCTCGGCCCGGCGCCCGCCGGCTGGCCCCAAGACGAGTCACGAGCCGGCGAAAGGCCAGGGGCCTGTCGGGCGGGAGTCCATTGGCGCATCCCGTCGGACCAAACGAGATCGTCGGGCCCGATGTTCCCCGATGCCACCATCTGTTGAAGCGCAGTCTGGTCTATGGGACCGCTCTCCTGACCGTTCTTGCGATACCACCACAGCCGTCCAAGCGCCGCGGAAGGTCCTTCTGCCCGCGCTGCATCACGGCCGTCCCCGGCAGCCGGCTGGGCAGCCGCGGCAATTGATGCGTTTTCAGTCAGAAACAGCTCTGGATATGTAGAAGCACGGACCCAGTTCGCGGCATCTTGCGACACCTCGTGCAATCGGCTTAGCTGTCCCCGCCGGGCGAGCGATTGGAGCTTCTCCTGGTCATACGGGCCAAGAATCCTGCCGCGTATCCGCACGTAAAGCTGGTTTTCCACGATCGACCTCCCTACGGATCACTCGTTTTCCGAGGACGCGCGATTCTTTTGCGGGCGCGGGACCACCAGGTATACAGGCCGTCCCTCGACCAATACATCCCCTGCCGGTGCATCAATCGTCGGCGTGCTACGATCGAGACGGCCTACATCCGCCAGCACCAGCTTTCCTTCGGGCGATGGCCGCCGCACCACCAAAAGCCGGCCATCCCCGTCCGGCGTCGTCCTCGTTAGACATTGCCACCGATTATCCCTCGTCCGATGCAGCCAGCCGATCCAGCGGTACGTGGTAAGCGTGCATCGGCGGAGCGCCGCCAAGTCTCGCATTGCAGCCTTGGAGGGCTCGCTGATTTCGGGAAGACTCTGCAAGCGGGCCGCCGCCGCACTGCGGGCTTCGGCAGCCTCCTTGTCGTCCGGGTCCAGCCATTTGGCCAGCACGTTGATCTTGGCCTCCTTGAACCATTCCAGGTGACGGCCAAACGCCTTCTCAAGGCAATAGCTACCCCGACCACCGACCGTAAGCACCCGCTGAAGAAGGTTCATCCGCAGGATCGGGTCCATGTCGCGATCCGCCTGAATTACGGCAATCATCCGGCAAAAGGAATCTTCCCAGTTCTTGTCGTCCAGGGCGTCAAGAATCGGTTGAACCTGCTGGGCGACGGTCACCTGCGGCGCACGATGCACCTTGGCCTTCTCGGCGTCCGTAGGGCGCAAAAGTTTCGCCATGGTCCCTCCCGCGAAATCGATTGCATAGCGGAAACTCCTGTCGACCTGCGGTTTGGCGGTCGCGTAGTATCGCCGCCCATCCTCCGTTTCCACCACCCAGACGTTGGCTACCAGGGGGTCGGAAAACAACTTCTTCAAGGACGCTTCGAGCCGTTCGCCCTCGTTGTCGCGGACGGCGATCGCCTTGAGATAAGGGAGCATTCGCCGGAGGCGCTCGCCCTCGGTGCAGTCGTCAAAGGTATCGCACACGGTCTTGACCAGTTCGGCTTCCTCTTCGGCCGCCTTGGGACGAAGCCCCGCCACACCGCCCTGTCGCAACTCTTCTACCAGCTTGTTCCAGTCCGCGACCGCCTGCCAGCCGAGAGACTCGTCCGCGACACGCTTGGAGTACCCGGCCAGGCCCTCGTCACGGGGGTGCTGGTTGGCATACTCCTGAATCGCCTTCACGTAGGCCTGGATGTCGCCGACCGCGGCGGTAATCTGCCTGGTGTCCTTGTCCTGCTGCCCTTGCTCCTGAACCCTATTCGCCAGATTAGCCAGTCGCTCCTTGAGCGTGGTGACCCGCTCACGCAACGCGGCGCTGACCGTAGCGCTGGCGTTCTCCCATGCTTGCAGGTCCCTTTGCAAATCCGCGAGCTTCCGTCTCTGGGTATCTGTGTCCGCCGCCTTGTCGCGGTCAAGGATCTTCCATTGACGATCAAACTCGGCGTACTGGGCAAGGAAGGTCTGGTCCAGCAACTGCTGCCCTTGATTTCTCAGTTGGGAAGACAAGTCGGCCGCCCCGCTGATGCCTGCCCGCTCCTCCTCTGTGATCGCCAGTGTCTTGGCACGGTCCAAATGCCCTTGAACACTGTCCAACTCGTCCCGCAGGCGGTTGAGAACCGTCTGTTCCGGCTTGTCGCCGAGGGACTTCGACACCTCCCCAAGCAGGTAGTTGGCCGTCTTGAGTTCCTGGGAGAACTTCGACAGCCTGTCTTTTTCGTCCTTCCACTTTTTCGGCAGCAGGGCGATCTCCTCTTGGACGCGAACGTCTTGCCTGACCGCGGCGGGAAGTTCGCTTACCAAGGCATCCGCCTGTTCGAGGTGACCGCTATTTATCAGAGTCGCCAAGCTGCTCGCTGCCGTGGCAACCTGTTGCTCGTAGCGCTGGTGGGACACGAAAAGCCCAATGAGACCACTGAGGAGGATTACGACAGCGGCAGTCGCGCCCAGTTGCACCAGGAGCCGGCGTCGGGCCGCCCACCGTGTCACGCGAAGCCTCGCCTGATACCGCTCCTCGACCGCGGACGGCACCACGCCGAGGTCGGCGGCGGCGATGTGAAGTTCCTCCAAACGCGACGGCGACCGCTCGGCCTCGATGGCTTTGGCCAAAGTGCCCAGCGCCGCCTCGCGCTCCTGGCGCTTCCGCTGCGCTTCATCCTGTTCCGCCAGCCAACTGAATGCCGCGGCGACGGTGCCCGCGACCTGTCCCGGGGGCTGCAGCTTGGAGGTGGCCAGGAGTTCGTTCCAGCGCTGGCGAAGGGCTCGACCGTCTTCGACTCGAAACCTCGACCTGGCGGCATCCAAGGCCGCGGCCAATTGTTCGAACTGCGATTGGACCGACCAGTAGTACAGCCTTGTCTGCGCCTCGGCAACCGACTTCACCAGGTCCCCGGGAGGGGAATTACGCCAATCGGGGCTGGAGATTTCCAGGTTGAGCGACGCCAGCGCCGCGGCATCGGCCCCGCGCGTGGCGGTTTTCGCCTCCGCCTCGATCTGCGCCAGCCGCTCCTTCTCGAAGACCTGCAAATCTTCCTGCCAGATGGGGTTGTCGGCGTCCAGTTCGTTCAGCCGCCGCAAGGCCCGGATGCGCGCCCGCAGCGTGCCGCGCGCCAGGGCCAGGATTCTGTGCTCCTGCAGCGTCGCAGCCAGCGGCTCCTCCAGGGCGTACGCCTCGTTCAAGCCCGCAGCGCTGTCCAGCAATAGAGGCGAGGGCGGGGCAAGGCCGCAACTCCTGGCCGCTTCGGCCATCTCTGCACGTTCGGGAAAGTCCAGCAGCGCTACGGCGTCCAACAGGTTCGGCTCGATGTTGGCGACCTGGATGGCTTCGCTGCGCAGGCCGCGGCGGAGGAGTTCGCCGCACTGGTGCAGCCGTTCGTTGACTTCATCGCACGCCACGGAGTAGTCGGCGGCCGCCGCCCGCAGGAAATCGTCCCCCTCCGCACAGTAGCAGCTCAGCGAGCTGCGAAGGTCATCGACAATGCGCTGGTAGTCGAGCATGGCTGTTGGATCCCCCGCGGGTTTCACGGAGCCGCTGATATGGGTTTTGGAGTTTACGACTCTTCCGTCTTGATTAGATCAACTTCTTGGCCACCGACCTTGATATAAAGGCGAAAATGCACGTTATGCGACTTGCTCGGCTTCATCAAGCGATCAAACGAGTCCTCGACCCGTTTTAATTTGGAAATCTGCTTTTCCAGTTCGCCGACGCGCTTGCTATCTACCGGGTCGTTGGGCTTTTTCCCCCAGAGTTTGTGCAGTTCGCCCTCCTTCGCCGTCCGGCTAGCTTTGACTCCGTCCGGCAGGGCCTGTCTATCGGCGTCATCCAGCCCATCCACCGCCGCACCAAGATACCCGAGTGTAAGCTTCCAAAAGAAGGGACCGGCAGGCACGTGTCGCGTGGGCTCTACGGACATCTCAAACTTAAGACCGTCGAATTGCAGTTGGCATGTCGTGTCACGTTCTTTTCCGATTTTTAGGTCGGCGGGGCCTACCTTCAAGAACACCTCATGCAACTTCGCCGGAAAGTCATCTATTTTGGGACCCTCACGGTAGTCTTCCTTGCTTCCGTCAAGAAATGAAAATGTGAACGGCCTCGCTTTCTCCGGTTGTCTCAGCAAGTAAATCGTCGAAACCTTGCCGCATTCGATGTCAAGAGCGCAATTTCGCAGCAGGTTAGCCTCGCGTCTGTTACCATTATCATCAAGATTATCCCATTTAAACATCAGGTTTTTTTTGTCTCGGACAAAAATGCGAGCGATATCTAACGGTTGGGCCCCCGGCGCGTCGGCGTCCTCCAACTGGAGTGTCCACACGTTGGCTTCTGGACTGCGAACAGTGAATTTCCTGCCGTCGCTCAAAACACAGTCTCCGCCGATGAGGTTGATCTTGGGTGTGATTTTATACCCCTGCGGTATCTTGCGGATCAACTTTTCATCTGGCACATCGCCGCCCAACTTGTTGCTCGGCTCAAGCTTGGGTATGTAAATGCTCTCGGGCAGTTGGCTCTCCTGACGGGGCGGGGTTGGTGCCGGATCTGGGGGCGGTGGAGTCCCTTGTCCCCCCGGGGGCCTTGGTTGTTCCGCAGTCTCTTGCGCGTTCGGGTGTGGCGCGCGCGTTGGAGGGTGGGCGGAATTGTCGTTGCTGCTCTTTTCCTTGCTTTGGGCCGCTGCTTGGCTTGGCTTCGCTGTTGCCGTTACGGTTGGGACCGACGTTCCCTTCACCCGTGGATCGCCTTTGTCCCCAACCTTCCCTGGTATTTGCTTCGGCTTATCCGGCCGCGTTGTCTCTGGTTTCCGCTGCGGCTGAGGTTTGGCCGGCGGCGCCGGCGCATTGTTCGATACCTGCTTACGTCCACCCTGGGCCAGCCACACTGCAACCCCGCCGCCCACGACTATCAACAGCAATGCCGCGATCGCAAACAGCCAGGGCCAGCGCCGGGGCTGCTTGGCCCGTGGCCGAAATTCCTGGTACGCTGGAGGACGCGCGACGGCAGTGGCGCGGGAGGAAGAAACCGGGTATTCCCCAGCACCGGCGTCAGCCGGCGATGGCAGCCCAGTACCCTCCCGGCGCGCCTGTGCGTCAGTCCGGAAAGCGAGATCAAGTCCGATCTCCGCTGGCCCTGCTGCCGTCGCCGGGACGGCACGCGGCATCCTGCCTGTTCGCGCCGCCTCGACGTAGGTTCCCCCAGCGGCAGGCCCCAGCGGACGGCAGAGATCAATAACCAGGGCGGTTGGCGGGCCGCGTCGCGCGGCGGCCGCTTCCGGCGTGCCGTCGGCGACGCACCGCCATTGGCAGGCGATGCCCGGCGGCAGCTTGGTAAAATACGTGCTGAACGTGACCCGCCAGCGGAGTTCCGCCGGGAGCAAGGCCAACGATTCGGCCAACAACGTCAGCATATCCGTCCCGGGGGGAAAGACCAGCACGGCCTGCCTTCCGACAGGTCCCGCCACCGTTTCCGCCAACACCCCGCCCCAACCCGCGTCACCGGTGAGCTGCTGCCAGGCGCGGCACACGCGGGGCGGGGATTGGCCCGCTGGAATCGCGGGGCCGCTGGGAAAGTTGCACGGTTCGCCTTCCCATGTGCTCCGCATGAAGCCGCTTCCCGCCAGGAGCCAAGCGGGGCCGCCCGCCGGCGTCTCGGCGGCGTCGAGCACGACGTGGTGGGCGAATTTGTTTGTCCGCTGCGTGTAGTCGAGGCCGGCGTCACAAATCCGCGAGAGCACATGCCAGTTTCGCCCCGCCACGGCAATCACCAGATGTGAAAATGCGATCGGATTCAGCCTCGCTTGGGGATCCTGGGGCGGATAAATGTGGCGATATCCGCTGAGCGATTCGAGTTGCTGCACCAGGTTGGCCGACATTCCGCGCGTACATGCCACGGTGCAAAAGCCGTTACTCCCCGGCTTCAAGCCTCGCGGCACGGACGTATAGATGAGTTCCTGACTCACGATGCCCCTTTCAACGTCTTCCGTCAGGAGGCTGGTCCGGGCCGCCCGGCGGGCGATGATCCGCCCACGGCGAGCGCGATCCCGCCGGTTTCTCATTGCCCGCGGCCGGCGCGCGATAGGGCACCAGGCCCTGCATCCAGCGGCTCATGCTGTACAAGAGGGGAACTTCCGCCCACACCGGCTTGACATCGCGAGGGCGGAAACCGAGGGCCCCGCTGCGTGGATCACGTTCCGGGCTGCGTCCCGTCGCGCTTACTGGGATGTAGACAACCTCTCCGGCAAAGCCTTCCGCTACGGATACAATTTCCGGCGAGACCCGCCACAAGAGGGATCGGAGCGCCCGGGAGATCGTTTCCACCACGCTCAGGTCCAGGGCGGCCACTTGGGACCGCGAACTAGTCGCCCATGGGTGGGGCAACCCCCTCGCCGTGCGCAATGCGTCAGCCAGTGCACTTGCCGATTCCGAATGGTCGGACGAACCGTTCAACGCGTCGGTCAGCAGCGGGAGCCAAGCGTCGAACTTGGTGACGATAACGACCAATGGCCGCCGGTGCCTTTGGTTCTGTCCGAGGCCCGCAAAATGCCGAACGCGCTGTGCGGCCTCCGCCAAAATGGTTTCCTGGCGCACCGGCCGTTCCCGGTCGAGCCGCTCGGATCGCTCCAGCATCTGCGGGTCGCTGGTCTTGCCGCGGCAAAGTTTGCGGAATCGCATGTCTTGCGTGGGGTCGAACAAGAACATGAGCACGCGCGATCGGGCCAGGTGCCGCGTTACGGGGCTTGCGGCGGTGTCGGCGCCGGGCAAGAAGCTTTCGCCCGCATTGTCGTACATGCACAGCACCCGCGCCGCCCTGGCCGCGCCGAGGTAGTTCGGGTGCCCGCCGACCGGCGCGACGGAAAAGACGAAGGGCCGCGGATAGTTGACGCGCTGGTCGCCGAACAGGACCGAATCGTAGGGGTCTCCCTGCACGTCCGTCTTCTCGATGACCACCAACTCGTCTTGCTTGGGGTTGAGGAACTGGAGCGATTCATATTCCTCGAGTCGATGGTTGAAGACCGGGTCGGCGTCACTAAATCCTAGCGAAAAAAGCGTGGGTAGGACCCGGCGGAGCCGCCAGGTCATGGCCGCCAGGAAATAAGATTTCCCGGACGCCGGCGCACCCAGGATCGAGACGAACACCGGGGTCATTTCAAAGAAGGCGCGAGGAACGGAAAGGTGGCATTTGGGACAAGCCAACTCGTGGCAAGCAAAGCCGCGCGCGTCCAACGCGTCGCCTTGGAGATTGAACCGGCTAGGCAGAAATCGTTTCGGATGATCCGACCCCAGACGCGGGTCGCCTGCCAAATCCGGATGTTGGGCGACCCACAGGGTCTGGTCGGGCGGAAATGAACTCCAACAGTGGGGACACGTTATCCGGTTCTTGATCGGAATCCCTGCGCCCAACGAGGCCGCCATGGCGCTCATGTTCGAACTCCTGGCCAAGCGTTTTCGATAAGCACGGTCTGCGCCGCAACGCCTCGAACCTGGCGACGCATCAACGTCGCCAGGTGCCTCTGCACCGCCGCCGCCCAGCGTCCGTTGCGGGGGAGCCCCGCTGAGGTCCCCCTTCATCAAGAAAAAACTGGCACGGCGAAATCCGATTGTTTGTGATTCTACCCTGCCTTTGACGGTCCCGCAAGGGCCCCGTTTCTGTAGTCATTCGACAGCGAAGGCTGTCACAAAAGGCGGGGGTGGGCCAGGTGGAATCGCGGCACGGGACCGGGTCACCCCACGCCCGCCTCGGCGGCGGCCGGCCTGCGGGAAGATGACCCGTAGGATCGGGGAATCGATAAATGTCGCCTTTGGTTCCGCGAAAGTTGCGGCTTTCGCGGAGCGAAAGGCGACAAAATCGGAGGTCATCGTTTCCCTGATCCTTAATGGACCGCGGCGGGCCCGCCGTGAAGCCGCGTCCTGCCCAGCATCCACACCAGCGGAACGCACAGCACGCAGAGGAAGGTCAGGACGCGGAAGGTATCGACATAACCCCAGAGAATCGCCTGTTGCAGCAGCTTGCCGCCGAGGGCCTCGTACGCCTGCCGCAGCGCGATCGCCGGATTGCCGTAGTGCGCCAGGGCGCCGGTGAGCATGTGAAGGTAGTGCTGGTACTGCGGATCGTAGGGCGTGAGATGGCCGACGATCATGGCCTGGTGGGCCTGGGCGCTGCGGGCCACCAGCGTCGTCGCCAGCGAGATGCCGAAGCTGCCGCCGATATTGCGCATGAGGTTGAAGATCCCGGTGGCATTGCCCATCTGCTCGTTGGGCAGGCTGGCCACCGAGGCGGTGGTGACGGGCACGAACACGAAGCCCATGGCGAAACCGGCGATGATGTTCGGCCAGGCCACGTTGCGGATGGCGATCTCCGTGTTGATCGAGGCGAATTGCCAGCAGGAAAACGCCAGCACGGAGAAGCCGAAGGTCATCAGCACCCGCACGTCGATCTTGCCCACCAGGCGGCCGACCACCATCAGGGCGATGATGGCGCCGATGCCCCGCGGGCTGATCGCCATGCCGCTGTTGAGCGCCGGATAGCCCATCAATCCCTGGAGAAACAGCGGCAGCAGGGCCGTCGTGCTGTAGAGCACCACGCCCACGGCGGTGATGAGGAGCGTGCCCAGGGCGAAATGGCGGTCCCCCAGCACCCGCAGGTTGACCAACGGATGGTCGACGTGGAATTCCCAATAGATGAAGACGAGCATGGAGACCAGCGAGATCGCCGTGGCCCAGCAGATCCAGCTCTTGTGAAACCAGTCGTCCTGCTGGCCGCGGTCGAGGATCACTTGCAACGTGGCCAGCCAGAGGGCCATGGCGGCGAAGCCGATGTAATCGACGTGTCCGCCGCGACGCTCGTGGCCGGCGCGGAGGTAGGGGGGATCTTCCAGGAAGGCTTGCGACATCAGCACCGCGAGGATGCCGAAGGGGATGTTGATGTAGAACACCCAGCGCCAGGAGTAATTGTCGGTGATCCAGCCTCCCAGCACGGGGCCGACGATGGGGGCGACCACCACGCCCATGCCGAAGACGGCCATGGCCACGCCGCGTTTGTTGGGGGGAAAACTCTCCATGAGGATGGCCTGGGAGAGCGGTTGCAGCGCCCCGCCGGCGGCCCCTTGGATGACGCGGGCCAGCACCAGCAGTCCCAGGCTGGTGGCCGCCCCGCAGGCCGCCGAGGCCAGTGTGAACAGGACAATGCAGCCGATCAGGAACCGCTTGCGGCCAAACCGCCCGGAGAGCCACCCCGTCATCGGCAGCACGATGGCGTTGGACATCAGGTAGCTGGTCAGCACCCAGGTGGCTTCGTCGGTGCTGGCCGAGAGGTTGCCGGCGATGTGGGGCAAGGCCACGTTGGCCACCGAGGTGTCCAAGACCTCGAGGATCGTCGCCAGCATCACCGCCACGGCGATCAGCCAGGGGTTGGCGCTGGGCCGCCAGGCATCGAGTGGGGCGACGGGCTGAGCAACGGTCTGCGACATGGCGCGTGGGCGTCTGGGGCGGCATTAGTGCATCGCGGCGGAACCAGCCGGCGCGCGGATGTCCACCGTCGGCACCACCGACATCCCCGGTCCCAAGAGGTACTGCGCCACTTGCTTGGGGTCCTTGAAGCGAATCTTCACCGGCACCCGCTGCACGACCTTGACGTAGTTGCCGGTGGCGTTTTCCGGGGGCAAGAGGCTGAAGTAGGCGCCGCTGCCGCGCTGGATGCTGTCGATGTAGGCGGCGAACTTCACTCCGGGGTAGACGTCGACCTCGACGCTCACCGGCTGGCCGACGCGCATGTTGGTCAGTTGCGTTTCTTTGAAATTGGCCACCACCCAGACATCCGGCTCGACCAGCGCCACCAACGGCTGGCCCACCTCGACGTAGTCGCCCGGCTCGACGTTCTTGCGGGAGACGTGTCCGGCCACCGGGGCGCGGATTGCCGTGTAGGAGAGTTTCAAGGCGGCTTGTGTGCGTTCGGCTTCCGCGCGGGCGGCCTCGAACTGGGCGACGTGGGTCTGGGAGCGGCTCTGGTCGACCTGCTGGGGCGCCGACTTGGCGGCGGCCAGGTGGGCCTTGGCGCGCTGCTGGCCGGCCACCCGCGCCTCCAGAGCGGCCTCGGCCTGGCGGAGGCCGCTCTGGGCGGCGGCCACGGCGGCCTCCGCCTGCTTGACCGCGGCCTCCTGGGCGATCACCCGCTGCCCGGCCGCGGAGAGTTCGGCCTCGGCCACGCGATCCTTGGCCACCGCCTCGTCGTAGGCCTCCTGCGCGACGGCGTGCTTGGGCACCAGGTCCTTGATCCGCTCGATGTAGGAGGCGGTATGCTGATGCCGGGCGTCGGCCGCCCGCACTTCCGAGTGGGCCTGCTCCAAGGCGGCCTGGGTCGCCGCCAACTGGGCCTGGGCCTCGGCCTGCTGGCTTTGCGCCGTAGCCGCCGCCGCCCGCGCCGTGGTCACGTCGGCCTTCGCCCCCTCGACCGCCGCCGCCGCTTCGTCCTCGCCCGCCGACGAGGTGATCTCGGTCACGTCGGCGCCGAAGGTGCGGCTGCGTTGGCCGGCCCGGGCTGCCTGTAGCGCCGCCTCCGCGGCGGCCAGCCGCGCTTGAAAGTCGCTGGGGTCCAAATCCACCAGGGGATCGCCGGCCTCGACCCATTGGTTGTCGGTCACGTGGACCGCGGACACGTGGCCCGCCACCCGCGGACTGACGGACACCACGTGGCCGGCGATGAAGGCGTCGTCGGTGCTCTCGTAACCGAGGATGAAGAAGTAATAATAGGCCGTGCCGCCGGCCACGCCCGCGATGCCCAGCGCGCAGAGCAGGGCCCAGACCCAAGGCCGCCGGGAAGGCTGCGGCGGACGGTCCGGCGGGGCGCCCGGCGAACCGGCACGCTCCGCCTTGCGCGGCGCCAGGGACGGCGGGACGGCGGATTGCGGGTCTTCAAGAGGGTCTTCGGCAAGTGGCGTGTTTTCCACGCCCAGTGCGGCATCATTCATAGTTTCAAGACCGACCGGTGGCCCCCATCCTACCCGACTTGCGCCGGCGCGGCAAGGTGAATCCAAACACCGCCGCGGCCGGGTCGCAATATCCCCACTCTTTGGCGATTGACAATCCTCCCCGTGCTCGCTAGAATGCAAGGGCTGTTGGACGATACCGTTGTGCGGGTGGCGAGTGATTGCATGAGCGTGGACGATCAGGCCGCCAGTGCCCCCTCCCAGTTGTCAATTCTTTTTGCCAACTGCGAACAGCGGATCGACTACCAGTTTCGCGATCCGAATCTCTTGCAGGCGGCGCTGACCCACGCCTCGGGCGCCGAACACCGGCTGGCCTCCAACGAGCGGTTGGAATTTCTGGGCGACGCCATCCTGGGGGCGGTGGTCTGCGAGTTGCTCTTTCGCCAATATCCCCAGTATCTCGAGGGCGACCTGACGAAGATCAAGTCGGTGGTGGTCAGCCGGACGACCTGCGCGAAGATCAGCGAATCGCTGGGAATGCAGGAGTTTTTGATTCTCGGCAAGGGGATGACCACGCACCCCAGCGTGCCGACGTCGCTGCTGGCCGACGTGTTTGAGTCGTTGGTGGCGGCGATTTACCTGGACGGCGGCACGCAGGCGGCCCGCGACTTCGTCGAGCGGCACATCGCCCCGGAAATCGAGTTGGCCGCCGGCGGTGAGACGGGCAGCAACTACAAGTCGATGTTGCAGCAACTGGCCCAGCGGCACCACGGCACCACGCCCACCTACCAACTGCTGGACGAGAAAGGGCCCGACCACAGCAAGTGTTTCAAGATTGCCGCCCAGGTCGGCGGCAACCTCTACCAACCGGCGTGGGGCAGCAACAAGAAGGAAGCGGAACAGCGGGCGGCGCGCAATGCCCTGAACGAGCTTAGCGGGCAAGCCGCCCCGTTGGCCGCTCCCGAGGAGCAAGAAAAATAGAAACGCCCGGTCAGCCGTGCCGGGCGCTTCTTTCTCGTCGTAGCAATCGAAGGTTGCAGAAGGCAGGGCCGACCGCGGTGGTCGCCCCGCCGAGCGTCAAGCTACCTCTTCTTCTTCTTGGCAGCCTTTCTCTTGGGGGCCTTCTTGGCCACCTTCTTCTTCGCCACCTTCTTCTTCGCTACCTTCTTCTTGGCCACCTTACGTCCTCCTAAACAACGTGGTAGGCGAACCCCTGATCGAAAACCGGCCCAGGGCCGGCTTCCAACAGGCCAGTCGCCCGAAACAAAACAACGAACTTCCCGACATCAGCTCCGCCAGGGCACGTTGCCTTGGCGTCGTCGTCCGTCCGTCTCCTACCGATCTCTGAAATCCCTTTCTTTGTCAGGAACTTCAATGACCTAGAGCCTCCAAGGCTCTGCATTGCTATAATCCTAGCCAATCTGCAAATCTTTGCAAGTTCAGTTCCCGCCCCGCAATGCCATTTTCTTTCCACGGCGCGCCGTGCCGTCCGCATGAATGCGCGGATCCGCGACCGCCCACTGGAGATCGCCCTACGCCGCGACTTCGCCGGCGCGACTCCGCGCAGGCGACACGACGCGGGGCGCCTGCGACCGGTTTGACCGCGCCAAGATCGCTTCCATCGCGCGGCTTCGCGCACGCCGCGGCGCGCGCGCCGCGCGCTGCGCGCGGCAGTAAGCAACGCCGCCGGCGCCGCCTCTGCGCACCGCCGGCAAGCGGCGTTGCACCGTCGCGCTGCGGCCGTCTGTCGCCTCGAACATCGCTGCCGCGGCGTCCTGCGCGCGCAGGAAGACGCTAGATCATAAGTCACGGCGGTATAAATAGTTGCGCGTTGCAGTCCGGCAACGTTTGCACGCCGGCGGCGAGCGCGCCAACCGGCCTTCCGCATTGCGCAGGAGGCGGACGCAATGACCGGCATGGCGATCCGGGGCATGGCGTTTCTGGTTCGTTGACGAGCGTCGAGACGAGCGATCGGAACCGCGCACCGTTGCCGCGCGGCGACGCGTTGCGCGGCGCGTGAGACGACGGCAACGATGACGTGTCGATCGCGCGCAAGAGTGGGCATCAGCGGCGTGTGGGCGCGGCGATTCCGCGTTGTGCTGCCGTCAGGAAGATGGCCCGAGCCAGGTCCGCCGCGCCGCGTTGCGCCGCCCCAAAAAAAATTTTGCCGCGTCGCCTTCGATTTGCCAAGAAATGGTCCCAGAGGAGATGAATCGCTGCGAAGCGGCTGTTTGGACACGTTGGCGGGTGCAACTGTGTTGCTGTTGTAGAGGGTCGCAAAGGGTAGGGTGGGACGAGCCACCCCTGTAAAGGTCTTACCTATGTTCGCATGGCGAGGATTCTGGCGGTAGATACATGATGAATTCGTTTGCCGCTGGTCTTCTTGGGCTGTTTGGTTTTCGGCCCACGCTTGTGCTTCGTGT
>JBKQVT010000040.1:0-10930 GCA_052139835.1 Thermoguttaceae bacterium
GCCCGGCGGATGCACGACGAGTCGCTGCCCGCGGCCGACGACAAGCAGTCGCATTATTGCAGCATGTGCGGTCCGAAGTTCTGCTCGATGAAGACGACCGAGGAAGTGCGGGAGATGCAGCGGCAGCAGGCGGGCGGTTGATTCTGGGCGCCACTGGCTTTGCCAGTGCTTGCCTCAACACGACACTGGCAGAGCCAGTGCCGCTCCGTGGAGAACGCCATGAAGAGCATCGCATTCGCCAGACTGGCTCTTTTTGCCTTCGCAATCCCTCTTTTCCTGGGCCTATCCGCCCGGACCGCGCCTGCGCAGGCGGCCGACGACGCGACAACAGCCGGCGGCGACGGCGTGACGATCTATCATTTCGCCGGCGACCGGCCGAGTTGGGTCTACCGGTTGAAACTCAACGGCAGGGACGTGCCGGTCACGGCCTTGCCGAACATCGACGCCGCGGCGTGCCAGCGGATTGCAGCCGAGTATGAGAAGCTGCCACCGCAGTGCCGAGTGCCGGCGAAGTTCGTGGGACTTCACTACGCGCACGTGGCCGCCGCGGGAGACGTCCAGGTCGAACTGACCGCCTCGGAACCCATCGTGAAGTTTACCATCCACCCGAAGCGCCGCGGGATCCACGCGACCGCCGACGGCCGCATGCTCCGCTTCACCATCGATCGCCGCGGGCCGCGCTATTTCATCGTCGAGGTCAACGATCTGCCGCCGTGCTGCCTCCTCGTCGACCCGCCGGAAGAGGGCGTCCCCTCGCCCACGGCGGCCGGCGTAGTCGACGCGGCCCGCTTCCTCACTGACGCCACCGGCAAGGTCGAGCAGACGGACGGTTTTGCCCGCGCCATTGCCGCCGTCAATGGGACCGGCAAGACGCTGTACGTCCCGCCCGGCGTCTACCTGACCGACACGATCAAGATCCACAAGGCGTCCGACCTGGGCATCCACCTGGCCGCCGGCTGTTTGATTCGCATCAAGACCAGCCCGCGCGGCGAGAACCGCCACGCGCAGGGCATCTGGATCGACGAGAGCCGGCGGGTCACGATCTCCGGCCGCGGCTGCCTCGATCACCAGGCCTACGAGAACTTCGCCGTCGAAGGCAACCGCTACAACCATCTCCTCGCCGGCGATTACCGCGTGCCGGTCATTTCCCAGGCCCCCGTGCTGATCCTGCGGTCGCAGGACATCACGATCCGCGACTTGACGGTGCGCAACGGCCGGAATTGGAACTACAACATCGTGGGCTGCGACCGCGTCGCGCTGGTGCGCTGCAAGATTCTCACCCCGCCCGCCTGCGTGCCCGAGTTCACCGACGGCATTGACGTGGTGAGCACTGACGGGCTCAGCATCGACGGCTGCTTCATTCACGGCAACGACGACTGTTTCGCCTGGGGCAACACGTTGTGTTTCGCTTCTCCGCTGCTGGAGCTGGCCCAATCGCGCGAGCTGAGCCATTGCATCGTGCGGGGCGTGGTCGCGTGGAACCCGCGGGCCAACGGCATTCGCTTCGGCGAGTGGGGCACGAGCAGCATGGTGGGCATTCACGACATTCTTTTCGAGAATTGCGATTTCTGCGGCATGCACGCCTCCGGACTGTTCATCGGCGGCCTGGTGCAAGACCCCAAGTCGCCGCAGCCGCCCAGCTACGGAACGCTCCGGTTCGTCAACTGCGGCTTCGACTGCGACCGTGTGAAGCGTTACGAGTTTTTGATGAAGAAGGTGCGGATCGAGCGGATCGAACTGACGGGCGTTGTCGTCGACGTCGCCGGCAAGGCTGCGGTCTTCGAGGGTCTCGGCGACGGCGGAATCGGCCGGCTGGTCTTCCGCAATTTGACCATTGGGGGCAAGAAAGTCGTCGATCTCAAGAAGGCCGACATCCACTGGAAGAACGTGGGAAAGGTGGTAGTCGAGTAGCGTCCGGGCGCCGTTTCCGGTTGACAGCTTGCCGGGCGAACGTCACAATGGCCGGCCTATGACTTCCCCGCCGGCAGCCAGCAGGGCGACTTTGCGGCCTTCCGCAGCGTGGATGGCCCTGCTGTTGCTGCTCTCGATGAACCTGCTGAACTACATTGACCGCTACGTTTTGGCGGCCGTCGAGCCCGAAATCCGTCAAGACCTGCTCCACGCCGGCCGCAACGATCCCCATGCCCGCACGAAAACCGGCCTGCTGTCCACGGCCTTTCTGATCTCCTACATGCTGGCCTCGCCGTTGTTCGGCTGGCTTGGGGAACGGCGATCGCGGTGGCGGCTGATCGCCGTGGGCGTCGGGCTGTGGAGCCTGGCCAGCGGGGCCAGCGGACTTGCCGCCACCTTCGTTCTGCTGCTGCTGACGCGCTGCCTGGTGGGCGTGGGCGAGGCCGCCTACGGACCGGTGGCGCCGACAATCATCGCCGATTTCTACCCGGTGGCCAAGCGCGGGCAAGTGCTCTCCTGGTTCTACATGGCCATTCCCGTGGGCAGCGCGCTGGGCTACGTGCTGGGCGGATACATGGCCGCGGTGCACCGCGACGCCCAAAGCTGGCGGTGGGCCTTCTACGCGGTGGTGGTTCCTGGCCTGCTGCTGGGGCTCTGGTCGTTGTGGATGCGCGAGCCGCATCACGGCGCTTCCGAGGACCTCGCGCCGCGGCCGCCCGGCCATGCGCGGTGGAAAGACTACCGGAGCTTGCTCCAGACGCCGTCCTTCGTGCTCAATACGCTGGGGATGACGGCCATGACCTTTGCCACCGGGGCCGTCGCCTGGTGGATGCCCGAGTACCTGGAATCGCATCACCTCCGTTGGATATGTGGAAAGATCGAGCCTGTGGCGTTCTTCGGCTTGCTGACCGCGGTGGCCGGCGTCGTGGGGACGCTGGCCGGCGGAATTGTCGGTGACGCCTGCCGCACGCGCTGGCCCGGCTCCTATTTCCTCGTGTCGGGTGTGACCATGCTGGCCTGCGTTCCCTGCGTGCTGCTGTTCCTGGTCACGCCCTTCCCGGCGGCTTGGGTATTCGTCTTTGTCGCCGAGTTCCTCCTTTTCTTCAACACCGGACCGACGAACACGATCCTGGCCAACGTGGTCCATCCGGCCATCCGCTCCACGGGCTTCGCCGTGAATATCCTGATCATTCACATGCTCGGCGACGCCATTTCACCGCCGTTGATCGGTGCCGTGGCCGATCGCTTCGACAGCCTCCGCGTGGGATTCGTCGCGGTCTCGATGTTCATTCTCCTCGGCGGCGTCTTTTGGCTCCTCGGGGCGCGGCACTTGGAGGCCGATACCGCCGCCGCCCCGCAACGATTGTCCCCGTCCCCTGGCCCCTGACCCCCGGCCCCCGATCCTCCCCATGTTCCTCGGCATTGAAGTCGGTGGCACGAAATTGCAGCTTGGCGTCGGCCGCGGCGACGGCACGCCGCTGGAAAGCCTCGATCGCCTGGAGGTCGACGCCCGCCAGGGCGCCGCGGGCATTCGCCGCCAGATCGAAAATGTCGGCCGGCGGCTGATCGCCCGCCACGGCGTGCGGGCCATCGGCATCGGTTTTGGCGGGCCGGTCGACGCGGCCGCCGGCCGAACCATCAAGAGCCATCAAATCGCCGGCTGGGACGATTTCTCCCTGGTCGATTGGTGCCGGCAGACGCTGGCCCTGCCGGCGGCCATCTGCAACGACGCCGATGCAGCCGGGCTCGCGGAGGCCCGCTTCGGCGCCGGCCGCGGCCAGAGGGTCGTCTTCTACGTCACCGTCGGCAGCGGCATCGGCGGCGCGCTGGTGATCGACGGGCGCGTCTACGGCGGCAGCAGCGGCGTGGCGGCCGAGCTGGGGCACCTCCGCCCCGGCTTGCAGGCGGATCGGCCCGAGATGACCGTCGAAGCGGCGGCCAGCGGCTGGGGCATTGCCGCCGCGGCCCAGGCCGTCCTGACCGCGGGCACCAGCCAGCCCGTCGCCGACCTGTTGGCGCGTGCCGGCGGGCACATCGACCGGGTCACTTGCAAGTTGCTCGCCCAGGCCGCCGGCGAGGGCAATCCGCTGGCCCAAGAGGTATTCCGCCGCGCGGTCGAGACGCTCGGCTGGGCGGTCGCCCAGATGATCACGCTCTTGGCGCCGGGCGTGGTGGTGCTCGGCGGCGGCGTGCCGCAGGCGGGCGAGGCGCTTTTCTTCGCGCCCCTCCGCGCCGAGGTCGAGCGCTACGTCTTTCCCCCGCTGAGAGATCGCTACCGCATCGTGCCAGCCGCGATGGGCGAAGCGGTCGTGGTCCATGGCGCACTGGCCGTAGCGGCGTCTCAGAGCCCGAGCACGTCGTTCATGCCGTAAAGGCCGGGGGCCTTGCCGGCCAGAAACTTGGCCGCGACCAGCGCCCCCAAGGCGTAGCAATCGCGGTTGGTCGCGCGGACGGAAAGCTCGATCGTCTCGCCCAACATGCCGAAGACGATGGTGTGCTGGCCGGGATCGTCGCCCACGCGGATGGCATGGTAGCCGATCTCCTCGTGGGGCCGCTTTCCGGGGCGCCCTTGGCGGCCGTGACGATGGGCCGTCTGCCCCATCGCACCGGCAATGATCTCGCCGAATCGCAGCGCCGTGCCGCTGGGCGCGTCCTCCTTGAAGCGGTGATGGCGTTCGAGGATTTCCACGTCAACATCCTTGGCGGCCAAGGCCTTGGCGGCCGTTTCGCAGAGTTTCATCGTCAGGTTGACGGCCAGGCTCATGTTGGGCGACCAGACCAAGGGGATTTCCTTGGCCGCGGTCCGCAGGGCGTCGAGCTGCGGCCCGCCCAGCCCGGTCGTCGCCACCACCAGCGGCAGCCGCCGCCGGCGGCAGGTTTCGATCAAGGTCGGGACGGCCGCGGGCACGGAGAAGTCGACCATCACGTCGGCCGCAGCCGTCAGCTCGGCCGCCAGGGCGATGCCCAGCGGGGCAATGCCGGCCAGCGTGCCGGCGTCTTGGCCCAACAGCGGATGGCCGGCCGATTCGACCGCCGCCACGACGGCCAGTTGCGAATCGGCGGCCCCTAGGGCGACGAGCCGCCGGCCCATGCGGCCGGCAGCCCCGTGAATGGCAATGCGAAGGGGATTCATGGGAGGGATTAGGGTCCAGGGGCCAGGGGTCAGGGGCCAGGGATTGGAAAAGCCTCCGGACTGCGTCCGGGGGGTTGTGTCTGCGCGCTTGCCGTCGTAATCGCCTTGATGATTTCCTCGAGGTCGTTGGCCACGGCGACCGGCCGGTTGGCAAAGGCCGCGCGGCGGACGCCCCGGCTGCCCAACACCTGGGCAAACTGCCGCTGGTCGGCCGCGTGGTAGGCGACCGTCGCGGCGGGGTCCTTGAGTTGATGACCGGTAAGGATGCAAACCACGCGCTGGTCCGGCCCGATGACCCCCTCGGCCAGTAGCCGCTTGGCGCCGGCGACGCTGGCCGCGCTGGCGGGCTCGCATCCCAGTCCGCCAGCGCCGACCTGGGCCTTGGCGTCGAGGATCTCTTCGTCGCTCGCCTCGCGCACCACGCCCCCGCACCACTCCAGCGCCCGCAGACACTTCAGCAGGTTGACCGGGCGGTTGATTTCAATGGCGCTGGCGATGGTGGAGGCGCGGCGATGCTCCGCTTCCATTTCGGCGTAGAAGCGCTCGATGAGCGCGGCGTCCACCGCGCCGCCGTTCCAACAGAGGCCGCGGCGCTCGACGAGCTGGAACAGCGTATCGGCCCCGACGGCATTGATCACCGCCAGCCGCGGGATGCGGTCGATCAGACCCAATTCGTGCAGCTCGTGGAAGGCCTTGCCGAAGGCGCTGGAGTTGCCCAGGTTGCCGCCGGGGACGACGATCCAGTCGGGCACTTCCCAGCGCAGGCCCTCCAGCACCCGGTACATGATCGTCTTCTGCCCTTCCAAGCGGAAGGGATTGACGCTGTTGACGAGGTAGATGTCCAGTTGCTTGCAGACTTCCTGCACGCGGGCCATGGCGTCGTCGAAGTCGCCGCCGATCTGCACCGTCAGGGCGCCGAAGTCGAGGGCCTGCGCGAGCTTGCCGGCGGCGATCTTCCCCGAACCGATAAAGATAATCGCCTTCATCAGCCGCGTGACCGCGCAGTACAGGGCCAGCGAGGCGCTGGTGTTGCCGGTCGAGGCGCAGGCGGCCCGGCTGGCGCCGACGAGCCGGGCGTGGCTGAAGGCGGCCGCCATGCCGTTGTCCTTGAAGCTGCCCGAGGGGTTCAACCCTTCGTATTGCAGGTGGAGCCGGCCCGGCCGCAGGCCGACGTAGCCGCCCACCGTCGCCGACTCGGCCAACAGCGTCTGACCCTCGCCCACGGTGACGCAGCGCTCCAGGGGCACGAAGGGGAGCAGTTCGTGGAAGCGCCACACGCCGCTAGCGCAGAAGGGATCGGCTCGGCGCGACCATTTTCCTTCCCAAGCCCGTAGCGACTTCGGCACCGGCAACCGCTGCCAGTCGTAGGCCACGTCCAGCAGGCCGCCGCATCGTCCGCAGGAGACGCGGACTTCGTCGACGGCGTAGGTGGCCCTGCAGCGGGGCGATATACAGCGTTGAAAACAGGGGTCTGTGTCAGAAATGTTCTTTTCGCTCCGTGGTCGCCACGTCTCCTTGGCGGGCCTTGCACTTTAATAAATACCATAATCTAGAGGCACGGGGGTCGGCAAGCAAGCCGGGGAGGCAGATCGGGTGGTAAGTCGAATTCCTCCATGGGGTAAGGGGCGGCCGGGCCGTCGCGATGCCCCGGCCGACGGGGGTCACGGTTTGACAAGATTTTCCCCCCCGTTTACAATGAGAAGTCTGTGATATTGCCAAAGGGAGCCAGCAGAAGAAAACCCACCTGAGGGAGACCCAATGACCAGCGACGATATGGGTTACTACCGGGAGCGACTCCTCGCCTTGCGAGCCCGACTGCGGAGCGACGTGGATCAGCTTGCCGACGCCGCCTTGAAGAAGAGCCGCTCGGAGGCCAACGGCGACCTGTCCAGCATGCCCATCCACATGGCCGACATCGGCAGCGACAACTTCGAGCAGGAGTTCACCCTCAGCTTGATGGAGAACGATGGCGCCGCCTTGGAGAAGATCGAATCCTCGCTGGAGCGGATCGAAGAAGGCAGCTACGGCAAGTGCGAAGAGTGCGGTGCGAAGATTCCCAAGAGCCGGCTCAACGCCATCCCTTACGCGACCCATTGCGTGAAGTGCGCCTCGCAGCAGGAAGGCGCGGCGTGAACCCGCACCGGCCGCCGGTTCGTAACAACCTCAATTAAGGAACGGCCATGAAGGCGGTTCCCCCCAGTCGCTGGCTCATTTTCTTCGCGATCGTCGCCGGTGGCTGCGCTGCGGACCTGGCGACCAAGCGCTGGATGTTCGACTGGCTGGGGATGCCCGGCCAAGGCCGCGGCATCTGGTGGGCGTGGAAAGACGTCTGCGGTTTCCAGACGAGCCTCAACGAAGGGGCTCTGTTCGGCCTGGGCCAGGGTGGAGTGCCGGTCTTCGCCGCCCTTTCCGTGGCCGCCGCGGTGGCGATCTTCTGCTGGTTGTTTCTCGCCGGCGCCGCGAGCGACCGCTTCCTGACCCTCGCGCTGGGTTGCGTCACCGCCGGCATCCTCGGCAACCTCTACGACCGGCTGGGCCTGCCGGGTCTGCGGTGGATCGCCAATCCGCCCCATCACGTGGGCGATCCGGTCCATGCCGTCCGCGACTGGATCCTGGTGATGATCGGGCCCTGGCACTGGCCGAACTTCAACGTCGCCGACAGTCTCCTGGTCTGCGGCGCCGCGCTGCTGGTGTGGCACTCCTTCACGCTGAAGCCCAAGCCGCCCCAGCCGGCGTGACCGCACTGCGAAACCGCAAGCGTGCCGCCACCCGGCCCTTATCCTTCATCCTTCATCCTCCATCCTTTATCGTTCCTTTCTCACCCCACGTCGCCCAACTCCAACGCCTTGCCGTAACGCCCCAGCGTCATCCGCCGCAAGAGGGCGTGCTCCGCGGCGGAGAGGTCCGGATCGGCGGAGACCAACTCGCGGGCGTCGCGGCGGGCCTCTTCCAACAGCGGCATGTCGCGCGACAAATCGGCGATCCGCAGCGGCGGCAGGCCGTGCTGCTTCGTGCCCAGCAGTTCGCCCGGCCCCCGCAATTGAAAATCCTTTTCGGCCAGTTGGAAGCCGTCGCTGGTCTCGACGAAGGCCTTCAGGCGCTGCTGGGCCTCGTCGCTCTGCGGCTCGGCGAACACGCAGCAGAAGCCGGGGAACTTCCCCCGCCCGATCCTCCCCCGCAACTGGTGAAGCTGCGCCAGACCGAAGCGCTGCCCCCCCTCGATCGTCATCAAGGTGGCGTTGGGCACATCCACGCCCACCTCGACCACCGCGGTGCAGACCAGCGCCTGAATGTGGCCGGCGCGGAAGGCGTCCATGACGTCGTCCTTTTCGGCCGCGGTCATCCGCCCGTGGATCAGGCCCAGGCGAAAGGCCTCCAACTCGCCGTTGGCCAGTTCCTCGTAGGTCTCCTCGAGGCTGACGGCGGCGAACTGGTCCGACTCCTCGACCAGCGGCGTGACCACGTAGCCCTGCCGCCCCTCGCGGAGCTTCTTGCGGAAGAATTCCCACCAGCGGCCGCGCTGCTCCTCCGTGGCCAGGTAGGTGTGCACCGGCTGGCGGCCCGGCGGGCTTTCCCGCAAAACCGAAGTGTCCAGGTCGCCGAAGAGCGTCATGGCCACCGTCCGCGGGATGGGCGTGGCCGTCATCACCAGGTAATGCGGATCCAGCCCGGCGTGCTTCAGGATCGCCCGCTGCCGCACGCCGAATTTGTGCTGCTCGTCGATCACCACCAGGCCCAGGCGGGCGAATTGCACGTCTTCCTGGATCACCGCCTGCGTACCTATAACCAGGTCGATCTCGCCGGCGGCGATCTGCTCCAGCACGGCGGCCCGCTGCTTGGCCGGCATCCCGCCGCTGAACTGCACGCGGCGAACCTGGCTGGCGGAGAGCAATTTCTCGACCGTCAGGGCATGTTGCCGGGCGAGCACCTCCGTGGGGGCCATGAGCACGGCCTGGTAGTGATGGGCCACCGCCAGCAGCATGGCATACAAGGCCACCACCGTCTTGCCGCTCCCCACGTCGCCTTGCAAGAGGCGGTTCATCGGCAGCGGCCGCCGCATGTCGGCGGCAATCTCGGCGATCGCCTGCTGCTGCCCGGCCGTCAGCTCGAAGGGGACAAGCCGGCGGATGCGGGCGTCGATCTGGGCGGTCGCCTCCAGGGGCGGGGCCTGCCGCCCGGCTTGTTGCTGTCGTTTCAAGGCCAAGGCAAGCTGCAGGATAAACAATTCCTGGTAGACCAGCCGCCGCCGCGCCCGGTCGAGCCGCTGCCGGTCGGCGGGAAAATGAACCTCAGGCAGCGCCTGGCCAAGCGGCCAGAGGTCGTGGGCCTCCAAGAACTCCGCCGGAAAAACCTCCTCCAACAGCCCCACGTGAGCGTCCAACGCCTCGCGGACGATCCGCCGCAGTTGCCATTGCTGCAAGCCTTCGGTCAAGGGATAGACGGGGAGGATCTTGCCCACCGGCTCGTCTTCCTCCTCGGCGAGGGTTTCCACGCGGGGGTGGCTCATTTCCCAAACCAGGCCGTTCATCTTGGGCTTGCCCGAGACCAGCACCCGCTGGCCGAATGCGAAGCGATCGCGCATAAAGGGCTGGTTGAACCAGAGGGCGCGGAGGTGGCCGCCGGCGGCGCGGATCGACACGCCCAGCACGCAGCCGCCGCTTGCGGTGCTGCGGATGTCGATGTCGTCGACGGTGCCGCGGACGCTTTGCAGTTTCCCCTCTTCCAACTGCGGCACGTCGCGCTGGTCAGTGAGGTCCTGGTAGGTGCGGGGAAAGAAGAAGAGCAGGTCGCGGACGGTCCGCAGGCCGAGCCGCTCGAGCAGTTCGGCCCGCTGCGGCCCGACGCCTTTGAGGAATTCGACCGGGGTGAGCAGTCGCTCCCGCGGCGGCTTTTCGGGGGTGGTCATGGGACGTATTGTACACCGCGGCGCGGGCGGCGGTTAAGGGTATACAGGGGACTGTCCCGATTTTCGCGGTGCGAAGGCTGCCGCTCTTGAAATCGCCGCCGCCGCCGCGAAAATGGGACTGTCCCCCTCGTGCCGCCCCCACGGCAGGAGGAAGACCGTCTCGCGGCCCGGCTTGCCGTTTGGCAGGAAGCGAATATGATGGTGGTAACAACCCGGCCCCGCTTGAACTATGGAGAAAACCGCCATGTCGGAAGCACAGCTTCGCAGTGAACTGGTCGAATCGTTTAAGAATCGGGCGATCATCTACCACTTGATCTTCGACGAGATGCGGCGCGAGTTCGGCGCCGAGAAGGCCGAGGCGGTGATGGGCCGGGCGCTCCGCCGGAGGGGAGAACAGAAGGGGCGGGAGAAGTACGGCCGCTTCGCCCCCGGCGACCTCTCGGGAGTGAAGCGGACTTTCCTCTCCGGCTCCGCCGACGGCGGACGGCTCTTCCAACCCGAGGTGACCCACGAGGACGCCGCCGCGCTGGACATCCTGCAGCGGAAGTGTCCGCTGCAGGAGGCCTGGCAGGAGATGGGACTGCCGGACGACGAGATCGCCACGCTCTGCCGGATCGCCTCGCAGATCGACTTCGGCACGTTCGGGGCGGCCGGTTTCGACTTTTCCCTGGACAGTTGGCAGCCCGACCGCGAGGGCTGCTGCTACCTGCACATCCGGCCGGGGAAAGTAAAGTGAGGCTGGCGGAACTCCCCATGACGAAGTTCGAGAAGTTCCAGCCCACGCTTTTCCAGTTCCTGGAGCAGTTGGCCGACAACAACAACCGGCCCTGGTTCCAGGAGAACAAGGGGCGGTACGAGCGCGATGTCCTGGAGCCCGCGATGGCCTTCATCCGCGCCTTCCAGCCGCGTCTGAAGCGGATTTCCCCCTACTTCGCGGCCAGCGACCGGCGGGTGGGCGGCTCGCTGATGCGGGTCTACCG